>JBBPYN010000129.1:0-34949 GCA_038199875.1 Rubrobacterales bacterium
CCTGACGCGCTGGAAGAGGTGAGAGTAGCGATGGTACCTTTCGAGCTCCTTTAGTTCTTTGGGATCTTCCGTGATTACCCGTGAGTAGTGTATCTTTGGCATGCTCACATTATGCCATCAACAAAGCGGACCGGTATTAGTTTCCAGGCGCGGCCGTTCTACGAGAGGGCCGGCTACGAAGTCGTCGTGGACATCCCGGACTACCCGAAGGGCCACAGCTACCACGTCCTGAAGCAGGAGCTAGGGTAGCAGGACATTTTGGGTTGGTCCCGCTACAGGTTCCACATCTTCCGGTACGCGTCCAGCACCAGGCCCTTGCAGCCCTCCGGGAGATCAGCAAATGAGATCTCACCTCCCAACTCGCCGTAAGGCGGGCGGCCCAAGTTCACCGTGTAACCGTCAGGTCCGATCGGGTTCTCACCCATGCGCAGGTAGGTGTACTCGCCCGGCTTCTTGAGCGAGAGAAGCCCCGTGAACACGGCAGTGTAGCGTTCGGCGGTCACGCCGCCGGCATCGTAGAGTCAGACGTAGCGGGGTACGCCGTCCGGTAAGAGTCTGTTTCGTCGATCAATCAGGGCCATACGCTAATTGTAAGGCCGACGCGGCATGTTCGAAGATGAGTCGAGGCTCTGCGGCACAGGGGTTTGACCCTGGCTGCGGTGACGTGCCAGAATGAATGCCTTCCCGAATGAGCACGACAACAGGGGGTATCGGTATGGGCAGAGGGTTCTTCTCCCGCGGCTTTCGGGGTCGGCGCCGGCAGCCGGAAGGTACCTCCGAACGCGTACCGCCGGGGCAGTATCTGGTGGACGGTTTCCCGGTTCTCTCCGCTGGTCCCACGCCGCGCACCCAGCTTTCGGAGTGGGCCTTCTCGGTCGAGGGCGAAGTGGACGAGCCCAGAGCCTGGTCGTGGGAGGAGTTTCGGGCACTGCCCTCGGAGGAGATCACACGCGACATCCACTGCGTCACGAAATGGTCCAAGCTGGACACGACGTGGGAAGGCGTCTCCGTGGATACCCTGCTGGAAGGAACAGATACGTCGGCGGAGTATGTGCTCGCCTTCTCCGATGGGGGCTATACCACTAACCTTCCGCTGGAGGAGGTCACGGGGGGCAAAGCCTGGATCGCCCACACCTACGAGGGTGAGCCGCTCGAACCCGAGCACGGTGGACCGGCGCGCCTGCTCGTCCCCCACCTCTACCTCTGGAAGAGTGCCAAGTGGGTGCGTGGTCTCAGGCTCACGGCTGAGGAAGAGTCGGGCTTCTGGGAGTCACTTGGCTACCACAACCACGGTGACCCCTGGCGCGAGCAACGCTACTGGGGCGACTAGGATGGCAGGCACCCCGCGCAGGCTCGCCTGGCAGATCGGCGAGGTCGCCGAGTCCATCCCTGACACGCCCCGAACAAAGAGCCTGTTCCTGGAGGTCCCAGATTGGAACGGCCATAGGGCCGGCCAGCACGTCGACGTCAGGCTCACAGCCGAAGACGGCTACCAGGCCGAGAGGAGCTACTCAATAGCCTCGGCGCCGGAAAGTGGCAGGATCGAGCTCCTCGTCGAGCGACTGGATGATGGCGAGGTCTCGCCCTACCTGACGGAAGAGCTGCGCGCCGGCGACGGGCTGGAGCTGCGCGGTCCGATCGGGGGCTGGTTCGCCTGGGACGCGAACGAGGGTGGTCCCCTGCTCCTCCTCGCCGGAGGATCGGGTATAGCGCCACTGATGGCGATGGTCCGTCACCGTAAGGCGGCTGGCAGCGACGCTCCGGTCCGCCTGCTCTACTCCTCACGCTCCTACGAAGAGGTGATCTTCCGCGAAGAGCTGGAAGCGCTCGCCGCCGAGGACGAGGCACTCGAGGTGATCCAAACTCTCACCCGCTCGGCGCCTGAGGGTTGGCAGGGCTACGACCGCAGGATCGACCAGGCGATGCTGAAGGATGTCGCCTTCCCACCTCAGGAACGACCCCTCGCTTTCGTGTGCGGCCCCACCCCGCTGGTCGAGACGGCGGCGACGGCGCTCGTTGGGCTTGGCCACGACCCAGCCCGCATCAAGACGGAACGCTTCGGACCAACAGGAGGATAACAATGGACGAACAGAGGCTCGACGGCAACGCCGCGGCGGGCGTACTGGCCGAGATCTTCACCTTCGAGATCACCACCGCAAGGGCCGCCTGCGTCCACTGCGGCTCAAGCGGCGAGGTCGGCGCGCAATTGGCATACATCAGCGAGATAGGCACGGTCGTGCGCTGCGCCTCGTGTGACGGCGTCCTGATCCGCGTCGTGCGTCAGGACGAAGGACCGCAACGTTACTGGTTGGACCTCAAAGGCATAGAGTACCTGCAGATCCAGGAACGCCCATAGCTAGAGCACGCTGCGTAACTCGTGATCTCAGTCACGGAGACCGCGGGCCGGCCCTGACCTTCAGATCCAGTCCACCTATTCTCGTGCCATGATGCGAATGATTGTCATTTGCACGGACAGGTATTCCGTTTTCGAAAGGGGGTGGCTCGCGTGTTAGCGGCCTTTGTGGTGCTGTTGCGGGAGGGTTTCGAGGCGAGTCTATTGGTGGCCATCGTGCTGGCTTACCTGACCCAGATCGACCATCACGAGCAGCGCCGGCAGGTGTGGTACGGGGTTGGGGCTGCGATCGCGGTCTCTGTAGTTCTCGCGGGCTTCTTGTTTGCGACGGTGGGCGAGCTCGAGGGGCCGGCGGAGAAGATCTTCGAGGCCTTCGCGCTTTTCCTCGCGGTCGGGTTCTTGACGTACATGGTGCTCTGGATGCGCAGGGAATCCCGCGCTCTGGCGGGGAACATCCGGCGGGAAGTGGACAGCGCGGTCGGACGGGGCGGCGGCATCGGGCGAGCGGCGCTCCTCTGGGAAAAGAAGACGAGTTCGACCCGGTTGACCTCAAAACCAAGGGCCCCGACGGCCTACCCCTGATCCCGGTGGACTCCCACGTCCGCCTCGCCCGCAAAGACCCGAACGAGCGTATACTGCGCCGCGGCTACTCCTTCACCGACGGCATGGACTCCAAGACAGGTCAACTCGACGCCGGCCTGTTCTTCATATCTTTCCAGCGAGATCCCCACAAGCAGTTCGTTCCGCTCCAGCGCCGCCTCGGCCAGAACGACCGCCTCACAGAGTACATAGAACATACCGGCAGCGCCGTTTTCGCCTGCCCTCCAGGGATCAAGGGTGGCGGATACGTGGGTGAGGCGTTGTTGGGTTAGGGCGGTGCGTTTTTGGGCGGGTTTGAAACCCGCCCCTACAGGGGTTACGGGCATCAGCGGGGCTGAGGCGCAATGTCGAATGCGCTTGAACGGTTCCGCGTTCCTAACGCAGGTACACGTCATTCCCGCTTGCGCGGGAATGACGTGGTAGGCGCCGGAGGCCCGTGCGCGATGGGGGCTCTCTACTCGGAGCCGGAGTCTTTGAGGAACAGTGCCGGGTCCGCGGTGGCCATGGATAGCCAGTCAGCATCAGCGGCGTTCTGCTTTCGGTCCGGCTCAACCACCTCTTCGGGGGCGATCCCGGACGGTCTCTCCGGCTGCGCGGCGTCATCGGTTACACGACTCTGTGGATCTCTCGGCATGGTTCCTCCTCTGCTAGAGGGAGCCGGGGTTTCCGGCTCCCCTGAAACCTGTAACCTGAAGCCTGTAGCCTACTTCACAAACTGCTCGTCCTCGGTCGAGCCGGTGAGGGCCGTCGTCGAGGCGCTGCCTCCGGCGACGATCTGGGCGACCTCGTCGAAGTAGCCGGCGCCGACTTCGCGCTGGTGTTTGGTCGCGGTGTATCCGTGCTCCTCGGCTGCGAACTCGGCCTGCTGCAGCTCGGAGTAGGCGTCCATGCCGCGTTCCTTGTAGTTGCGGGCGAGATCGAACATCGAGTAGTTCAGGGCGTGGAAGCCGGCGAGGGTGACGAACTGGAAGCGGTAGCCCATAGCCCCGATCTCCTCCTGGAAGGTGGAGATCTCCTCTTCCGAGAGCTTCTTCTTCCAGTTGAAGGAAGGCGAGCAGTTGTACGCGAGGAGCTTGCCAGGGAACTTCTCGTGAATGGCCTCTGCGAACACGCGTGCCTGCTCGAGGTTCGGCTCGGAGGTCTCGCACCACACCACGTCCGCGTAAGGCGCGTAGGAGAGGCCGCGGGCGATCGCCTGATCTATGCCCGCGTTGACCCTGTAGAAGCCCTCCATGGTCCGCTCGCCCGTGAGGAACTCGTGGTCGACCGGGTCCACATCGGAGGTGATGAGGTTGGCCGCGTCGGCGTCGGTCCTGGCGATGATGACGGTCGGGACGCCCATAACGTCGGCAGCGAGCCGCGCCGAGACGAGGTTCCTGACGGCCTGGGAAGTCGGAATAAGGACCTTGCCGCCCATGTGCCCGCACTTCTTCTCCGAGGCGAGCTGGTCCTCGAAGTGGACGCCGGCTGCTCCGGCTTCGATCATGGCCTTCATCAGCTCGAAGACGTTGAGGGCTCCCCCGAACCCGGCCTCTGCGTCGGCGACTATCGGGGCGAACCAGTTGGTGCCGTTCCTGCCCTCAGAGTGGTGGATCTGGTCAGCCCTCTGCAACGCCTGGTTGATCCTCTTGACGACGTGCGGCACGCTGTTGGCCGGATACAGGCTCTGGTCAGGATACATGTGCCCCGCCAGGTTGGCGTCGGCAGCCACCTGCCAGCCGGAGAGGTAGATCGCATCCAACCCCGCCTTGACCTGCTGCACGGCCTGATTGCCGGTAAGAGCGCCGAGGGCCCGCACGAAAGGCCGCTCGTTCATGAGCATCCACAGCCTCTGGGCACCCAACCGCGCGAGCGTGTGCTCGATCCTGACAGAACCCCGCAGCCGATCAACGTCGTCAGCCGTATAGGGCCGCTCTATGCCCTCCCATCGCTCGCCTTCCCACTCCCTGGCGATGCGGTCCGTCCCGTTCTTGCCGTTCTCCATATAGTCCTCCTTGGATCCTCTGTACTGCACCATCTGCATTATGCACGTATATGCTCACATATGTGCAAGTCGGGCGCGGTGAGCGCCCTTCTCCCTGGCCTCTGGCGCGGGTACGTGGCCCACGCTTCTTGGCAGGAGGACGGGGGCCTGAGGTCCTCCAGCGGCTCCGGTCCTCGGTTTGTTCAAGGTGCTCGAAATACTTGCTCCTCTCTAGTCCAGGTACTCGTAACCTGGGAGGGTAAGGAACTCGACGAACTTGTCGTCGGTCGAGATACGGGCGAAGAGTTCTGCGGCGTTACCGAACTCGTCTGTCTCCCAGCGTTCCGGGCCGACGATGTCGGTTTTGATCTTCTCGAGTTCCTCTTCGAGGGTCTCGTTGAAGAGGACTTCCGTAACCTCGGTGCCGTCCTCCAGGATGCCTCTATCGTGGTGGATCCACTGCCACACCTGGGCGCGGCTGATCTCCGCGGTCGCCGCATCCTCCATGAGGTTGAAGACGGGGACGGCGCCGCGCCCGGCGAGCCAGGCGGCGAGGTATTGCACGCCGACGGAGATGTTGTTGCGGAAGCCGTCCATGGTGATATCGCCCTCAGGTTTCTCCAGAAGGTCCTCCGCCGAGGGGTCTACGTCGGGGATCTTGTCTAGCTGGTTTGGCTTGGGCATGTACTCATCAAAAGCCTCTTTGGCGAGACCGACCATGCCTGGATGGGCCACCCACGTGCCGTCGTGGCCGTCCTTCGCCTCGCGCTCCTTGTCCTCGCGCACCTTGTTGTTGGCGAACTCCGTCCACTCGGGGTCGTCGCTGCGTGGGATCTGGGCAGCCATCCCCCCCATGGCGTGCGCGCCGCGCTGGTGGCACGTCTTTATCGTGAGCAGCGAGTAGGCGCGCATGAACGGAACGGTCATCGTCACGGAGTTGCGGTCGGGAAGGAGCATGTCCTGCTCGCGGAACTTCTTTATGTAGGAGAAGATGTAGTCCCAACGGCCGCAGTTAAGGCCAGCGGAATGCTCGCGCAACTCGTAGAGGATCTCGTGCATCTCGAAGGTCGCGAGTATCGTTTCTATGAGGACCGTGGCCTTGATGGTCCCCCGCGGAATGCCTAGCTCGTCCTGCGCCAACTCGAAGGCGTCGTTCCAGAGCCTCGCCTCGAGGTGGCTCTCCATCTTCGGCAGGTAGAAGTAGGGGCCCGAACCGTTGTCCAAAAGCGTCTGCGCGTTGTGGAAGAAGTACAGTCCAAAGTCGAAGAGGCCGCCAGGGACCTCCTCCCCGTCGACTAGCATGTGCTTCTCGAACAGGTGCCAGCCGCGAGGCCTGGCCAGGATGACGGCCGTGTCCTCGTTCAGCTCGTAGTGCTTGCCCGAGTCGGGGTCGTCGAAGGCGATGGTGCCTTCGATCGCCT
Source organism: Rubrobacterales bacterium (assembly GCA_038199875.1). Classification (GTDB taxonomy): domain Bacteria; phylum Actinomycetota; class Rubrobacteria; order Rubrobacterales; family Rubrobacteraceae; genus Rubrobacter_D. The sequence goes on from JBBPYN010000129.1 coordinate 6,338, forward strand.
GTTTCATGTTCAACTGGCTCTCAAGCATGTTGTGCCAGGTCGGGCAGTTGGCATCCTCGAAGTCGGCCATCCAGCAGCTCGCCCCCGAGTTGAGAGCGTTGATCGTCATCTTGCCGTCAGGTGGTCCCGTCAGCTCGACGCGCCTGTCCTGGAGGTCGTCCGGGATCGGGGCTATCTCCCAGTCTCCCTCCCTGACGTCCCGCGTCTCGGGCAGGAAGTCAGGCATCTCGCCTGCGGCGATCCTCTCCTGCCGCTCGCCTCGCGCAGCGAGGAGTTCGTCCACCCTCTCCCTGTACTCCCGCGAGAGTTTCGCCACGAAGGCGACCGCCTCGGGCGTAAGTATGCCTGCGAACTCATCGGGGATGTCGGTCGTAAACTCGATCCCCTCCGCATACGTGCGCGTCTTATCCGTCATGACCTCCGGCTCCTCTCTACAGCTTCCAGAGCGAGGCTACTCTAGCAAGCCACGCCCCGGAACGCTTGGAGCCGAGCTCAAGCCGCAGTCCGAACCTCCTGACGATTCTCCCGGACGGCCCTGTGCACGTAGACGATGCAGGAGGTGGGCACGCAACGCCACCTGTAGAGGACCCGGTACTCGTCGAAACCTATCCTCACCCGCGTCCCTATAGCCGGCGCGCCCTCCTCGTAACGCCGCTCCAAAATCTCCTCCGTCTGCGGGTCCCTGTACTGTACCGGTATCATAGCCGCCCCTTTCGATCGCTCCGTCGTGAAACCAAGATACCAACGAGAGCGTTATTATTCCAATCGTTTGCATGTATCGCAGATATAGGAGAAACTTATATCTTAGGTTTCAGGCGACTGGAAGGAGCCTTGGCGTGCTCTTCAGACAACTCGAATGCTTTCTGGCGGTGGCGCGGTTGGGGAACTTGAGTCGTGCTGCCGAGGAGATGTACCTGACGCAGCCGACTTTGACGGCGCGGTTGAAGTCACTGGAGGAGGAGCTCAGGGATGCGCTGTTCGTGAGGACCAGTCGTGGGATGCGGCTTACGGAGGCCGGCAAGGAATTCTTGCCTTATGCGCAGAGGATTCTGGGTGGGTTCGAGGAGGGTAGGCGCAGGTTGGAGGAGCTACGGGGGGCTTCGGGGGGGAGGTTGAGGATCGGGGCTTCGCCGGGCGTCGGGACTTATGCATTGCCGGGGTTGCTGGAGAGGTTCGCAGCGGCCCATCCGCGGGTCTCTATCTCGGTTCGGACCGGGCATTCCGAGGCTATTCTGGAGATGACTCTCAAGGAGGAGGTGCAGCTAGGGCTGACGCGGGCGATGCGCCATCCCGAGGTGGAGAGCCTGCCGCTTTACGAGGACGAGCTGGTGCTGGTCGTCGATCCGGGGCATCGTTTTACGCGGAGGGGAGCGGCTAGCTTGACGGAGATCGGGGACGAGCAACTCATCTTCTTCGACCACGACTCCAGCTACTTCGAGCAGACGCACGCCCTGTTCAGGAACGCGGGCATAAGGGAGCTGAGGACCATGGAGGTGGACAACATCGAGGCCGCCAAGCGGATGGTCGAACACAGGCTGGGGGTCGCTTTCCTGCCGCGGACCGCCGTTGTCAGGTCGGTCTCGGCCGGGAACCTGGTGCTCGTATCAATAGAGGAGAATCCCGAGATGAGCCGCTCGATCGTAGCCCTCAAGCGCCGCGACGTCCCTGCGACAGGCCCCGTAGCGGCCTTCCTCGAGGTCGCCGACACGATGGGCGAGAAGCGCGACGCCGCCCAACTCTCCCCCACCCTCGCTACAGAGTTCGAGAACTTGCAGCTGATCGACCTTTTTACGTAGAGACCAGGCCAGCGCGGGCGGTCGAGAGAGCGGTACTGATCGGGCGAACCCGCGCTTCGGGAGTTTCGGACAGCTGGGGGCGGTCTCACACGTCAGTGGGCCGAGGATCCAGCCAGCAGATGCAGGAGATGCCAGAAGAGCAACGCCGACACCGCAAGGACGACCACGACCTGTATACGCCCCTCCGTCGCGAGGTCTTTCATCGCCAGCGCTCCGAGCCCCACGAGGACACAAACCTCCGCGAGCGTGCAGAAGACATCGAGGGTCCCGACCGCTTCTACGTCGCCGGCGTGCGGCCCCAAGAGCGGTATCCCTGACGTACGCGTGACCAGCCAGAGGATCACGATAGTCAGGTTGCCTGCAACGCCAAGGAGGAGGAGCGGCCGGCCAGGCCGGCGCAGCAGGCACAAAGCGTACAACCCCTGGGCGAGGGCGGCAACCAGGAAGAACGTCCCGTAACCCCACCACTCCTCAAAGTGTTCAGGGATCACCCAAAGGTGAACGATCGCCGCCAGCAGGGAGAGGACGGCAGCCCCGTGGAGGGTCGTGCCCGACCACCAGATTGCGCGGCTGCCCGCGCTCACATTCCGCGCTCCCTACCGCCGTGGTCCAACGGGCTTACCGAACACGCGGGGACGATGCGCCGGCTGGGATGACACCGGCCTCACCTGGCCTGAGCATCGTCAGGAGCGAGTAGGCCAGGATCAGGGCCGACGCCATCAGAGTTACGTGGAAGCCGTACTCGATGTAGAGGAGTCCCTGCAGGTCGTCACCGTTGTGGATGTGCATATTATCGTGGGGCCACCAGGAGACCAGAAACCAGCCGACGGCGAGGTACGTGGCCCACGTCCTCCACGGCGGGCCGCCCAGGGCCCGCTTCAACGGCGCGAATCCGAAGAGCAGGAACGAGACACCGAGACCGAACGTCAGCGCCTCGAAGGCAGCGAGGAAGAGGAAGAAGGGAAACTGTCCCGCGGTGGGCTCGGGGCCACCGGGTGCAGGAGGCCAGACCACCTGGCCAAGAGCCATCGCCGGGACGGCGAAGAGGGTTGTGACGAGCGCTACTTTGACCCAGGGCTTCAAGACGAGCTCCTTCCTCTCGGAACCTACTCTTTCCATTTTCTCCCGGTCGTCGGCCGAGTTCGCCTCTCAGGTTAGCGCAAAGCAGGGACTGTACACATCCTCCAAATGAGCTATTTATTTAGCTCTTTCGTCCATGTATCTATCGTCGCAGTTTCGTGCAGCCCTGCGGAGGACCCAAGACTACCCGGCAGAGCCGAGCGGTGCTGTCCCGGCCACTTTGGTCTCCTTCTGGCTGGCTGTGTCGAGGTTGAGGAGTTCCTCGCGGCTGCCTGGACCTCCCGAGACCCCGAGGGTGAGCACCGGGCCGACGCCCCTGGCGTAGAGCTTGTACTCGAGTACGTTCGGCTCGATCGCGGCAGTGTCCTTCGTCAGGAGCGCGTTGTCGAACTGGCCGAAGGGCGACTGGACCATCTCGTCCGTGCTCAAGACCTCGCCGTTGTCCTCCGCCTTACCCTTGTAGTATTCCTGGCGGTATTTCATCCCATCCTGGGGCTCCGCGGGCACGATGATGCCGGGCCGGGCGCCGTCGACACCTGCCTCGAAGGAACCGTCCCTCGTCGCGAGCTTGCCGTTCTCGAACTCGGCGGTGTTCTCCCCCAGGTACCAGATGTTGCCCGCTTTGTCCTGGGCGTACCAGTCGAAAGTATCCTCGATGATCGCACCGTCCGCGGTGACCGTGTCGCGCACGACCCTGGCGGTTACGCCGTTCGAGATCTTCTTCGTCTGATCGCTGACCGTGACGACGACCTTCTGCTTGGCACCCTCCTGGTCTGTCTCGCTGTAGGTCCATCGCATGCCAGGGTCCATCGTCCAGTAGGGGTTGTCGATGCTGGTGCTAAAGTTCTTCGGGTCGAGGTCTACGGGTTCGGCGCCCCGCGGCAGGTCTTGCGTACCGCCTGATCCCGTACCGGCCTGGTCCGGGCCGGCATTCCCGCCGCCGTTCGCCTTGCATCCGGCGGCCAGGAGCATGACCAGCGTGCCCGCGACGACGATGGCCTGCAAACGGCGCGTGGAATCGACTTGTTCTCTCGACTGGCGGGGTGACTGGCTCACCGTATTCCTCCGTTCGTCTGGTGCCTGATGAGCAGTATGCCGCCGAAACCTGAGAGAAGACTGAGGATTTCGCCAGGACCTCGTCAGCGTTGGCCGGTCACACGGCCACCATTAATCGCCGCCCCGCAAGAAACGCTCCCATCAGGACCGTCCCTTCTCGGGGTTCCCCGAATTCGGGCCTGATCTTACCTACGGACGCTCCGGGGTTACAACTTGCGCGGGCGGGTTTGAAACCCGCCCCTACAGGTTTGTGCGGGTACGCGGCGCTGCGGGTGTGAGCTTGTGTGGGTGCACGCTCATGCGTGTACGTGCGGGTCGTATACTCTAACGGAGACCCATGGAGACTATTTACAGAGGTGCGACGAGTGGACCCGAAGACTATTGTTGTTATGGAGGGTGACCAGACGGGGCAGGAACTGCTGGAGGAGGCCTTGCGGGTGCTCGACCCGGCGGTGACGGGCCTCGACGTGGAGTTCGCGCGTTACGACCTTTCGCTCGAGAACCGGCGGGCCACGGACAACGAGGTCGTGCACGAGGCGGCGGCGGCCATGAGGGAGACGGGTTTCGGCATCAAGGCCGCGACCGTCACGCCTGAGGATTCTGGCGACGTGGGTTCGCCAAATGCGATCCTGCGTAGAGGCATCGACGGGACCGTCATCGTGCGCACGGGGCGACGCATACCCGGTGTCAACCCTACGAGCGGGGTGCACGCCCCGATCTCCGTGGTCCGCATGGCCGTCGACGACGCCTATGGCGCGAAGGAGTGGCGCGAGGGGGAAGGGCTCGACGAGGTCGCGTTCAGAACCGAGAAGATCTCACGGCGGGTATGCCGCGGGGTCTCGGAATTCGCCTTTATCCAGGCGCGTAAGATGCGGGCCAAGGTCTTCGGCGGACCCAAGTACACCGTCTCCCCCATCTACGAGGGGATGCTCAAGGAGGAGATGGACCGGGCCGCCGAGAACAGCCGCGACGTCCGCTACGATCCCCAGCTCATAGACGCCACCTACGCGCTGCTTCTTACCACCTACGGCGAGCCGCTCGTCATCCCGACGCTGAACCGAGACGGCGACTGCATCTCAGATCTCGTGATGCAGATGTTCGGCTCCATCGCCGGGGCCGAGTCGCTGCTCATCTCGCTCGACGAAGAGGAGAACCCCGAGACCGTCATGGCCGAGGCCCCGCACGGCACGGCGCCCTCTCTTGCGGGCAAGAACGTCGCCAACCCCATGGCCATGATCCTGGCCGGCGCAGCCCTCCTCGCCTTCTTCCACGACGAGGATGCTAGCCGCGTCTCGCGTGCGATCTACGAGGCTACCTTCGAAACCATCCTCGACGGCGTGAAGACCGCCGACCTCGGAGGGTCAGCCGGCACGAGCGAGTTTACCGATGAGATCATACGCCACATCCGAACCAAGCTGGAGGTGTGGAGTGCTCTGGCGTAAGATCGTAGGGGGCGGGTTTGAAACCCGCCCGTACAGGAGCGCGCTAGCATGAGCGCCCGAAAAGCCCTCGGACTTGGCGCCATTTCGGGCCTGCGCTCCACGTCGGGACCTGCCTTCGTCAGCCGCGCGGCGAGCCGGGGCGGCCTTGACCTCAGCGGCACCCGTCTCGCTTTCCTTGGCTCGCCACGCCTCTCGAAGACGCTCCTCGTGATGGCCCTGGGCGAGTTCGTCGGGGACACGTTGCCGACGACGCCGAGCCGGACGGCACTCCCTCCCCTCCTCGGCCGCGCCGCCTCGGGTGGCCTGGTTGGGGCCGCCCTGTTCGTCTCTGAAGGCCGGCGTGCGACGACGGGGGCCGCTCTCGGCTCCTCCGCGGCCGTTGCCGCAGCCTTCGCTGGCGAGAGGCTCCGCGCGCTCCTGGTCGAGAAGACCAATCTACCCGACCCCGCCTTCGCGCTTGCCGAAGACGCTGTCGTTTTGCTAGTCGGTTCCCGCTCATTGAGGGGCGTGCACTAGCGCTCGGTCATGACGAGGGAGAGGGACAGGCTCAGGGCTACCTTCGACGGGGCGGCCCTGCTCTACGATGAGGTAAGGCCCGGTTATCCGGACCTTTTCGACAATAGTTTCGGCGGCAGTATCGTCAAGGGTTACCTGACCACCCTGTACGTAGCCCGCAGAAGATAGAGATCCTCTCGCTTCAAGGTTGTCATAAACGTACCGACAACAGGGATGTGTCCCGCGAGAAAAGTTCCGCAAGGTTCGTAGCCGGAGCAACCAGCCGTCGCAGCATCCGGTTAGGAGGCCACGATTACACGCATCCTGGTGCGTACTTCGTCACCCTCTGCACCGTACGACGCGGGACCTCCTTCGGTTGGATCTCGGACGGCAGAGTGATCGAGAATGGCAACGCGAGAATCGTACGCGATTGCTGATTGGACTTACCGGACCATTATCCGCACGTCTCGTTGGACGCGTTCGTGGTGATGCCCGACCATGTACACGGGATCATCGTCTTGCTCGATACCTATGGGGCGGGTTGTAATGGGGCGGGTTTGAAACCCGCCCAGGATCCCAAATTCGCCCCTTACACCGCAAATCGCCCCAGCGTGCTCCGCACCGAACCGAGATATCCGCCACCGAAGAAGTACACGTGAACTAGCAGTGGATAGAGGCTGTACAGGTCGCGGCGCGTCCAGTAGAAACGTCGGTCTATGCCCCGGATCTCCGCGTAACGCTCCAGAAAGGCCTCGCCAAATGAATTGAAGAGCCTTATGAACGACAGTTCGATCTCCGGGTCCGCGTAGTAGAGGGCTGGATCTAGGAACGCGGTTATTCGATTTCCCTCTGCCAGCACGTTGGCGCTCCACACGTCGCCGTGGATCAAGGCAGGAGGGTTGGGCTCCCCGATAAGCTCGTCGAGCTTCTCCGACAACCGCTCCACCCTGAGCACGTCTTCGGCAGGTAACCTTCCCGCCTCATGGGCGATCCGTGCGATATACAGCAGCCTCTGCTCCCGGAAGAACTCCGTCCAGCTCTCGGTCCACGGGTTCGGCTGGTCGAGGCTGCCGATGAGGGTGCTCCGCTCGTGGCCGTAGGCACCGGCCGAAATACCGTGCAATGCTGCGAGGAGTTCGGCAGCGTGGCGCTCGGCGCCCGCGGAGAAGTGGCTGCTACCTTCGATGAATTCCATCAGGAGAAGCGTCTCGGAGCCGTGGTAGACCTCTGGGACGGGCAGACTGCTCTTCTCGCACAGGTAGCGGAGCATGTACGCCTCGCGCTCCAGGTGCGACTCGCCCTGTCTATCGACCTTGGCGACCAGCGGGGTGCCGTCCTCCAATTCGACTTTGTAGACCTCACCTATGCAGCCGCCGCCCATCGGACGGGCGCTCTTCAGGCGCTCGTCCAGGGTACCCTCGACAACTCCGGCGATGATACCCTCAGACATCCAGGTGCCGGTCCCGGATCTCCCGCAACAATCCTTCCGACGCCTCCTCTATGAGACCCAGTACGTGTTGGAATCCCTCGGGACCGCCGCTGTAAGGGTCGGGTACCTCGGTCTCGGGACCCGGTGCGTACTCGAGGAAGGGACGTATCGCGGCCCCGCCGCCGCATAGTCCCGCAACTACCCTGTAGTTGAACTCGTCCATCGTCAGGATGTAGTCGAACCTTTGGCAGTCTTCGGGATCGAGAAGGCGGGCCCTCTGGCCCGAGATGTCTATTCCGCGGGCCAGCACGCTCTCCTGCGCCCTCGGGTCAGGCGGCTCTCCGGCATTGTAGAAGCCGCGGGTGCCCGCGGAGTCCACTTCGATCTCATCTGCCAACCCCTCGCGCCGCGCTACGTTCTCGAAGACGCCTTGCGCCACCGGGCTGCGACAGATGTTTCCCGTACAGACGAATAGGATACGGACCATAGGCGCTGAATATACCCTCTGGGGGCGCTACTTTGGAGCGAATACCCTCACTCGGGTTTTCGGTTCTCTCCCAGACCCGCTTCCCTGGCGCGGATGACGGCCTGGGCCCGGTCGGCCACCTGAAGCTTACGGAAGATGTTCGAGACGTGGTTCTGAACCGTCTTCAGGCTGAGGAAAAGCTCCGATGAGATCTCGGCGTTGCCGCGGGCACTGGCGATGAGCCTGAGTATTTCCTGCTCACGGTCTGTGAGTTCGGGGAAGGCTTGCGGGGCCCTCGGCTTCTCTACGGAGAAGAGGCCCATTACGCGCCTGGCGATGCCTGGGCCGAATATAGCCTCCCCGTTCGCGACGGCCCTGATTGCGCGCAGGACCTCGGCCTGTTCGGCACCCTTCAGCAAATAGCCGCGCGCCCCGGCCCGCATCGCGGCGAAGACCGAATCGTCGTCTTCGAGCATCGTAACGACGAGGATGCCCGTGTTCGGGTTCGCGGAGAGGACCTCGCGGGTGGCTTCTATGCCGTTGATCCCAGGCATCTTGATGTCCATCAGGATCACGTCGGGTTGCAGTTCGGCGGCCAGCTCGACGGCCTCCCCCCCTGTCGCCGCCTCCCCGATCACTTCGGTGTCTTCCACGGAGTCCAGGAGCCCGTGCATCCCGTCGCGGAAGAGCGGATGGTCGTCGGCTACAAGGATGCGAATAGGGTTCATGTTCCCGACTCCAGAAAGCACGGCAGCTCTACGCGCACGCGGGTTCCGCCCGTCGCGACCGGTTCCACCGTGCACGTTCCACCGAGCTCTTCCGCACGCTCGCGCATCGACGAGAGTCCTACACCCGTCCCCCGCTCCGGGCCTATGCCACGCCCGTCGTCTTCTACTTCCAGGCGCAGCAGGCCAGCCTCATCGTCGAGATCCAGGCGCACGACGCAGGCATTCGCTTCGGCGTGTCGTACGACGTTGGTCATGGCCTCCTGGGCGATGTGGTAGGCGGCGACCTCGACGGCCGCGGGCAGCGGCGGCAGATCCTCCGGCGCCTCCACGGAGGTGCGCAAACCGCCCTGACTATACTGGGCCGCCGTCTCCCGCAGGGCTGCCAAGCTCGTCGAGCGCGGGCGGGCGCAGAGCGTGGGCGGAGCGTCGCACGTCGCCGACGGCCGAGCGGGCACGCTCCGCGAGGTCGCTGAGCAGGGCGTCTGCTGCCGGGTCGTGGGCGAGTTTGTTGCGGGCGGTCTCGAGCTTGAGCGTGAGGGCGGCGAGTTGGGGGCCGATGCCGTCGTGCAGATCGCGCCTGAGACGGCGGCGCTCCTCCTCGCGGGCCGTGACCAGCCGCTCGCGCGAGCGTCGCAGGTCGGCGGTCAGACGCACGGCGTGGGCGGCGACGCCCACCTGTAGGGCAAGGTCTTCGAGAAGCCGCACGTCCGACTTCGCGAAAGTCTCGTTAGGCGCCCGGTGGCCGAGAAGAAGCTGGCCGACCGTCTCCGACCCGTAGTGTAGTGCCAAGACGAGCGGCTCGTCCGGCGGGCCGGAAGAGGAGAGACGCTCGAATCCGCTGTGTTACCCACGCTTGTCGTGCCGGTGGAAATCGCGCTCGGCTGATCCATCCGCATTCCCACACGGCTGGTTTGCTAGACTGATTTTTCGCACGCTCTGAGAAGGAGGAAGACATGGCTGAGGTACGCAGGGTCGGGATGCTCACGGGTGGCGGCGACGCGCCTGGACTGAACGGTGTGATCCGGGCCGTCACCACCAAGTGCGACAACGACTACGGCTACGAGGTACACGGCCTCAAGCGCGGCTGGAAGGCGCTCCTTGACCCCGAGGAAGACACCGTAATGACGCTGACAGCTGACAGCGTCCGCTACATCCTTCAAGAGGGCGGGACTATCCTCGGCTCCTCGCGCACGAACCCCTACAAGAACGAGGGCGACGCCGAGAAGGTCGTCAAGCAGATGGAGGACTTCGGCATCGACGCCCTCGTCGCCATAGGCGGCGACGACACCCTTGGCGTGGCCAAGCGTCTCTACGACGACTTCGGGGTACAGGTCGTAGGCTGTCCCAAGACCATAGACAACGACCTCTCCGCGACGGATACGACCTTCGGCTACGACACCGCCGTCTCCATAGCCACGGACGCCATAGACAAGCTCCGCACGACGGCCAAGAGCCACGAGCGGGTTGTTGTCGTTGAGGTGATGGGAAGGCACGCGGGTTGGATCACCTGGGGCGCAGGCCTCGCCTCCGCGGCGAACGTCACCCTGATCCCCGAGGTCGAACCTGACCTGGACCAGATCGCGGATATCTTCAAAAAGCGCGCCGAGAAGGGCGAGAAGTGGGGACTCATCGCCGTGAGCGAGGGCGTAACCCTCTCGGAAGAGTTCATGACCCAGAACGCCGAGACCGACGAGTTCGGCCACGTGAGGCTGGGCGGCGTCGCGGAGACGCTGGCGGGTGAGATCGAAGAGCGCACCGGTATAGAGACACGCCACGTGGTCCTCGGCCACCTCCAGCGCGGTGGCACCCCAACCGCCTTCGACCGCATCCTGAGCACACGTTACGGTCTCCGTGCAGCCGAGGCCGTCAAGAACGGCGAGTGGGGCAAGATGGTCGCGCTCAGGGGCAACGAGATCGTGACCGTCGACCTCTCTGAGGCCACCGAGGAGACCAAGACCGTCCCCGAGGACTTCTACAAGGTCGTCGAGACGTTCTTCGGCTGAAGATAGGGAGTAGGGATTTGTTCGAGGGCTTCGAGATAGAGCGGGTAGAGACTTCCGAAGCCGAGATAAACTTCGTTCGCGGGGGTGACGGGCCGCCCGTGCTGCTCATGCACGGCTACCCGCAGACCCACGCGATGTGGCATCTGGTGGCGCCCGAGTTGGCCGAGGACTTCACGGTGGTTGCCACGGATCTGCGGGGATACGGCGACAGCTCCAAGCCCTTCGGGGAAGAGGACTACTCGACGTACTCCAAACGGGCCATGGCCGCGGATCAGGCCTCGGTCATGACCCGCTTGGGCTTCGATTCTTTCGCCGTCGTCGGCCACGACAGGGGAGGCCGGGTCGCGCACAGGATGGCACTGGATTATCCCGGGCGCGTCACGAGGCTCGGGGTGCTCGATATAGTCCCGACGCGCCACGTCTTCGAGACGGTTGGCAAGGACCTGGCGACAGCCTACTACCACTGGTTCTTCTTCATCCAGCCCTACGACCTGCCCGAGACCCTGATCGGGGCCAATCCCGCGTACTACCTCCACAAGAAGCTCGGAGGCTGGGGCACTCCATTGGAAACTTTTGCCCCAGAAGTCCTGGCCGAGTACGAGCGCTGCTTCGACGCGGCCACGATCCACGCGAGCTGCGAGGACTACAGGGCCGCGGCCTCCATCGACCTCATCCACGACGATGCGGACCGCGAAAGGGGGCGCAAGATTGAGTGTCCGCTTCTAGCCCTTTGGGGCGGGCGAGGTGTGATGGAGAAGACTTATGACGTGGGAGCGGTCTGGCGCGAGTACGCGAAAGACGTAAGGGGCAAACCCATAGACGCAGGCCACTTTCTAGCCGAAGAGCGGCCCGAGGAGACCGCGCGAGAGTTGAGGTACTTCCTGAAAGAGCAGAGCATCTGAAGCGGCACTCGCATAGGAATAGCTACATAATCTGGTAAATCGATAGTGGTCGCAGGCGCGCAGCTCTGCCGCGGTGGATTCCCGCTCCCCGCTTTCGCGGGGACAAGCTTCGCGGGAATGACGTGTTCGGGTAAGGCTACGGTGTTTTCGAAGCCCGAGCGTGGTCCTCCGAAATAAACCCGGTGAACCAAGCCGAAGGCTGTAGCCTGAAGCCTATTTATGGCGAAACGTTGCGAGGGCGGTTCGTGAACCGTCCCTACAGGGAAAATGCGGTTTCGGTACGTGCGGGTGGTTCGCGAACCGTTTTACAATGGGATTGCTCTAACCAACCTGTCCGTTATTCTGGGCGTGGGCGCCGATGCGGCGGTATCGTTCGTAGCGGGCTTCGCAGAGCTTGTCCGGGTCGGTGTCAGAGAGGCCGTTTAGCACGCGGTTCAGGGATTTGCCTACGGCTTCGATCGTGGTCGTGGGGTCGTTGTGGGCGCCGCCGAGGGGCTCGGGGATGATCTCGTCCACGATCCCGCGTCCCTTCATGTCCGCCGCCGTGAGCTTGAGGGCCTCTGCGGCTTCTGCGGCGCGGCCTGGATCCCGAAAGATGATCGAGGCGCACGCCTCTGGCGCTATGACGGAGAGGTAGGAGTTCTCTAGCATCCCTACATAATCGGTTGCGCACATGGCTAAAGCGCCGCCCGAACACCCCTCGCCGATGATGGCGGAGATCACGGGCACAGGCATCCTGGCGAGCGCCATGAGGTCGTCTGAGATTGCCCAGGCCTGCCCCCGCTCCTCGGCGCCCCTGCCTGCGAAGGCACCAGGGGTGTCCACGAGCACGACCACGGGCAGCCCGAACCTGGCGGCGAGCTCGTAGAAGCGCTTCACCTTACGGTAGCCTTCGGGGTGGGCCATGCCGAAGTTGCCCTTCACACGGCTGTTGACGTCCGTTCCTTTGTCGTGGCCGAGCAGGACGACATTGTGGTCCCCGATCCTGGCCAACCCGCCACGCACAGCGGGGTCGTCGCCGAAGAAGCGGTCGCCTGAGAGCTCGTAGAAATCGTCGGCGAGGGCGTCGCGGTAGTCGCGGAAGTTGGGACGCTCCGGGTGGCGGGCCACCTGGACGCGCTGGTACGGTGAGAGGTTGGAGTAGATGCGCCTTCGCGCCGCGTCGAGGGCCTCTTCGAGGCGAGATATCTCCCCGCGCAGCTCCTCGCTCGGGCCGGCGAGCCGCCTCAGCTCGGCGATGCGCTCCTCGAAGTCCTTGATCGGACGCTCGAAGTCGAGGATCACGGCAGGAACCCCAACAATCGCTCGAGGTCTCCCTTGAGGCTGAGACGGTGCACGATGCGGTCGACCATCCCGTGCTCCCTCTGGAATTCGGCCGTCTGGAAACCCTCTGGCAGCCGCTCTCTGGTCGTCTGTTCGATCACACGCGCCCCTGTGAACCCGATCCTGGCCCCAGGCTCGGCCAACACCACGTCGGCCGCCGTCGCGAACGAGGCAGTCACCCCGCCGAAGGTGGGATCCGTCAGTACGGAGACGTAGGGCGATGACCCCTCGACGTAGCGCGAGAGGGCGACGCTGGTCTTGGCCATCTGCATGAGCGAGTAGACGCCCTCGAACATCCGCGCCCCGCCCGACGCCGAGACGATAATCAATGGTAGATCTTCCGCACTGGCGAGCTCGATGGTCCTCGCGACCCTCTCCCCGACCACGCCACCCATAGAACCACCGATAAACCGGAAGTCGAGCGCGGCTAGCGCCACCTGCCTACCCCCCATGATGCCCTTCCCGCTGAGGATGGCGTCGTCGAGCCCCGTCTTCGCGCGCGCCTTCTGTAGCCTCTGGCTGTAGTCTTCGAAGCCGAGGGGATCGTCGGCGAGGATGCCACCGTCCCTCTCCTCGAAGCTGCCAGCGTCGGTGAGGAGCCTTATCCTCTCAGGCGCCGAGAGTGGGTAGTGGAACTCGCAGTGGGGACAGACGTTGAAACGTGCCCTGAGATCCTTCTCGTAGATCGGCTGCCCGCACTTCTCGCACTTGGTGAAGACGGAGTCCATCGGGCCAACGCCGCTCTCGGTCTCGGGCGCGCTCCTCGAGTACTCCCTGCGTTTGCTGAGCCAGTTCCTGATGCCTAGCCCCCCGCCTTAACGACGCCCGAGAGCGCCTCGCGCACCTCGCGCAGCCACCCGCCGGCCCGATCCGGCCCACCCTCCTCGACGAGGCGCATGAGCTTGCTCCCGATGATGATCCCATCGGCCTCCTCCGCCGCCTCGACGGCGGCTGCTGCCGACCCTATCCCGAAACCTAGTGCCACAGGCGCGTTGGCCCTCGAGCGCACGCGCCTTAATAGCTCGACGGCGCCAGGCGGCAGGGTGTCCCGAACACCGGTCACCCCGGCGACGGAGACGCAGTACACGAAGCCGGTCGCCATCTTGCCGACGCGCGAGACGCGGTCGTCGGTCGAGGTGGGCGCGACGAGCGGGCAGAAGGCGACACCGGCATCGGCCGCGAGTTCGGCGAACCGGCCGGCCTCGTCTACGGGTAGGTCGGGGATCACAAGCCCAGAGACCCCTGCCTCTGAGGCTTCACGCAGAAACTCCTCGGCCCCACGGGCGAAGATCACGTTGTAGTAGAGCAGGAAGACCACAGGCACCCGCCCCGAGAAACCAGAAGCGAGGTCTAGACAGTAGTCGAGGTCGGCTCCGTTCTCGAGGGCGCGCGTGGTTGTGTCCTGGATCGTCGGCCCGTCAGCGAGCGGGTCGGAGAAGGGAACCCCGATCTCGAGCACATCAGCACCGGCCTCAAGATAGGCCTCCCCCACCTCCCGCGCCCCGCCCAGCGAGGGATAACCGCCTGTGAGGTAGGGGATCAGCGCGGTCCGCCCTTCCCGGAAAGCCTCCCTCACGCGTCCGCCGCTCAAAAGGCCGCTTCGTCCGTCCCTGAAACGGATGACGAGGATTCTGCACCGGATACGGCCCCCGCTTCTTCCGCGCCGATACCGAGGGCATTTGCAGCGACCTCGACGTCCTTGTCGCCGCGGCCCGAGATGTTGATGACCATGTTCTTGCCGGGGCCCAGCTCTTTGGCCACCTTCTCCGCGTAGAAGAGGGCGTGGGCCGTCTCGAGGGCCGGGATGATGCCCTCGAGGCGGGAGCACGTCTTGAGCGCTTCGAGCGCCTCGTCGTCGGTGACGCTCGCGTACTCGGCGAGACCCTCGTCCTTCAGGAACGCGTGCTCCGGTCCGGTAGCAGGGTAGTCGAGGCCGGCGGAGATAGAGTGGGCCTCGCGGATCTGCCCCCCCTCCGTCTGGAGCACGTAGCTCATCGCCCCGTGCAGGACCCCGAGCTTCCCTTCGGCCAGGGACGCCCCGTGCTCCCCAGTGGCGAGACCTCGACCCGCCGCCTCGACGCCTATCAGCCTGACGTTCTCGCGGCCTACGAACGGGTGGAACGCCCCGATGGCGTTCGAGCCGGCGCCGACGCAGGCGACGATAGCGTCGGGGTCGCCGCCGAGGCGCTCGCGGCTCTGGGCTTCGATCTCCGTCCCTATAACGGCCTGGAAATCGCGTACGATCCTGGGATATGGCGCGGGTCCGACGACGCTCCCGATGATGTAGTGGGTGTCCTCGACGTTCGCGACCCAGTCCCTTATCGCCTCGTTCACCGCGTCTTTGAGGGTCCGCGAACCGCTTAGGACGGGCACGACCTCGGCCCCGAGGAGTTTCATCCGCACGACATTGAGCCTCTGGCGGCGCGTATCCTCTTCGCCCATGTAGACGACGCAATCCTTGCCGTAGAGCGCGGCGACGGTCGCCGTGGCGACGCCGTGCTGGCCAGCCCCGGTCTCGGCGATGATACGTTCTTTGCCCATACGGTCTGCGAGCAGGATCTGGCCCAGGGTGTTGTTGATCTTGTGCGCCCCCGTGTGCGCCAGGTCCTCGCGCTTGAACCAGACGTTGGCCCCACCCCACTTGCGGGTGAGACGCTCGGCGAACATAAACGGGGTCGGCCGGCCAACGAAGTCCCTCGCCAGGCGGTCCCGCTCCTCCTCGAACTCAGGGTCGTTCCTGTAGCGTTCGTAGGCCTCTTCGAGCTCTTCGAGGGCGTGGATCAGGGTCTCAGGCACGTAGCGGCCCCCGAAGGGACCGAAGTAACCCGTCTCAGCCTTTTGCCGCAAGGACGAACCTCCGAATCAACTCGCCGTTTTTCCTGCCTGGCTCGTCCTCCAAGGAACTCGATGCGTCCACTCCGAAGGGCCTGAAGAACTCGACCGCCTCCCGCACGTTCTCCGGACCAAGCCCCCCGGAGACGACGATGTTATCACGTCCTCCCAGGGACTTCGCCACCTCCCAATCGAACCGCTCGCCCGTGCCTCCCCTCGCCTTCGCGCTGTGCGCGTCGAGCAGGAACAGGTCTGCCTCGTACTCGTCCAACGTTTCAAGGGAAGCCGCACTCTCTACGCGCAGGGCTTTCATTACTTTGACGCCAGCCTCCCGCACGGCGGTTACGGTCTCAGGCGTCTCGTCGCCGTGGAGTTGGGCGAGGTCGAGCCCGACCTCGCGTGAGATCCTCGAGATCTCCGCCGGATCGGCGTCCACGAAGACGCCTACCCTGATGACGTTCTCGGGCAGCGCTATGGAGATCCCGCGCGCCTGCTCGACGCTGACGCGACGTGGACTCTCTGCGAAAAGGAGCCCGACGGCGTCGGCCCCCGCGTCAGCGGCCACGCGGGCGTCCCCGGCGTTTGTTATGCCGCATATCTTCACCATCGTCATATGGCGAAGTGTACTCCTTATCGTCGGCGGGGAGGGTCTGGACCTCGGGACTGAACGAGGCGAACCGCGGGGCCTTTAAGGATCTCGTAATATGCAGGCAATAGCGGCGTAATATTTGCCCCGTAGATTACTATTGGCGGATGGAGTACCGAGAAAGAACTGCCAAGAGTCCGGGCCTGCGCGGAGACGGGTGGGAGGACGATAATGGGAAGGAGTCTTTTGCGACCCGAAGATATCATCGCCAGGGCTGCTGAGGTGCTGCGGGAGAACGACATGGGCGGATGGACTCGCGCCTCCCCCACGCTCTACCCCCACCAGTGGAGCTGGGACTCCGCCTTCATAGCCATAGGTCTCGCCCACCTCGACACCAGTCGGGCCGCCGCGGAGATCACTTCCCTCCTCGACCACCAGTGGGAGAACGGCAAGATCCCACACATAGTCTTCAACCCGAAGGCCCCGCCGGAGAGCTACTTCCCAGGCCCCGAGCACTGGGCGAGCGCCGCAGACTCCCCCGACGCCCCGACGGGTCCTGCCATGACCAGCGGCCTGTGCCAGCCTCCTGTGCACGCCATCGCGGCCATGCGCATCCTTCAGGTCGCCGAGGCGCGTGGCGAAGGGATCGCCGAGGCCAGGGAGTTCCTCGACGAGGCCTACCCGAAGCTCCTCGCCTGGCACCGTTACCTGGCGACCGCCCGCGACCCAGAAGAGTCTGGCCTCGTTACCATCTACCATCCCTGGGAGAGCGGCACGGACAACTCCCCGCGCTGGACCCCGGCCCTGGAGCGCGTCGAGGTCGGGGAGATGCCTGACTACGAGCGCCCTGACCTGGAACACGTCCCCGACCCTTCCGAACGGCCGACCGGCGAGGAGTACGACCGCTTCATATGGCTGGTCGAGGTCATCAAGCGGACGGGCTGCGACGACACCCTCCTCTACCAGACAAGCCCGTTCCTGGCCAAGGACGTGCTGGCGAGCGCGATCCTGGTCCGGGCGAACGAGGCGTTGCTCGAGATAGCTGAAGTCGCCGGTGCTCCAGAAGAGGATCGGGCGACGATCCGCACCTGGATCGAACGCGGCCACCTGGGGCTAAACGAACGCTGGGATCCCAGGCTCGGCCTCTGCCTCGACTACGACCTGCGCGCGGGCGAACCCCTCGCGGCCCGCACCATCGCAGGCTTCGCGCCGCTCATAGCAGACACCGGGAGAGCAGACCGCCTGGAAACCCTCCTCCAGGGCCTCGACTCACACGCCTTCACGGGAAACCCGGACCTCAGATGGCCGCTGCCTCCGAGTACAAGCCCAGACCAACCTGGGTTCTACCCCCGAAGCTACTGGCGCGGTCCGATCTGGCCTGTGATGAACTGGCTCCTATGGTGGTCGCTTGAGAGCTCGGGAGAACACAAGAGAGCGTCCCGGATCAAGGATTACTCCCTCGCGCAGCTTTCGGACGGGTGCTTCGGCGAGTACTACGAGCCCTTCACAGGCGAGGCCCTGGGCTCGGACGATCAGTCGTGGACCGCCGCCGTGGCCCTGGACTGGCTGGCGGACGAGGAGGGGTCGAAGAAGCCATGACCTACCAGCCGATACAGGATTACGGGATCATCGGTGACATGCACAGCGCGGCCCTGGTTGGGACGGACGGCTCGATAGACTGGCTGTGCTTCCCGCACTTCGACTCCCCGAGCGTCTTCGCGGCCATCCTCGACGACGAGAAGGGCGGACGCTTCAAGATAGCGCCCGCGGCAGAGGGAGCCGCCCGCAAGCAGCTCTACTGGCCCGACACCAACGTCCTCATAACGCGCTTCTTCTCACCCGACGGGGTCGGTGAGATCATCGACTACATGCCCGTGGGCGTCCCCGAGAACGGGCACGGATACCATCAGATCATCCGGCGGGTCAGGGTGGTGCGTGGCGAGATGAGCTTCCGGATGGAGTGTTCCCCGGCCTTCGACTACGCCCGTGAGGAGCACGAGACGGAGATCTCGGCCGAAGGCGCGTGCTTCCGCTCGTCTGGCCTGAGCCTTGGGCTGGCGACGCAGGTGCCGCTGGAGGAGACCGGGGGCTCGGCGGTCGCCGAGTTCACCCTGGGTGGCGGGGAGACGACGGTGTTCGTGTTGCGGGAGATCGAAGGCGGAGCCGGCTGCGGAGTCTCGTTCTCGGAGAAGGAAGAGGACGGGTTGTTCAAACAGACCGTGGAGTACTGGCGCCGCTGGCTCTCGAAGTGCACGTATACGGGTCGCTGGCGCGAGGTGGTCCACCGCTCGGCGCTCGCGCTCAAGCTCCTGACCTTCGAGCCGACGGGGGCTATCGTGGCGGCCCCGACGATGGGGCTGCCGGAGGGCCTGGGCGGCGAGCGCAACTGGGACTACCGCTACACCTGGATCAGGGACGCCGCCTTCACCCTCTACGGCTTCCTGCGCATCGGCTTCACCGAAGAAGCCAGGGCATTCATGGGCTGGGTAGAGGCCCGCTGCAAGGACTCAGGCACGGACGGATCCCTGCAACTGATGTACGGGCTCGACGGGCGCCATGACCTGACCGAGGAGACCCTGGACCACCTCGACGGCTACCGCGGCTCGCGTCCGGTCAGGCTCGGCAACGGCGCCTACGACCAGTTGCAACTTGACATCTACGGCGAGCTCATGGACGCCGTCTACCTCTACAACAAGCACGGAGACCCGATCTCCTACGACCTGTGGACCAGATTGCGGGTTCTCATAAACTGGGTCTGCGACAACTGGCAACGTGAAGACGAGGGGATCTGGG
Source organism: Rubrobacterales bacterium (assembly GCA_038199875.1). GTDB lineage: Bacteria > Actinomycetota > Rubrobacteria > Rubrobacterales > Rubrobacteraceae > Rubrobacter_D. The sequence continues at coordinate 25,269 of JBBPYN010000129.1, forward strand.
AGGTCCGCGGCGGGAGGCGGCACTACGTCTATTCCAAGCTCATGTGCTGGGTCGCCGTGGACCGGGGGCTCAGGCTCGCCGCCAAGCGCTCCTTTCCCGCCGACCGCGAGCGGTGGCTAGAGGTAAGGGACGAGATCTACGAGGAGGTCATGGACAGGGGATGGAGCGCCGAGCGCGAAGCCTTCGTCCAGTCCTACGACGACGACACCCTCGACGCCTCGAACCTCATCATGCCCCTCGTCTTCTTCCTCGCCCCCAGCGATCCCAGGATGCTCGGCACCCTCGACGCCATCAACCGGCCACCCAGGGACGGCGGGCTCGTCGCCAACAGCCTCGTCTACCGCTACGACATCGAGAAGTCCGCCGACGGCCTCGCGGGCGAGGAGGGGACCTTCAGCCTGTGCACGTTCTGGCTCGTCGAGGCGTTGACGCGCGCGGGGCGGCTGGACGAGGCCCGCCTCATCTTCGAGCAGATGCTCGGCTACGCCAACCACCTCGGGCTGTACGCCGAGGAGATCGGCCCCAGCGGCGAGGCCCTGGGCAACTTCCCGCAGGCCTTCACCCACCTGACCCTCATCAGCGCCGCCTTCAACCTCGACAGGGCGCTCGGAAAAAGCAGCTAGAGAAGGAGAAGTTATGACGGAAGCAAGAAACGAGTACGGCGTCGTTGGCCTGGGTCGGATGGGCGGGACCCTCGCCCGGCAGGCGCTGGAGAAGGGCATCCGCGTGGTTGGCCACACTCTGGAAGGCGCCCCGCCGGACATGGTGGAGGCCGGCCTCGTCGAGGCCTCGTCCCTGAAGGACCTGAAGGAGAAGCTCGCAGCGCCCCGGGCGGTGTTTCTGTACGTCCCGGCGGGTCCTGTGGTGGACGAGCTCCTCGACAATCTCGCCGAAGAGCTCGACGAGGGCGACGTCCTGATAGACGGCGGCAACTCTTACTGGGGGGACTCGATCCGCCGCCACAAACGCCTCAAGGAGAAGGGCATCCAACTCGTCGACCTCGGCACGAGCGGCGGTTTCGACGGCGCGCGCCACGGGGCCTGCTTCATGGCGGGCGGCGAGCGCGAGGCCGTCGAACGAGTAGAGCCGATCCTGGAGAAGCTCGCGGTCGAGGGCGGCTACGTCCACGCCGGGCCCCCGGGAGCGGGGCACTTCACCAAGCTCGTCCACAACGGCATCGAGTTCGGGATGCTCCAGGCCATCGGCGAGGGTGTGGACCTGCTGGAACGCTTCAGGGACGACCTCGACGTGGCGGAGGTTCTTCGCTGCTATCGGCACGGATCGGTGATCCGGTCCTGGCTCATGGACCTGATGGAAACCGCCTACCGCGAGAACGGCGGCACGCAGAAGATACCAGCCTACGTCGAGGACACGGGCGAGGTGAACTGGCTCGTGGACGACGCCCTGCACATGGAGGTGCCCATACCCGTGATCTCGCAGTCCGTGATGCAGCTCTTCGCCTCGCGCGACGAGGAGAAAACCTGGGCCCGCGCCATCGCCATGATGCGCCACGGCTTCGGCGGCCACCCCTATGGCCCGAGCGAGGCCGAGGTCCGCGAGCGTCGAGGGGGCCGTATCGGCGGCTTCCTGGGCGAGTAGGCCGAGAACACTACTCAAGAGAAGGGAACTTACATGACACCAGCGCAGCACTACGACGCCGTCGTGATCGGCTCCGGCCAGGGCGGGAGCCCGCTGGCCGGAGCCCTCGCCGGCGCCGGTCGCAAGACGGCGATCATAGAACGAGAGCACGTCGGCGGTACCTGTATCAACGAGGGCTGCACCCCGACCAAAACGATGATCGCCAGCGCGAAGGTAGCCTACCTGGACCGCCGCTCCTCCGACTACGGCATCCAGAACGGCCCGGTGAACGTGGACATGGTCGAGGTACGCAAGCGCAAGCGCGACATCGTGGAGACCTTCCGCGGCGGCAGCGAGCAGCGTCTCGAAGACGCCGAGAACCTGGACTTGATCCGCGGCGAAGCCCGCTTCACCGGCCCGAAAGAACTGGAGGTCCGGCTCGACGGCGGCGAGACGGTCCAATTGACCGCCGAGAACGTGTTTATCAACGTCGGTGCCCGACCCGGCGGGGTCCCGGTGGACGGCCTCGAAACGGTTCCGACCCTGGATTCGACTACTATCATGGAGTTGGACGAGGTGCCGGAGCATCTGCTGGTGCTCGGCGGCGGCTACGTGGGCGTCGAGTTCGCCCAGATGTTCCGGCGCTTCGGCTCGGAGGTTACGGTCGTGCAACGCGGCCCCCAGCTCCTCTCGCGCGAGGACGCGGACGTGGCCGAGGCGGTGGCGGCGATCCTGCGCGAAGACGGCATCGAGGTGCTGCTGGAGACGGAAGCGCAGAGCGCCCGGCGCGACGAGAGCGGCGGGATCCAACTAACCGTCTCCGGGCCCGACGGTGATCGCACCCTCTCCGGCTCGCACTTGCTGGTGGCCGCCGGAAGGCCGCCCAACACGGACCTGCTGACCCTGGAGGCGGCAGGCGTCGAGACGGACCAACGCGGCTTCGTTGGGGTAAGCGAGAGGCTGGAGACGAACGTACCGGGCGTCTACGCCCTGGGTGACGTGAAGGGTGGTCCGGCCTTCACCCACGTCTCCTACAACGACTATCAGGTGATCGAGGCCAACCTGCTAAACGGGGGCGACGCGTCCATCGCCGACCGCCTGGTGCCGTATACGGTCTTTATGGACCCGCAGCTCGGGCGGGTGGGCTTGGGCGAGGCGGAGGCCCGCGAACAGGGGCGCAACGTCAGGGTCGGCAAGATGCCTATGAGCTACGTGGCGCGGGCGCTGGAGATGGACGAGAGCCGGGGCATGATGAAGGTCGTGGTCGACGCCGACACAGAGCAGATCCTGGGCTGCGCGGTGCTCGGTATCGAGGGCGGTGAGATCATGGCGATGATCCAGATAGCCATGATGGGCAGGCTCCCCTATACGGCGCTCCGCGACGGCATGTTCGCCCACCCCACCCTCGCCGAGTCGTTGAACAGCCTGTTCGCCACGGTAGACGCTTGAAGGGGGAAACCGACATGACGACCAACCTGCGCCTCGGCGACGTCTTTCCGGATTTCGAGTTGCCGGACCACCGGAAGCAGCCGCGCCGGCTCTCCGGGTACACGAAGCCCAGCCCCCTGGACGAGAGACTCGGTTTCGACGACGGCTACCCACTCATCCTCATCTTCGGCCGCGGGTTCTTCTGTCCGCGCGACGGGGAGCAGATGCGGGGGCTCGTCCGGTTCCAGTCCGAGCTTGCGGTCAACTACTGCAAGCTCGTCAGCGTGAGCGCCGACCCGCCGCTGGTGAGCGCCGCCTTCCGGACCGGGCTTGGGGCGGAGTGGCCGTTCCTCTCGGACGAGGAACGCGAGGTCATACGGAGCATAAACATCCTCGACGATACCGAGGGCGAGTACGCCGGAGTTTCCCGGCCGTTCACGTTCGTGCTCAGGTCCAACCTGACCATCCACAGGATCTACGACGGCTGGTTCTTCGTCGGGCGGCCAACGCTAGAAGAACTGCGGCAGGACCTGCGCGAGATCATGGAGACCAGGAAGGACTACCGCTACGAAGCGTACGACAGGCCTGAGGTAAAGAGCATCCGCATCCCCCAACAAGAATGGGCCGACGGCCCGACGCCGCTCGGCGCGAACGGCCTCCCGGTGGCGCGGGGCGTGGTTAGCTCCTTCGACGTGGGCGGGGGCGTCGGCATGATCTCCACCGACGCCTCGGACGAGGACGTATTCTTCAGCTTCACCGCCATCCCTGGAGAGGGCTACCGCACCCTGAGATCCGGCACACCGGTAAGCTTCGAGCTGGTGGAGAACGAAGCGGGACCGACGGCCCGCAACATCCGGCAGGAGAAACCCAAGAGCGAGAGGAGCTCCTAGATGAAAGCTGTCGCGGTCTTCCCCGGCAAGAAGGACAGCCTTCATCTGGCGGACCTGCCAGAGCCTGCCGTCGACGACGTCCCCAACGGACGCGGCGTGCTCGTCGAGGTACTGAGGGTCGGGGTGGACGGCACGGACAAGGAGATCAACGACGCCGAGTACGGGGCTGCCCCGGAAGGCTACGACTTCCTTGTGACGGGTCACGAGTCGTTCGGGCGCGTGCTGGAGGTCGGTCCAGGCGTCCGCGACATCGAAGCAGGCGATTACGTCGTGGCGACGGTGCGCAGGCCCGGACAGAGTATCTACGACCGGATCGGGACCTCCGACATGACAACCGACGAGACCTATCACGAGCGCGGCATCAACCTGTTGCACGGCTACCTGACCGAGCGCTACGTTGACGACGCCGAGTTCATCGTCACGGTGCCCGCCGCCCTGAAGGAGGTCGGCGTGCTGCTTGAGCCGACGAGCATCGTGGAGAAAGGGATCGGGCAGGCGTACGAGATCCAACGCCGCCTCAAGGTCTGGCAACCGCAGCGCGCCGCGGTGGTCGGCTCCGGAACACTAGGACTGCTGGCGACGCTGGCGCTCAGGCTGCGCGGCCTGGAGGTAACCACGCTCGCCCGCACCGAACCGCCCACGCTCAACAGCCAGCTCGTAGAGGCACTGGGGGGGCGCTACTTGAGCACGCGCGAGGTTCCGCTGGTAGAGGCTGCCGAGAGGCACGGGCCGTTCGACGTGATCTTCGAGGCAACGGGGGCGAGCGTCGTGGCCTTCGAGGCAATGGAGGCGCTGGGCAAGAACGGCGTTCTGGTGCTGACGGGCATCAGCGGCGGGGAGCAGGAGATCGAGGTTTCCGGAGACCGGATCATGCTTGGCTTCGTGTTGGGCAACAAGGTCGCGGTGGGCTCTGTAAACGCCAACCGCTCCCACTTCGAGCGCGGCGTAGAGGACATGGCGCTGGCCGAGGCCACGTACCCCGGCTGGCTTGGACGCCTGCTGACCCATCCCGTGCAGGATCTGGAAAACTACGGGGAGATGATCAGGCTGCTAACGGAGGAGAAGGGTGCGATCAAGGTGTTCGTCGAGGTAAAGGACGAATCCGGATAGTGAAGAGATGGCTCGAACCACCATTCTAACGGGCCGGCGATACAGGCGGATCAGGTAGCCATGATGCCCGAGATATCGCTTACCGGGGTGCTCGTGGTCGCGGCTGTCGCGTTCGCGGTGCCGCTCTTGCTGGGGTTGTTTCCTTCCTTGCGTCTTCCCTCCGTCGTGCTGGAGATCGTGGTCGGCGTCGTGATCGGTCCGGCGGTGCTCGGGCTCGTCGAGGTCGACCTGCCGCTGCGGGTCCTGGCCCTGATCGGGCTGGCCTTCCTGCTCTTTCTGGCGGGGTTGGAGATCGACCTCGGAAGGCTGCGAGGCGGGCGGCTCCGGAGCGCCGCGAGCGGCTTCGCTCTGTCTGTGGCGCTGGCCCTCGTCGTAGCGTTCGCGCTTCGTGCAGCAGGCCTGATCGAAGCTCCGCTCTTCGTGGCGATCATGCTCTCTGCCACGACGCTAGGCATCGTGGTGCCTGTGCTCGCCGACGCGGGAGAGGTCGGCACCACTCTCGGGCAGCAGATCATCGCGGCGGCCTCCATCGCCGACTTCTCAGCCATCGTGTTGCTCTCTCTGTTCTTCTCAGGGGAATCCGAGAGCGTGGGAGCCACGGTGCTCCTGCTCGGCGGTTTCGTCCTGCTCATGGTCGCCATCGGGATAGCGCTGGCCGAGGTCGGACGGCTGCGCGGGCTGAGATCCAGCCTGCAAAGACTCCAGGATTCGAGCGCCCAGATCCGGGTCAGGGGAGCCTTCCTCCTGCTCGTCGGCTTCGTCGTGCTGGCGCAACTGCTTGGCCTTGAGACCATCCTCGGCGCGTTCATCGCCGGCGCCGTTCTGCGGCTGCTCGACCGCGACGGGATGATGACGCACCCCCAGTTCAGGGCGAAGCTGGAGGCGGTCGGCTTCGGCGTCTTTATCCCGTTCTTCTTCGTGACCAGCGGGATGCAACTGGACCTGGGCGCCCTGTTCGGTGGCGGGGTGGCATCGCTCTTGCCCGTGCCCGTGTTCCTGCTCGCCCTGTTGCTCGTCCGCGGGCTGCCCGCAGTGCTCTACAGGCCTCTGGCAGGAACTCGGGGCGAGCTTGCGGCGGGGTTGTTGCAGGCGACCTCCCTTCCTTTCCTCGTCGCCGCCGCGGACATCGGCGTGGAGCTTGGGAATCTCGATCCCGCGACCGGCGCCGCGCTGGTGCTGGCCGGACTGCTGTCCGTGCTTCTGTTTCCGCTCGCCGCACTGGTGCTGCTTCAAGCAGACTAGCCTACCAACGAGGCGGCCCGCTGCGGCTTCCAAGGAGGGGTTCTTGGTCCACGCAACAATCGAGGAAAGGTGTTGGATGAGATGAAGCGAGGAATCCGTGCTGTCGTCACCGGTTGTCTGCTTTTCAGCGTCTTGCTCGTGCTACTAGCTGGCTGCTCCACCGACACGAACGACGCGAAAACCACAGGGCAGGACGTCGCCCCAGGCGGTCGGTCGAGCGGAGTCACCGCCCTCGGCGAGAGCTTTACCCACCACACCGCGAACGTGAATGGTGTCAGGCTCCACTATGTGATCGGTGGCCATGGTGACCCCGTCGTCCTCTTGCACGGCTTTCCGGAGACCTGGTACACCTGGCGCGGGGTCATGCCCACCCTGGCCAGAGAACACACGGTGATCGCCGTCGACCTGCGCGGCGTCGGCGGGTCCTCTATCGAGGAGTCGGACTACGACAAGGAGACCATGGCCGAGGACGTCTACCGGCTGGTCCGTAAGCTCGGCTTCGAGAAGGTCTCCGTGGTGGGGCACGACCTGGGAGCATGGGTCGCCTACGCCTACGCGCGCGAGCACCGCGAGGAGGTCAGCCACCTCGTATTCATGAGCGCGGCCCTCCCCGGCTTCACGCTCGATCCTCTCCTGGACTTCAGGAGACCGGGGCCTGGGCTCCCACACCTCGTCTTCTTCATGCAGCGCGAGGTTCCCGAGACCCTCATAAAGGGCCAGGAGCGCTATTATCTAACGCGCTTTATCGGGGGCGATGAGGTCACCGGGAAGGATGCTTTGGACAGGTACGTAGGCGCCTATTCCAGACCAGGCAGGCTCGAGGCCGCGCTGAATCAGTACCGCACCATATACCAGGACGCGGAGGATAACCGGAAGAAGTTCATGCCCAGGCTGAAGATGCCCGTGCTGGCGCTCGACGGCGGTGGGCCCGGGCAGTCGTTCGAAAGCATGCGTCTGGTTGCCGAGAACGTCAAGGGTAGCGGCATAGCAGGGGCCGGGCACTTCGTACAGGAAGAGCAACCCGAGAGGGTCGCGGACCGTCTGCTGGACTTCCTCGGCTGACCAACACGAATGGTCGTTGCGGAGCAAAGGACAAGACGGGTGGTCATACGTCCAGCAACTCGGTCAGGGCCCGACCCTGGGCATTGGCCGGGGGGCTGGCACCAAGCAGGGCCGCGATCGTCGGCGCCACGTCGACGAGTCCTGGATCACGCGGTACTATACCCGTCCTGACGCCTGCTCCTGCGACAAGTAGTGGCACCCGCATCTCCAGAGTACTCCCGTGTCCACCCCGTTGTGCCCCCTGGTCCGGTCCAGGGGGACCGAAGCCCCACGGCGCCCTTGCCTCGACGACGAAGTCACCGAGCTTGTCGCTGGCGTGAAAGGCTTCGAAGTCAGCCGCGTCGAGGACCCGCGAGATCTGGGACAGCCCTTCCAGGAACGTCCTGACCTCCTCGCGTCCCCGGGACGTAGCCGCCCTCCCTCGCAGGGTGACGTCGGCCACCCGGCCGGCCGTGACGATGACGATCTCGGCTTCGGGAGAAGCCGGGCTTCCGGCTGGGACGATCTCAGGGTGGCTACCGAGGATGCTCGTCGTGGAGAGCATCTCCACCAGGGAGCGCTCCCAGGTGGTCATGCCGTGATCTCCTGTGAGTAGAAAAGCGGTCTGCCCGTAGATGCCGGCCTCCTTCGTCGCCTGGACGAGCCGGCCGAGCTGCCTGTCGAGCTCAGCGAGCAGTGGCCCGAGGTTGGGGCTCTCGGCGCCCTCCGCGTGGCCGAAAGCGTCGAGGTCAGGGCAGTAGACGGCGAGGAAGTCGGGGATCTTCGGCACCGTAACCGTCTGGCCACCCGAGTCTACGGGGCGGAGGTTGAGAATCTCGATTGCCGCGTCCACCCGTTGCTCGAACAATCCACCTGGCTCGAGGTAGAGATGCTCGGGATCTCCGTAGGAGGCCCCGTGGTCCTGAACCACATACCATTGCACGGCCGCGGTAGTTCTGCCTTCGGCTGCCAGTGCCTGGAAGATGGTTTCGGCTGCCAGAAATCTGGTCTGGCCAACAGCCTGATTTGCCTTCTTATCGAAGTAGTAGGCAGCGTTGCCGTGCACTTCCGGGTAGGCGCCTGTGGACATTGATGCCCGCGCGGGGTTGGACTTGGTAGTGAAGGTGCTCTCGGCTATCGAGAGGCTGCCCCGACTCGCCAGGGCATCGATGTTGGGCGTCGGCGCCCGGCTGAGGTAGTCGGGGTCGAAAGCATCCCAGTCAACCAGGATCACGTGCTCAGGACGTCCGTTCGGGGGGGCCGCCGGGCGGCGCGAGAGCAACCACGTCGGCACGGCTGCCGCCACGGCCGTCGCAGCCGTCCCTATCAGGACCTGGCGTCGGGAGAGCCTCATCCCATTTTCTCTGTGTTCAACGGCGCACCTTCGCGGGCCAGAATCCTTTAGGCCCGACGAGGAGCACGAGGGCGGGGACTAGGAGCGTCCGGATCACGAAGGCGTCGAGGAGCACACCGAGGGCCACCGCCGTCCCTACCTGGAAGAAATCCTGCAGGGGGATGAGGGTCAACGCGAAAAACGAGGCCGCGAGCGCGAGCCCGGCCGCATTGATGGTGGGGCCGGTCCGCGCGAGGGCCGCCGGCACGGCTTCTCTCAAGGGTTTTCCCTCGAGCTCCTCCCTGACGGCGGCCATGATGAAGATGTTGTAGTCGCTCCCCAGGGCGACCAGGAGCAAGAACAGCGTGAAGGGCACGTAGTAGACGACCCCGTCCTGCCCCAGGATGTTCTCGAAGAGCACCGTGCAGACGCCCATGGTGGCGGCGAAGCTCAGGGCCGTCGAGCCGAGCAGGTAGATCGGGGCCACAGGGGTGCGCAGCAGCAGGGCGAGCACGACGAACGAAACGAAAAAGAGCAACGGCGCGACGTTCCTGAGATCCGCCTCGGAGGTGTCCCTGGCCGCCGCGGCGAGCGCCGTCTGGCCCCCTATGACGCCGGTCGCGTCGCCGAGCCCGGATCTCTTTAGCAAGGTAGGCAGAGCGTCCTGCAAGCGCTGCGCCTGGTCGAGTGCTCTGGGCGAGAACGGGGATCCGTAGAAGACCAGCAACACGCGGGCCGCCGAACCGTCGGGGCTCACGAAGTCTACCCCGGGGACGCGTCCCTCGTATTGCGGTCCGAAGACAAGCGCGGAGCCCTCGGCGTCAAGGAGCTCGCCCTGCAGCCCGTTCTGAAGCCGCAGCAGTTCTTCGTCCCGCTCGTCGAGGTCCTCACCCTCTACCAACACGTTGACGGGCGCCAACACGCCCCCAGGGAACTCCGCGGTCAATTGCTCGTAACCACGCGCGGAAGCGGCACCCTCAGACAGGTTCGCCAGCTGGTCGAAGCCAACCCTGAGCCCGAGGCTGCCCGCCGCCGCGAGCAGCAGTCCCGCAACCAGGA
>JBBPYN010000130.1:0-15391 GCA_038199875.1 Rubrobacterales bacterium
CGCGCAGTATCCTGCTGCCGTGCAGTATCAGTACAGCAGCCCCAGCGCTTCCGCGTCTGCGGCGCCCGTGCTTCCGGAAACCGGCGGCACCAGCCCGCTGCTGCCTATCGGCGCGTTGCTGCTCCTCGCGGGTGGCGGCCTCACTATGTTCTTCGCGGTAAAGAGGGGCATGATCGGCTAGCCGGCGATACGCACGCTGCTAGCGAATGCTAGCGCAGCCCTAACGGGCTATTCGAGGGGGAGGGGTGGTTTCCCTCCCCCTTTTCGAACCCCGCCTGTGATGTAAGAGACGAGGGACCTCCGACGTGAGTGCCACACCAAAGAACTGGTCCTTGCAGCGCTGGACGTACGCGAAAATCATGGATGTCTTCGGCGCGGACCTGCGCTCGCTCGCGACGTTCCGCATCGTGCTCGCGCTCCTGGTGCTCTCAGACCTCCTCAACCGGGCCACAGACCTCACCGTGCACTATACCGACGCGGGCGTCATGCCCCGCGCCGACCTCGTGCAGCAACTGTTGAACCCCTGGGCTTTCTCGCTCAACCTCATGAACGGGGGGACCCTGTTCCAGGCGCTGCTGTTCGGCGTCGCGGCGCTCGCGGCCTTCGGCATGCTCGTCGGTTATCGCACGCGCCTCATGACCTTCGTCGTGTGGGTAATACTGCTCTCGATCCAGGTGCGCAACCCGCTGGTGAACGGCTCCGAGAGCCCGTTTTTGCGCATGTTGCTCTTCTGGAGCATTTTGTTGCCACTCGGCGCTTACTGGTCGGTCGATCGCGTGCGGTCCGCGCTCCCGCGCCCCTCGACGCGCTTTCTCTCGCTGGCCACCTTCGGCCTGTTTTTGCAGATCGCCTTCGTCTACTGGTTCACCGCCGCCCTCAAGTCTGGGCCCGAGTGGCGAGTGGACCACACCGCGCTCTACTACGCGCTCAGCCTGGACCAGCTCGCTACGCCCGTCGGCCATTACCTGCTCAACTTCCCCGACTTGCTCCAGGTGATGACCTTCGGCACGTTCATGCTCGAAGCCATCGGGCCGATCCTGCTGTTCTGCCCGTTCTTCACCGGACCCGTACGCACCGGGGCCGCACTGTCCTTCATGAGCCTCCATTTCGGCATCTGGCTGACGATGGACATCGGGATCTTCCCCTGGGTCAGCGCGTTCTGCATGGTGTGCTTCTTCCCCACCTGGTTCTGGGATAGGGCTTCGACGCTCCACTCCGCGCTGCTCGGGCGGTTCGAGCTCGCCCGCCGCCTGCAGCTGGCGACGGCGCGGTCGAGCCAGGCTATCGTGGCCTTCTCCCGGGCGGTCCTGTCGTCCCTGAGGGACGTCAGGCAACTCCTGTTCGCCAGCCCCGCGCCGCAAGGTGACCCGCTGGCAGAGCATGCCGCGGTCCTGCCTCTGGCGGTCGGGGCGACGGGAGGGGGCGAGACGGTGGCCGGAGCGTCCCGCTACGAGGAGCCCGTCGAAGAGCCAGGACCGGCGGAGTTGAGATCCTCGCTCGCGACGAATTTGCTCGCCTTCTTCTTCGTGTTCTACATCCTCTGCTGGAACCTGACCACGGTCTCCTCGTTCACGCTGCCCGAACGCACCGTCCCGATCGGCCCCTTCCTCGGCATCGACCAGTACTGGGGCATGTTCGCCCCCTCCCCGAGCAAGGAGGACGGCTGGTACGTGATCCCCGGTAATTTGCAGGACGGCCGGAAGGTGGATCTCATGCCCATCACCCGCGACGACTACGGAATGCACCGGGTCTCATACGAGAAACCGCAAGACATTCCCGCCACCTATAAGAACGAGCACTGGCGCAAGTACCTGGAGAACCTCTACAGCCAGGAGCAGACCGACCAGCGCCTGTACTTCGGCCAGTACATCTGCCGCCAGTGGGACGGCCACCACGTGGGCGTGGACAGCCTCAAGTCCTTCCGGATCATCTACGTGCGGGAGATGACGCTGCCGGATTACCAGCAGTCCGAGCCGGAGAAGTTGGACCTCTGGAACCACACGTGCTAGGTTGACCCTTTAGGTGAGGGGCGCCGAGTATTTGGCTTTCGGGAAGTGATGACGAACCGGTGGGATCTGGTCGCCGTGGCCTCCGTTGTGGCCGGCGTTATCGTCAGGATCGTGTGGGGGTTGGTGATCCACCCCCCCGTCGATTACCTCTACTCGGACATGGGCGGCTACGTCGAGCGGGCCCAGCGGCTCGCCACGGGCGGCGAGCTGCAGCGGCTCGACGTCTTCTTTCCGCCAGGGACGCACATGCTGCTGGCCGCCCCGATGACGCTCCTCGGGACGGAGCGGGCGGGGCTGTGGGCGGGGGCCGTGCTGTGGTGCGCGCTCTCCGCTGCGACCCCGTTCTTCGCGTGGCGGCTGGCGCGTTTGCTGCTCACCCCGGCCGCCGCCGCCCTTACCGCGCTGCTGTGCGCTCTCTGGCCGCTGTACATAACCTACGGGGGATACTTCACCTCCGAGACGCCCTCGCTGGCGTTTCTGCTCGCTTCTCTGTGGATCGGTTACCGGGCCGTCCGGCTCTCGGGCAGACGGGCCGGATGGCTCGGCCTGGTGGCTGGCCTGCTCGGGGGCGTGGCGATCGCCAACCGCCCGCAACTCATCCTGAACCTCGCGGTGCTCGCGGTGCCTTTGTTGTTTCGCCTCCGTCGTCAGGCCCTGGTGCTCGCAGGCATCGTGGCCGGCGCCGCGGTCATTCTGGCCGGCACCGTGGCGCACAACAGCGTGGCGGCCGACAAACTTACCGGCCTCAGCGAGAACGCAGGTTTGAACTTCTGGATGGGGCAGTGCGACGTCCACGACGTAAAGACCGTAGATCCCGCCCGAAACATCACCTTCAACTTCGGCAACCCCGTCTGGGCGCAACTGGATCGGGGGGGCAGCTACTACTTCGGGGGACCTCTGGTGTGGGACCAGGGGTTCTTCTACGGGCTGGGCCTACAGTGCATCGAACGGGACGGCCTCGGTCACGTCCGCGTTCTGGCTCGCAACGTCCTGAACATGACCGCCACGACCATCCCCTGGCCGCAGGTCAACAACGAGCACGGGCAGCGGGGCGTGGTAAGGGTGAGCAACCTGGTGTACAGTATGATGCTGCCTTTGATCGTGATCTACTCCGTCTTCATCATCATCCGGCGACGCGCGTCAGGCTGGTCGTCGGGGGAGGCTCTGATGCTGTTCCAACTGTCCTGCGTGTTGTTGGTGGCGATCGTTTTCTTCGGCGATCCCCGCCTGCGCAGCACGTACGATGTCTTCGGCCTGGCCCTGCTCGCCGCGTCAATCGCCGACCTGTTCGGCCTGGACGATCCGGGGAGGAAGAGTGCTGAATAGGACCATGACCCGCGGGGAGTTCTTGAAGCTGACCGGCGCTGGGATGGCCGGAGGGGCTTTGCTCGGCGCCTCTGGCCTCGCTTCCGGGTGCGGCCTACGGTACGGCAGGGAAGACGGGCCCAACGTCGTGCTGGTGATCGTAGACAGCCTGAGGAGGGACCACGTCGGCGCCTACGGCAACGGTTGGATCCACAGCCCCAACCTGAACGCCCTGGCCAAAGATAGCCTCCTTTTTACCCGCCCTTACCCCGAGTCCATACCCACGCTCTGCGCCCGCAGGGCCATCCACACGGGGATAAGAACCTGGCCCTTCCGAGACTGGCAGCCCGCCAAGGGCGACGACATACTCCTCTGGGGCTGGCAGCCGATCCCCAACGACCAGACGACGCTCGCTGAGGTCTTGCGTCGCAACGGCTACGGGACCTACTTCGTCACCGACAACCTGCAACAGTACAAGGCCTCGATGAACTTCCACCGCGGCTTCGATGCCTACGACTTTATCCGGGGACAGACGAGCGACCACTACAGGCCCGGGTATACCTACCCCGCGCAGAAGGTGCGAAGCGCGCTTACCAACGGCGTGGGTGAACTGGAGGACAACCTGCGCCAGTACTTCGCCAACGTGCGGCACAGGAAGACGGAGGCCGACTGGTTCAGCCCCATGGTCTTCTCCCGAGCGTCCGACTACCTCGAAGCCCTGAGCGAGGGGGGCGAACCCTTCTTCCTCACCGTGGACTCCTACGACCCGCACGAGCCCTGGGACCCCCCCGAGAGCTACGTGACGATGTACGACGACGAACCGTATCACGACAAGGAGCCCTACTGGGCCCTCTCCGGTCCGGACGATTACCTCGACGATCGGGAGCTCAGGAGGATGAGGGCGCGCTACTCGGGGGAGTTGACGATGATGGACCGCTGGTTGGGGCGCTTCCTCGACAAGATGGAGGAGCTTGGCCTGTTCGAGAATACCCTCCTCATACTCCTCTCAGATCACGGCGTAGCCCACGGCGAGCACGGGGTCGTCGGTAAGGTCCCTACCGAGCTCTACCCGGAGCTTACGGACATCGTGTTTCTAATGCGCCACCCCGAAGGCAAACGGGCAGGCGATACGAGCGACTACTACGCTTCGACCCACGATGTGGCCCCTACCATCCTAAGCTTCCTTGGGGTGGAGCAGCCGGAAACGATGGAGGGCAACAACCTACTGGCGCTCGTGGACGGCAAGCAACCAGGCCCGCGTTCCCACTTTACGCTGGGATACCACGACCACGCCTGGTGCCGGGACGACGACTACGCGATGTTCTGCCGCCACGATGGAGCGAATGCCAGTCTCTACGACCTAAGGACCGACCCGAAGATGGACAGGGACATCGCCGGACAGCATCCTGACATCGCGCGGCGAATGTTCGATGAGTACGTGATCAAGGACGCCGGAGGCCCCCTGCCCAGCTACTGATACCAAGTCCGGGTGGATGCCAACGTTACGACGGAGACCCTTACCGCGCACAGACCTCCTCCTCCTCGTGAGTGGATTCCCGCTTTCGCGGGAATGACGTGAAGGAGGGGCCTCGGCCCGCGGGTCGAACGCGGTCCCGGTTGAGCGGACCCGGTATTCAACGTCGCTGGGCTCCACCATGGTCAAACATCCTGAAGGGTCCGTTAGGGAACTTGGCCCTGATCCTGCTTGCGTACCCCCGGAACTCCGGCCTGCTCGCAGCGCTTCAGGAGGGAAGCCGTGTTCGCGTTCATCCTGGTTGGCACGGCTTCGGGTGTCCGTCCGGTGCTCTTCAGCAACACGACCCCCTGCTTCTTACCGGTCCGTTTCATCACAACAACGTTGGCGTGGACGGTATCGAACGCGCCGCTCTTCCGCAGGGCTGCCGGCAATTCCAGGATACCGGGGAAAACGTAGTTACCGGATACCGCCGCGTAGTCGGCGTCGCTCTGGCGCGTCTGCTCCCGCAGGTTGGACGTGGACAACGAGATGACCCTGCACCTGCCGCCTATCCTCTGAACCCAGAGCGCGTCCGGCGGGATTCTGGAGATGGAGTTCTGATCGGTGTCGCAATCGGTCTGGACGTTCGGCCTCGGCTGGCAGATTTCCTGGTCCAGTCGCAGGGTTTTCCACTCGTGCCTTCCGCCGTCCAGGAACATCAGATAGTTGGCCTGCGGCACGTTGATTGCGGGCTCGGAGACCACGAGGATACGCTCCCCTGCTGGCACGTTCTTGGCCATCCAGTCGACCATCCGGGCGGCCTGGGGCACGCCCCTGTGCTGCCCCGTCGCCAGCCCACGAGAGAGGTTTTCGGTGAGGAGGGCTCGAACGCTTTGCGCGGAGGCCACCAGCAACAATACCGACAACGCGGCGGCGACCACGGCCACCGATATCCGGTAGGAACTACCGCGTCCCCGCCACGCCGCTGCGCCTGCGGCCACCACGAGCGCTGCCAGGACGCAGAACGCAAGCGTCTGGGGCACGAGGAACTGGCGCGAGGCCCAGAGCTGCACCGTCAGCAGCAGGCACACGGGCGCCTGGAAGAGCAGGGCGAGCGCCACGAGCCTCCACGCCCCGTTCTCCCGGAACGCCTTCCAGGCTGCGTACCCGACGATCGCGAGCAGCGCCGGCACGACGACGAGGCCTGGCGCCAGGAGATGGGCGAGGTACAGCCGCAAGGACTCGAATGACACCATGCCCAACGCGTAGGCAGACCTGGAAAGCAGCATGCTGGTTAGGGCGACGGTCCAGATTACGATCACGAACCAGCCGCCCCACCGGCGTTTGCCGGCCAGAAAACGGTCCACCATCCCTGAGGCGTAAGCCACCGCGGCGAGTGCCAGGAGGATCACGGCTGCTATCAGGATCGGTATCTGCTGCCCGGCCGACAAATCGCCAACCAGGTACACCTCCCCGGTAACCAGGTACGCCCAGATCCACCACGGCAGGCACACGAGGGTCACGCCGAGGTAATGCCAGAGCGCCCCGCGCAGGTCCCAGTCGAGCAGGAGCACCGCAAGCAGGGCGAGCGGCAGGTCGACGATGGCGGTCTCTTTGGTCAGTATGGCGACCCCGAGGAGCACGCCTGAGAGCAGCGCGAGTAGGGAGCCGCCGCTCCTTATGGCCCCCATAAGGGCCAACAACGACAGCAGATAGAACGTCAACTCGAGGGCGTCTATGTTGATAGCGACCGTCGCCTCGACGTTGAAAGCGAGCAGGCTGACGAGCGCCGCGGCGATCAGGCCTGCTACAGGGGTCGAGATCCGTTTCACCAGGAAGTACGCGAGCAAAGGGTTGAGCAGCGCCATCAGGCGCAGCGCCCAAACCAACTCTGCCGTGTCGCGTCCGAACAGGAGGATGAGGGCGCCTACCAGGGCCGGTAAACCGGGACCGTGGCCGCCGTTGAACTCCGAGATGGTGTTCATGTTATCCACGGTCCCGCCGGTGAGGAGTTGCGAGCCGGCGAGCAGGTAGCGGGCGGCATCGTTGCCGGCCAGCGTCCAGTTGTGTCCGAACCAGACCAGGGGCGCCACGGAGATAACCACGACGAGAGGGATGACCACCAGGTCCTCCCACCCGAACGCGGAAGACCAGGCGCCTGGCAACCGGGATTTCAGCGGCCTACTCATCCTTTGTATACGAACACCTCCTCTCCACACCTGGCATGCTCCACGCAAGAACGGCTGTCAATCGAACTGGACGTGATCCCAGGACCCGAACCAGATGTGCTGCCGCAGGCTCTCATTCCCCGTCGGCAGCGCCATCGTTATGGGTAGGAAGTAAAGGGCGGCGACCACGGCGCATGCGGCGAAGGCGACGACGGCCCAGGCCCCCCACGGCCGGTATCTCCAGAGCCGGCAGAGCCAGTAGATGAGGGCCAGGATGGCGAAGGGGTAGGCCGGCAGGTAGTTGTAGATGTAGGGTATACGGGTGCCAGGCACCCACGGCAGCAGAAGGGATACGTACCCGAGTAGTATGGGCATCAGCGGGTGGTCCACTATGGGCCTCCCGCTGACCGCGCGGCGCCACAACAGCTCGAAGATGCCGGCGGCGACGGCGCACGTGCTGGCCCACCAGACGAGCGGGTTGCCGACGGCCAGTACTACTGTTGCCACCTTGCCGGCCCTGTACTCCTGGTAGAAGAGCAGTACGGGGCGGGTCATGAGCGGCCAACTCCAGGGGGGCGACGCCTGGTCGTTGGGTACAGCCTTGAAGACGTTCGCCAGGGCCTGGCGGTGCCACCGCACCACGTTCGTGAGCGCGTTGTTCTCGTTGAAGAACCGACCAGCCCCTGTCGGGTTGGCGACCTGTCCGACGAAGACTACTGCGAGATAGACGACCATCGGGACCCACAGGGTCAGAAGGAACGGCTTCAACAAGCCTCTGCGCCAGAGGACGTAACCGACGGGTACGACCAGCGGAAAGGCAGCCCACTTCACGGCGATGGTCAGGCCGAGCATCACCATCGGCCAAAGGACTTGCTCGCTACGCCCGACGCGCAACGCCGCGAGGAAGGTCGCGAGCATGAAGAACACGAGGATGCCGTCCATAAGCCCCGTGCGAGAGTAGACGATCAGCATCGTCTCGCAGGCGATGAACGTGGCAAGCAGCAGGGCCGCGACCCGCTCCTTGAAGTAGTACCAGCCGAGGATCGCCGCGAGGGGAACCATGGCGCAGCCGAACAGGGCCGGCATCAACCGCCACCCGATGGGCGTATCGCCCGCGAGGACGATGCCGAGGGCGATGATGAACTTGCCCAGAGGAGGGTGCAAGTCGAAGAACGGGGTCCCGTTCAAGTAGTCCCTGGCGAAGACAGGGAAGTAGATCTCATCCCATATAAGCGTGGGTGGGAAGCCCAGGTTGTAAAGTCGGGCGAACCACCCTATCCCGAGCGCGAAGGCGGTCACTAACACTACTGCGTAGTCGGCCCACGGTTTTCCGCTGACTTCGGGAGACTTCACACGGCGCATGTTACTAGTTGCGGAAAAACAGTGTAAGCGGCTGATACCGGGACCGGTAGCGTTTCGAGATAGGCGGGTCTGTATACTACCGGTGTGGCCAACGTAGTCGTGGGCGTAACGGGCGGCATCGCGGCGTACAAGGCGCCTGGGGTGATTCGACGCCTCAGGGAGGCTGAACACAAGGTCAGGGTCGTCGCCACCAAGGCGGCCTTCCGCTTTATCCCGGAAGAGACCCTCTCCATCGCCGCCGGCGGGCAGGTCCACACGGACAGAACCTGGTGGGAGCGCTCGGGCCGCGTCGAGCACGTCTCTCTCGCCCGCTGGGCCGACCTCGTCCTCGTCGCCCCCGCGACAGCCGATTCGATGGCGCGCGCCGCCATCGGGCTCGGTGACGACCTGCTCTCGGCCACGATCCTCGCGGGCGCGAAGAGGATCCTCTGGGCCCCCGCGATGAACCCCGAGATGTGGAGCAGTCCCGCCACCGTCCGCAACGCCGAGACGCTTACGGGCTGGGGCCACCACTTCGTCGGCCCCGCGGAGGGCCCCATGGCATCAGCGGAGGAGGTGCCCGGAGTCGGCCGTCTCGCCGAAGAAGCGGAGATCTTGGCCGCCGCCGAAGAGGTTCTGGCGAGCAGAGGCCGCTAGACCTTCCGCAGGTAGTCCTTCAGCGCGTGCTCGGGAAAGCCATCCATTCTCCTGGCGCAACTAGGAAGTCGGGCCGATACGGATATAATGGGGTTATGCAGGGCACGACCATAACGCTCGCGCCGGACCTGCTGGAGCGCCTCCAGCGGGTCGCCGCCGAGCGAGATCTGCCGGTTGAGGCTGTGGTGCGGGAAGCGTTGGAGGAAAAGCTAGGTGTTCGCCGGCAGTGCCCTCGCAGCCTGGGCACTGGTGCATCCGGCTCCACGGACACTGCTCGCCGTACGGCCGACGAGCGGCCCACGCCCCGATCCTGGCGCTGATCCTGGACACGGGACCGCTTTATGCGTCGCTGGACCGCGACGACGCGGACCACGAATCATGCCGGCAATTGATCGAGGCTACAAACGAGATGCTGATCGTCCCGGCTCCGGTACTCGTGGAGGTGGACTACTGGATCCACACGCGACTGCGCCCCGAAGTGCTCGTGTACCTCCTTGACGATGTACTTGCCGGCGCTTACGTGATAGAAGAGTTGCGCCCCAAGGACTACGCTAGGGTGCGGCAGTTATGCGACCAGTACGCCGACTCGGACATAGGATTCGTAGACGCGGCCGTGCTTGCGCTCGTAGAGCGTCTGAACGAACCCAAGCTGGCGACCCTGGACTACCGGCACTTCGGGTTACTCCGCCCACGCCACGTGACTGCCCTCACCCTACTGCCAGAGTAGATAGGCTCCGTTCGAGTACGCCGCTGCTAACGGCGGCGCAAATAGTCCTTGAGCGCGTGCTCCGTGCTGGGGAACGCCATCTCGTGCCACGGGAGGCCGTCCCGAGGAAACTGTTTCACGTCCATCGTCTCGTCGAGGGGGACGGGCTTGCCGCCGATGACGTCTGCCCGGAAGACGGCGATGGCCGGAATTTGGTCCTCGTAGGAATAGAGGCCCACAATGCCGGAGACCCGTACCTCAAGACCCGTCTCCTCGAGCACCTCGCGCTCCGCCGCCGCCTCCGCCCTCTCGCCGCGCTCCACGAAACCTCCGGGGAAAGTCCACTTCCCGTAGCCAGGCTCGATGTCGCGCTGAACGAGCAGTACGCCCCCGTCCGACTCGAAGACCGCCCCGGCCACCAGCTTCGGTCCGAGGTAGAAGATGAACCCGCAGTTCTCGCAGACCAGCCGCTCGGGGTCGCCTTCCTTGACGACGCGCTCCTCGAACCGGCCAGCGCAGCGGGGACAAAAGTTGTACTCGGAGGACGCCAGGTTCATTTCCAAAGTCTTCCCAGGTTACTAGAGCCGCGCCCGGCGTGCTAAAATCCGCACTCAATGCGGACGTAGCTCAGTTGGTAGAGCGCCAGCTTCCCAAGCTGGAGGTCGCGGGTTCGAAGCCCGTCGTCCGCTCGATTAGAGGTTTCAGGCATCAGGTATCGTCGTGCGGCGCTTCTTCGCCTTCCCGCGTCTTTCCAAGACCTCCTGACACCTGATGCTTGAAGCCTACCTACCCCTTATCTTGCGCATCAGCCACTTGGCCGGGTCGTAGAACTCGCTGGCGACTCGCTCCTTCAAGGGGATGATGGAGTTGTCCGTGATGTGGATGTCGACCGGGCAGACCTCGGTGCAGCACTTGGTGATGTTGCAGAACCCGAGGCCGTTCTCTTCCTTGAGGTCGCCGAGCCTGTCGGCCTCGTCCATCGGGTGCATCTCCAGCCACTGGTTCCTGACGAAGAACCTGGGCCCCGCGAACTGGGCGTGCTTGTGGTGCGTCCTCAAGACGTGGCAGACGTCCTGGCACATGAAGCACTCGATGCACCGCTTCGGCTCGTAGAGGCGCTCCACGTCCTCCTCGTACATCGTGAACGGCGCCTGCTCGCTGGTGGTGAAGGGCGTGATGCCCTTGGACACCTCGTAGTTCCAGGAGACGTCCGAGACGAGGTCCTTTATGACGGGGAAGGCACGCATGGGGCCGACGTGTATCTCGGCCCCGTCGTATTCCTCGACGCGCGTCTTGCAAAGGAGCTTGGGACGACCGTTGATCTCCGCGCTGCAAGACCCGCAGTGGGCGGCCTTGCAGTTCCAGCGCACAGCCAGGTCGGAGGCCTGCTCGGCCTGGATGGCCAGCACCGCGTCGAGGACTACCATGCCCTCGACCAACGGTATCTCGTAGTCGACCTCCTCGCCGCCCTCCGCGTCACCGCGGAAGATCTTGAGCTTGGCCATCCTGTCGCTCTGGCCCAGGTTCTCGTTCGGTACTGGAGAGTGGGCCTTCGAGGTCACTCCCCCCGGGTTGTTGCCGTTGCCTTCGCTCATGCCTTCGCCTTCGCCTCCTCCACAAGCGACGCCAGGTGCTCGGGCATCGGCGGTATCTCGCGCCGCTCTATGCCGACCTCGCCCTGCCCGTCCTTCTTGACTATAAAGTTGATCTTCCCTAGCTCGTCGTCGGGGCCGTCGAAGTCAAGCCTCCACTGGGCCCCGCGGCGCTCCTTGCGCTCGAGGGCGGTTCTTATGATGATCTCCGAGATCTGGACCAGGTAACGCACGTCCTGGGCCGTGTGCCAACCGGGATTGAAGAGCCTGGACCCTGGGACGCTTATCTGCGGCAGCCGGTCCTTGAGCGCAAGGATCTTACCAAGGCCTTCCTTGAGGGAGTCCCCGTCGCGCATCAGGTTCGCGTGCTCCATCATCGCTTCCTGGAGCTGCTGTTGGATCAGGTAAGGGCTCTCGCCTTCCTCCTTTTTCTCGAGCGGTTCGAGTACGCGCCCGATCTCGGTCAGGATTTCCGAGTCCTCTATCTCCGCCGAGTGCACGCTCTCCTCGATGTAGGCCGCGGCGCCCTCACCGGCCCGTCTTCCGAAGACGAGCAGGTCAGATAAGGAGTTACCCCCGAGGCGGTTGGCGCCGTGCAGCCCGCCTGCTACCTCGCCTGCGGCGAAGAGGCCTGGCACGCTGGAGGCGGCGGTCTCGGGGTGGATCTTGATCCCACCCATCGTATAGTGGACGGTCGGGAAGACCTCCATCGGCTCCCTTGAGATGTCTATGTCGGCGAGCTTGAGGAACTGCTCGTACATGGTCGGAAGCTTCTTCATGATGCCGTCGTAGCCGAGGTGCGTGATGTCCAGGTAAACCCCGCCGTGCTCGGAGCCGCGCCCCTCCTGGACTTCGGTGTAGTTGGCCCGCGCCACCACGTCGCGCGTTGAGAGCTCCATCTTCTCCGCGTCGTAGTTCTCCATGTAGCGGGCGCCCTCTGAGTTGCGCAGCAGCCCGCCCTCGCCGCGCACGCCCTCGGTGACGAGGAGACCGCGCACGCCAGGGGGCCATACCATCCCAGTGGGGTGGAACTGCATCATCTCCATGTCCACGAGGTCAGCGCCGGCGTCGTAGCCGAGGACCACGCCATCTCCTGTCCCCTCCCACGAGTTGGAGGTGACCTTGAAGATGCGTCCCCAACCGCCGGTCGCCATGATGACGGCCTTGGCCTTGAAGTGGACGAACTTGCCGTTCTCCCGCGTGTAGGCAAGCGCGCCGACGACCCGCCCTTCCTTCTTGAAGAGCTTCGTCACCGTGGTCTCCATGTAGACCTCGGCGTCGGTGGCGAGGACCTTCTCCTGCATGGTCCTGATGAGCTCGAGGCCGGTCCTGTCGCCGACGTGGCACAGGCGCCTGTAGGTATGGCCGCCGAAGGGCCGCTGACTGATTTTGCCTTCAGGCGTGCGGTTGAAGAGCGCGCCCCACTGCTCCAGCTCGTAGACCCTGTCGGGGGCTTCTTTGGTGAAGGTCTCGACCATCTGCCAGTTGTTTAGGAACTTGCCGCTCCTCATGGTGTCGATGAAGTGCTGGCGCCAGGAGTCGTCGGGGTCGACGTTCGCGACCGAGGCGGCGATGCCGCCCTCGGCCATGACGGTGTGCGCCTTGCCTAGCAGGCTCTTGGTGACGATGCCGACCGAGAGGCCGTGCTCCGCCGCGGCGACCGCGGCCCTGAGGCCAGCGCCCCCGGCACCGATGATCAGGACGTCGTGCTCGCGCGTCTCGTAGCGCTCGCGATGCCCGCTCTGTCCGTCTCTCTGCATAAGATACCTCTCTAGATCAGCCGCCGAAGTGGATTATTACGAAGTCGGTTATGACGCCTGTCTGCAACAACCTCAAATACAGATCGGTCGCCACCAGCGAGAACAGGCTGTACCAGGCCCAGTTGGGATGCCTGAGGTTGAGCCGGCTCACGAAGTTGTAGGCCTTACGCCGCGTGTTGCCGCCCCGGATGCAGCTGTAGCAGTCCTTGTTACCGCCTATGAGGTGCCGGAAGGAGTGGCACGAGAACGTGTAGGCCGAGAGCAGCACGATGTTCAAAAACCAGAGCAGCGAGCCGACGCTGACCTGGAACCCTTCCGGCCCGAACAGGGTCCGAAAGGCCTCGAACCACAGGAACGCCACCACGACGATCGAGGCGTACAGAAAGTACCGGTGTACGTTGTTCAAGACGAAGAGCGCCCGCTCCCCCCTGTACCCTTCCGCCGCGCTCTTCCCGGCCCAGAAGCGGTCCTTCCGCTGCGCACCCGCCTGGCAAGCCGGCGGATCGAAGAAGAACGCCCGGTAGTAAGCCTTCCTGTAGTAGTAACAGGTCGCCCTGAACCCGAGCGGTATCCACAACACAAGCATCGGCGCCGTCACGAACCCAGGCATCCAGTTTGGCAACGGAACCTCGGGCGAATAGAACGGGGACACAAACTGCCTGAACTCACCCGGAAACAGGGCGATGATGATAAACGAATACAGGCCGAAGGCGGTCAACGCAACCACCACGGTCGCCGGCTCTACCCACCACGGCAATCTCTTCCAGGCGGCGGCTATACTCGACAAGCTCGTCTCCCTCTAGATGCTTGTAACGTCTTGTAACTAAAGTCGTTTGCTGCGTTTGGGAAGTATAGAGGATCGCCATCAGGCCCGTTGTGAATCCGTTCCAGTTTGCACATAGATGAGGAGTGATTGCGGATTGGGGAAGGGCTAACCCCAATACGGTTTAGTTAACGAACGCGCTGACTCTCCTGGTAAGGTGAGAAGGAAGCACCACCAACCTTCATCACCAAGGAGGAGTCAGCGCATGACGCTAAGGATACGCCATGTCTTTCCACGGAGATTGGAACTACCTAATCCTTCCGAGCTAGAAGAGAAAGTAGTCGATTTGTTGTGATGATACTCCTAAGTACGCGGCCTACCTCAACCTCATAGAGCCCTGGTTGAAGACGCTAAGGTCCCTCGCCATAAAGGGACGCTTCTTCGAGAGCTGGGAGCAGATCGAGGAAGCCGTAGCGCGGGCCGTCGATTACTGGAACGCCCACCGCCACCCGTACGTGTGGGGACGGCGCAGGCGGCACCGATCCGCTCGCAGGCCGGGCGTCGGTGCGATGCCGACGATACCCGCGGTGGGCGGTTGAAAGCGTATGGAACTTAGCGGATGCGCCAAACGGAACCAAAAGCAACGATCTTAACATTCCTTAACACAGCCGTAGAGACAGCGTGTCAGAGTGTCTTTGCAGGCCGCAAAGGGCGCAGCTCCTCTCCCGGCGCGCCGTCGAGTTCGAAGCGGTAGCGGCCGTATGGGTTTATGTGTCCGTAGCGGGTCGGGGAGAGATGGACGAGGTCCTCTTCGTCTATGGGATGGCCTTCCTGGGTGAGCTGATCGAGGATGCGCTGGTAATAGACGGTGTTCCAGGCGATCACGGCGTCGGCCAAGAGGTTGAGGCATAGGGCTTGCTCGGTCTGCTCCTCGGGCTGGCGCTTGCGCACGTTCCCCTCGTTGGCGAAAAACAGGAAGCTCCTCAGGGCGTGCAGCTCCTCACCCTTGTTGAGCTGGCGGTTGATCCTCTTCCTGAGATCCACGTCCTCCATGTACTTGAGCAGGAAGACGGTTTTTCGGAGGCGGCCGTACTCCTGCAGTGCCCTGGTCAGCGAACTCTTGCGGGGCCTGGCCTGCAGGCGGCTCACCAGGAGCGAGGAGGTGACCCATCCGAGCTTCAGGGAACTGGCCACCCTCAGTATGTCATCCCAGTGCTTTAGGATGAGCTTCTCGTTTATCCTGCCCGCGAACAGGGAGCGCGCGGATGCATCGTCTCGCTCTCCGCCGAAGCCGCCGCTTACTCCCTCCATTCGAAAGAGGCGCTGGTTGGCGACGTCCCGGATGCGCGGGGAAAACCTGAGGCCCAGGGCCGAGAAGAGGGCGAACACCATCTCCGTGTAGGTCGACTTCGCCAGCAGCAGCCGAAGCTATTCAGACTGCAAGAGGCGCTTGGAGATGGGTGGCTAAAGGCGTTGAGGCTCAAAGAGTATGTTTCGCGCAACCCACACCAACCGCAGGTTTTGCAGCAGGCCCTGTTCACTCACGCCAGCGCCTAGCACCGCGCTTCGGCCAAACGCTTCAGGCGAACGCTGCGGCGTAGCGTCCGAGGATGAAAGGCCAGCCTTGCTCCGAA
>JBBPYN010000131.1:0-17722 GCA_038199875.1 Rubrobacterales bacterium
ACGATCGGTTGCGGTCGTGGCCCCGGCATGGTGCTCATCCCCTTCGCGTCGTTGCCAGCGATTTCGCTGCTGTCGGACCAAGTATAAACGGCGGAGAACTTCCACCGCAATGCTCTAGTAGGACACTCCTCCGGCGGCGCCATCGCGCTGAAGGCGGCGCTCAAATATCCTGGGCGCGTAAGGTCTCTAACGGTTTTCGAGCCGGTGTTGTTCAGCTTGCTTGTCGCGGATGACCCCAAGAGTCCTGCCACACGCGAGATCCTTGCCGTCCGGGACGACACAATTCGGTTGGTGGGCCTCGGGAATCTCGACGCCTCTGCAGAGCGCTGTATAGACTACTGGCTGGGTCATGGGACGTGGGCAGCTACGCCGGAAGCTCGGCGTCCTGCCCTCGCAGCGGCCATGCAGTCGGTGAAACCGGAGTGGCACGCCGCATGCTGCGAGCCGGCCCCGCTTGCGGCGTTCGCAGCCCTAGATGTGCCGACGCTTTTGCTTACCGGCGCAAAGTCTACGCTATCGGCCAGGGCGGTCGCTCGCTTGCTCACGGGCGTACTTCCGCGTGTAAGCGTAGAGGAGATCGCCGGGGTTGGGCATATGGCGCCCGTTACGCACCCGGAGAAAGTCAATCCGGTGATCGAGCGATTTCTAGAACGACAGACCCGGTGAATGGAGCGAAAGGCTGTGGAAGATGACAATCCGACGGTACCCGGGGCACAACAGCGGGCGGGCGTCTCGCCCCGGACTCGCCAACTCCTCCCCCTGGTCCTGGCTACTATGGCATCCCAGGCATTGCTGGTCGTCCTCGCGCCCACTATCGTCGAGGTGGGGCGCGAGTTCGGGGTGTCGGTCGGGGTGGTCGGGCAGTCGCGCTCGGTACTCGCGGGGGCTTCGATCTTGTCCTCATTCGCCATTGTCCCGTTTCTCGACCGGATCGGCATCAGGCCGCTCCTTTCATGGGGCGCGGGTCTGGCCGTCGCGGGCAGCGCGGGCGCGGCGCTCTCGCCTTCCCTTCCGGTTTTCTTATCCGTTCAAGTGGTGATCGGGATCGGTTTCGCCTGCCTGCTGTCCGCCGGTTTCGCCGGGGTCGCCACGTTCCCAAGAGAGGACCGGGCATCGGCAATGGGCTACGTCGTCGGCGCCAACGCCCTGGCCTGGATCGTGGTCAACCCACTCGCGGGGGTACTTACCGACACCTTCTCATGGAGGACTGCGAACGCCGCACCCGCGGCTATAGCTCTTTGTGTCCTCGCCTCGGTGCGGGCCGCTCCTGGTGGGAGCGCCACTGGAGCGCCCGGAGTCGGGCGCGGGTTACGCTACGTGATCGCCGACCGCTCGGCGCGTCGCTGGCTGGTGGCCGAATCGATCGCTTTCTTCGCGTGGGGAGCGAACCTCACCTTCACCGGCGCCTTTTTTATCGAGCGATACGGTACCAGCGAGTTCACCGCGGGTATCCTGCTGGCACTCGGGGCAGCGATGTTCTTCGTGGCCTCCGTACGCGGCACGCCGCTCGTCCGACACCTTCCGCGCCCGCGGCTAATCGCCGCCGCAGCCCTCGTTACGGGGGCGATGATCACGCTTCAGTTCAACACCCACAACTTACTGTGGATCGCCGTAGTAGCCTGGAGCCTGGGCGCCGTTGCGGGCGGGGTCCGGAGCGCGGTCTCCCCCGCGCTGGGGCTGGCCCAGCTCCCGGGCCAGCCCGGCTCGATGATGGCAGCCCGCAC
Organism: Rubrobacterales bacterium; assembly: GCA_038199875.1. GTDB lineage: Bacteria > Actinomycetota > Rubrobacteria > Rubrobacterales > Rubrobacteraceae > Rubrobacter_D. The sequence goes on from JBBPYN010000131.1 coordinate 1,725, forward strand.
CGCAACCTTGCAGATGGGCTACCTGCTCGGCGGGATTCTCGGCGGCGCGGCGTTGGCATGGAGTGGCTACGCGGCGCTCGGGCTCATCCTCGGGTCCGGAATGATCCTGGCCGCCGTGCTCGTCCTGCGGGTGTCCGATCCTCCCGAGGAAGAAGTGGCCGAGGCAACCGTAGCTGTAGGAGGCGAAGAGACCTGAGCCTGCCCTCGTACCTGGCCGGACGATCTTGCCGGGATGCTATTCGGGCACCCTTTTCAAGCTGGTTTCTGGATGCACATTGAAGGACCTGTGCTCGAGGCTTCGATGGAGGTCTGGTTGCGACTAGCACGGTCAGGCGTCGTGCAGTGTCTCCATGATTTCGTCGTGCAGGATAGCGTTGGTGGCGATGAGGCCATCCGAGGAGAGGCTCCACGGTTCGCCCGTTAGGCCTGTGGCGCGTCCTCCAGCTTCGGAGACGAGTAGGACCGTCGGGGCGTAGTCCCAGGCCGTGTTGCGGGTTCCGACCGAGACGTCGAGGTATCCGGCCGCGAGCCATGCCCCCCTTATACCCGCGCTACCGAGGGCCCGCAGCTGCCAGGATTCGAATAGGACTTTCTCCAGCCCAGGGCCTTGCTTTCCCCAGCCACGCAGCGAGAGGTCAGCGCCGACGACGGCGTACTCGAGCCTCTCTGTGTCGCTTACGCGCATAGGGGTCTCTCTGCCGTGTGTCTCCCTGTGGGCTCCGCCCCCGGCTCTCGCGTGGTACAGGTCGCCGAGGCGGGGCGCGGCGACTGCGGCGTGGGTAACGGAGCCGCCCTCGATGATGGAGACGCAGGAACAGAACATGGGGTTCGCCTTCATGAAGTTGGCCGTGCCGTCAACGGGATCGAGCAGCCAGGTGCGACCTTTTTCTGAGACAGACCCGCCCTGCTCCTCGGAGAGGATGGCGTCGTCCGGGTAGCGTTCCCTGATGGCGTTCACCATCAGGTCCTCGCACAGCAGGTCCACCTCCGTCACGAAGTCCTTCGGTGCTTTCTCCCTTATCTCGCCAGGGTTCTGGTAGCGCGAAAGCTGAAGCTCACCCGCCCAGCGGGCCACGTCACAGACGAACGCGTGGAGGTCTTGCGTCGTGTCCAGGATGTTCCTAGTGGAGGTACTCGCGAAGGTTCTGGGTGCGGCGCTGCTCGCGCAGCAGGTTGAGTGTCTTCATCTGGATCTGGCGTACCCGCTCGCGCGTAATGTCGAACTCGCGGCCGACCTCCTCTAGCGTCCTGGGACGGTCGTCCTTCATCCCGAAGCGGAGCTCGATGATCTGGCGTTCCCTCTCGGGAAGCTCGTCGAGCGCCTCCCTGAGGTGCGCTTTTAGAAGCGATTCAGAGACGGCATCTGTAGGCGTGACGGAGCCGGCGTCCTCGAGGAAGTCCCCAAGCTCTGAGGAGTCGTCGTCGCCAACAGGGGTGGCAAGGCTGATGGAGCGCTGGCTGATCTCCTGCAACCTCTGAATCTCCTCGACGAAAACGCCGAGCTCGTTTGCGATCTCCTCCTCAGAAGGCTCGCGCCCGAGGGTCTGGATCATACGCCTGTGCGTCCTGTGGTACTTGTTGACCTTCTCGACCATGTGAACGGGGATGCGGATGGTGCGGCCCTTGTCGGCTATCGCCCTGGTTATGGCCTGCCTGATCCACCACGTCGCGTACGTCGAGAACTTGAAGCCCTTGGAGGGGTCGAACTTCTCGGCCGCCCTTATGAGACCGAGGTTGCCCTCCTGGATGAGGTCGAGAAAAGAGACCCCGCGGTTACGGTACTTCTTGGCGATGGAGACGACGAGCCTCAAGTTGGCCTCGACGAGCCTGTCCTTGGACCTCTTGCACCCGCGGGCGATGCCGTTGGCGAGCCTTATCTCGTCGGCGTGGGTGAGCAGGGGTACCCTGCCTATCTCCGCGAGATACATCCTGATGGAGTCGCCGGTGGCGACGGCGTGCGCGATCTGGACCGCAGGGGCAGCAGATACGTGGACGGCGGCGGCTACCACCGTATGGCCCCCAGCGCCATCGGCCGCCTCGCCATCCACCAAGGTGATCTCGTCCTCCTCGAGCGCGGCGTAAAACTCCTCTATCTCCGCCGCCGAGAGATCCCCCTCCTGCAGGAGATTGGCGACCTCCTCCGTGCTGAGAAAGCCCTGACTTCGCCCCCGATTCAGGAGCTCGTCAGTCCGCTCCGCCAGCATCATGGAGTTCTGGGTCGCCATTTATCTCCTCTCCTGCACCCCCGCGCACCAACCATCATTGCCTGATCGATACACGTGGACACAATTGTGAAATCTCTGTGAAAAATGACCCGCGTAGGGTAGCACACCACATATGGTGAGTCACCGTATTTTGCCCCTATTTCATGTGTTTTCTTTTACCACATTTCGGACGGCAGGAAACCAGAGCATGTTTCGGCGCTGTTTCAGCGTTGTTTCGGGCATGTTTCGACGCGTTATATCTCCTGGAAACCTCGGGGAACGCTCCGGTCATGGCTCTTGCTACACTAGGGCGATGATCCTGGACCGGTCAAAGCTTACCGAGATCCTCGGGGCTTGGGTTCCTCCTGGTGTGGGGGGCGTGGGAGGCGTGACGTACGACTCCAGACGCGTCGAGGAAGGCTTCGCCTTCGTCGCGGTCCCCGGCTTCAAGCGCGACGGGACCGAGTTCGTGCCAGAGGCCCTCAGGCGTGGGGCCTCACTCGTGGTTGCTGAGCGTGACGTTGCCGGCGTCCCGACCGCGGTCGTGAGAGACGCGCGGGCTTCCCTGGCGGTGCTCGCCAGGGAGGTCTACGGCGACCCTTCGAGGAGCATGCGGGTCTACGGCGTCACTGGCACCAACGGCAAGACCACCACCTCCCACGTCCTGCATGCGATCCTCGCCGGAGCCCACGGCGAGGGCGTATGCGGTCTCATGACGACCGCCGAGACCATCTCGGGCGGCGAGCGCCGTCCCGCGGTACGGACGACGCCTGAAGCCACGGAGGTGCAGGGGACGCTCGCGGCGATGCTAGGGTCGGGGGTAAGCAGGGTCGTCATGGAGGTCTCCTCGCACGGCGTATCCTTGAAGCGCGTCGCGGGGACGAGCTTCGCGGGTGCGATCTTCACCAACCTCACGAGGGACCATCTGGATCTCCACGGCTCGATGGAGTCTTACTACGGGGCCAAGCGGGAGCTCTTCCATATGACGGAAGGCCCGAAGCTCGCCAACGCCGATGACGAATATGGTAGACGCCTCGCAGCGGAACTCGAAGGCGTAAGCACCTTCGGGGTCGCGGCCGATGCGGATTACAGGGTCGCCGATGTCGAGACGGCGCGGGGAGGGACGAGCTTCGCGCTGCACCATCCTGGCGGCGTGTTGGGGCTCGAGACGCCGCTGCTCGGGCCTTACAACGTGCTCAACGTCGCGGGGGCCGTCTCCCTCGCGCTCGCCGTCGGAACGGAGGAGGGAGCGGTCGTCCGCGCGGTGCGGGGGATGGGGCAGGTTCCTGGACGTTTCGAGCGGGTCGCGGCGTCCGGGGAGAACGGGTACGAGGTGATCGTCGACTACGCCCACACCGACGTGGGGCTCGACGCGGTCCTCAGGGTGGCGAGGGGTGTGGCGCAGGCGGGAGGCGAGGCAGGGCGTGTAATCTGTGTCTTCGGGGCGGCCGGGGATAGAGATGGGGCCAAGCGCCCGAAGATGGGCCGGGTCGCCTCCCGGTTGGCAGATATGAGCATCATCACCACGGACGACGCCTACTCCGAGGACCCAGCCAAGATAGCGGGGGAGATAGAAGCCGGCTCTGACCCCTCACAGACAAGCATCGAGCTCGACAGGCGGCGTGCGATCCTTCGCGCATTGGAGGCGGCGGGGGCCGGCGACGTGGTTGTGGTGGCGGGTAAGGGCCACGAGACGGTCCAGCACCTACCAGACGGAGACGTCCCCTTCCACGACGCCACGGTGGTTGGGGAGCTGATGGCTGAGATCGGGACAAAAGGGAGGTAGCGCGAGTCTTGCAGAAGCAGACAAAGAGCGAGGTGGTACGCAGGCTCAAGAGCGTGGAGGGTCACGTCAGGGGGGTCGAGAAGATGGTCGAGGAAGGCGACGTGACCTACGCCGACATCGTCCAGCAGACGAACGCCATCTTCTCTGCCATAAGGCGTATAAACACGGTGCTTCTCAAGGATTTCGTCGAGGAGCGGGCCGAGAAAGACGGCGCCTCCGAAGAGATGATAAGCGACCTGATCAAAGCCATAGACCGGGTAACAAAGTGAGGGTGGCATGAACCGCATGCACCCCCAGACCCTGCTGTTCGTCCTGCTAGGGTCCGTCCCGGTCATCGTGGCCTGTGCCGGCGTGGCCGCCTTCTTGTTGATGCTGGCCGGGTACGGCGTTGTGGTATGGGCCGTCCTGCCCTTCGTGGCCTCTCTGCTCGCGGTCGCGGCGATCGCCTTCCTCCTCAGCCGGGCCGCCAGGAGCGACCGTGGTCGGGACGGGACTTCGGGGGGCCGAAGGCGTGGCCGGGATGGTGTATAGTCCTTCGGTTATGGAGGATCGCGGGAAAGAACAGGACGAAATGGAGGGGCTCGAGGCGAAGGTCGGTGAGCTCGAGAAGCTCACCGACTCCCTCGAGGAAGTGCCCGATGAAGAGTTGGTCGGGACCCTGGATGAGGCCGTCGAGCTTCTGGCCGAGATCAACACGCGCATAGAGAAACGGCTCGACGCCGCTGGGGAGGAGTCGCGCGAGATCGGCGATCTCCTCGGGCAGGTAGACTTTGGACCCTTCGATGAGGCCCTCGAGGACCACGAAAGTAGGGAGCGTACTATCGGTGAGCCTGGTGCCTGACCTCGCAGCGCGCATCAGGGACGCGGCGCTCCTTGAGGGCGACTTCGTGCTCTCCAGCGGAGAGCGCAGCAACTTCTACGTGGACAAGTATTTGTTTTCGACCGAACCGTACCTACTACGCGACGTAGCCGATGCGCTGGCGGCACAGATCCCCGAGGGCGTAGACCGGCTCGCCGGTGTTGAGCTCGGCGCCGTTCCCCTCGTTGTGGCCACGGCCCTCGCCACAGGCTTGCCCTACGTCATCGTCCGCAAGTCGGCCAAGGACCACGGCAGCTCCGCCGGGCGGAGTACCGAAGGCAACCTCGAAAGCGGCGAGAGAGTGGCCCTGATCGAGGATGTCGTCACCACGGGCACGCAGGCCGTAAGGGCCGCGAGGAACCTTCAGGATGAGGGGGTAGAGGTTGTGACGATAGTAGCGGTCCTCGACCGTAGAGAGGACGAAGGGGCGGAAATCGGGGGATTCCCTCTCCGGACCTTGCTTAGGATGGAAGATTTGCGGGTAGTTAAAACGGATTGAGGCATTATAGTGTCTCTGGTATATTCCTCCGGCAAGCCGGGGAAGCGAAGTGGAAGCGAGCAGGGAGGCAGTGAGGTGGCGTTAAACAAAACGGCGTTGATAGAGGAGATCGCTGGCAAGGCAAATGCCTCGAAGAGCGACGCCCAGAGGTTCTTCGACGCGTTCACCGAGGTCGTGACGGACAGCCTCAAGAACGGCGAGCAGGTCCAGATCACCGGCTTCGGCAAGTTCTACGTGCAGAAGCGTGACGCCAGGCAGGGGATCAACCCGCAGACCAAGCAGCGGATCAACATCCCCGCGTCCAAGGTGCCCAAGTTCACCGCGGGCAACGCCCTGAAAGACCAGATCAAGTAGCCAACAAGGTGTTTTTTTAGGGGCCGCGGGCTTTCCCCCGCGGCCCCTTTCTTTTTGCCCGCTCGCCTACCCTCGAGGATACGATGCATGCGCTGATAGACGCGGCGCGGCGCAAGGATAGCGTCCTCGTCGCAGGGCTTGACCCCGTGCCCTCGCGCTATCCGGAGGAGCTTCGCGCCCTTCCAGAAGCCGAGGCGACCCTGCAGTTCTGCCTTGGCGTCCTCGAGGCCGTAGAGCCCTACGCCGCCGCTATCAAGCTGCAGGCGGCCTTCTTCGAGCGGCTGGGACCCGTCGGGATGGGAATCTACGCGGACCTGATCGGGGCTTGCGCGGACCTGGATCTCCCGGTTATAGCCGACGTGAAACGCGGGGACATCGGGCCCGTCGCAGCCGCCTACGCCGAAGCGCATCTCGGGCTCTACGGCGCAACTTGCGCCACGGTCAACCCGTACATGGGGGAAGACGCCGTTCTCCCTTTCCTCGAAGAGGCCAGACGGCGTAGCAGGGGCGGCGGCGTCTTCGTACTTGTCTCGACATCGAACCCTTCCTCCGGAGAGATCCAGGAGGCCACGGACCCTCCGATCTTCGAGGCCGCCGCCCGGTTGGTCGCGAGGCTCGGACGCCCGGGCGGCGACTACCCAGACGCGGGGGCGGTCGTAGGGGTCACCCGGCCTGAGGTTGGGAGCCGCGTAAGGGAGCTGCTACCTGAGGCATTGTTCCTCTCCCCCGGTTACGGGGCCCAGGGCGGCGACGCCTCCGGGGTGCGCCCGCTGCTCGACCGCCGCGGCGGCGGCGTCCTCGTCAACAGTAGCAGGAGCATCCTCTACGCCTACGAAGATTCGGCCTCGGATTACAAAGCGGCGGCCGGAGAAGCCGCCCGCCGCACGCGCGACGAGCTACGCCTGGCCGGAGCCCACCTGTAGAGGCGGTTCGCCGGAGCCCATCTGTAGGGGCGGTTCGCGAACCGCCCTCTCATGTAGAGAACAGGTGGACGACGGCGAGTACCGTCACAAGCACCGTCGCGGCAGCGACTACCACCCCGAGAATCTGCACCATGCTCTCCCTGCCCATGTGATCCTCTCCCTGCTCGAGTCTAGTTGTTTCTGGTCGCGCGGAGGGCACTCTGGCGGCCGTTCTCCGGCTCATTCGCGGTGGCCTCTTCGATGGCCACCCTGAGGCTCTTTTCGTAGCCATCGTAATAGGTGTCCTGGGCGTAGTCTACCTTACCGTTCTTGATCACGAACAGCCTCGGCACCCTCTTGACGTTGTACTTGGAGACCAACTCTCCGGTCGAGTCGAGGAGCATCGTGTAAGGGACGTGATCGTCGCTCGGGGCGCTGTTTACGTAGACGACCGCGAAGGAGACCCCCTCGTCCTCGTATTTCCTGGCAAGGTCTTCGAAGCCGGGCTCGGCCTCGTTCGAGTCCTTGTTGAGGGTGCTCCAGAAGGTGAGCACGTATACGCCGTGATCAGAGAGCTCGAAGTCGCGGCCTGCAACGGTCTTCACCTCGAATGCTGGGGCGTTGTCACCCATACTCGGGGCAGGCTGGGGTAGCGTGAGAGAGCCCGTGGCCGTCTCCTCGCCGCCAAAGGAACGGTAGGACAACGCAGCGGCCAACACCACGAAGACGACGATGGCCAGGCGTTTCACGAATCCTCCAAACCAGATCCCGGAAGACACACGACGCATAGATTGTATCCGTTACCCCGGCCCTTGTCGTGAGGCCCGAATCATCGTAGCCTCTATAGCCCCGTGTTCGAAACACCGAAAACCCGGACCACCAGCCTCCTCACGACGTTCGTCTCGACGGTCGTCGTCGCGCTCGTACTCAGCATCCTAGCCGGAACCGGGCCGGCCTCGGCCCGAGAGACTGGGGCCAGGGAGGTCAGCGAGCCGGGGGTGGCGGCGCGGGCCTGGGCCCTGATAGACCTCAGAAGCGGTGAGTACCTGGCGGGGGAAGATTCCTCCGAAGAGCTTCCGATAGCGTCGACCACCAAGATCATGGCCGCGCTCGTGGTTCTCGACAGGGCGGACCTCGACGAGGAGGTGACGGTCTCGAAAGACGCCGCAGCTTATGCGACGCCCGCATATAGCAACGTCGGCCTCATGCCTGGTGATACCCTGAGCGTCAGGGAGCTGTTGATGGCAGCCCTGATCTCCTCAGGCGACGACGCCGCCTACGCCCTTGCCGAACACGCCGGCGGTGGGGGAGAGGTTGGCGTGAACAGCTTTGTGGCGCAGATGAACGAGGAAGCCAGGACTCTTGGGTTGAAGAACACCCACTTCGAGAACCCTGTCGGCTTCGACGAAAGGGGCCATTACTCGAGCGCGCAGGACCTGGCCACGATGGCGCAAGTGGCCATGCAGAGCCCCGAGTTCAGGGAGATGGTCTCGACGCAGTACGCGACCATCTACACCCCTTCCAGGGAGATTCCGCTCGCCAACACCAACGTACTGCTCTCCACATATGGGCCGGCCACGGGGATCAAAACCGGCACCACCCCTGGTGCGGGCGAGTCGCTCGTTTCCTCGGCCGCCAGGGGAGATGAGTCGTACGTGTGCGTGATCCTCGATTCGCAAGAAGAGCGTTTCGCGGCCTCGGTAAGGGCACTGCGCTACGGTTTCGCCGCCTACGACCGTACGGACCTCGTACTAGAGGGCAGACGTTATGCCACCATCGGCGTACCTTACAGGCGGGACGAGAGCGTAGACCTCGTGGCTAAAGGGAGCGTGGCCGGCCTCGTCGACGCGAGCCCCGACGTGGAGCGCGATGTGGATCTGGCGACGGATCTACCCGACTCGGCAGGGGCGGGAACCGTGCTCGGCCGGGTCGTCGTGGAGGTCGACGGGAACAAGGTCGGGGAGACCCCGCTGGTCGCGAAGAAGGGCTACGAAAAGGCCTCGCTCGGGCAGCGGGTGTGGTATACCGTGGAGGGGATTTTCGAGTAGGAGATAGGTTAGGGAGAGGCATGATACTGACCGTGACCCTCAACGCTGCCGTTGCCAGGACGCTGGTCGTTCCCAGCCTGACTGTCGGCCACAGGCACAGGGCGCCCGAGAGCATGATGCTGGCTGGCGGGAAGGGCGTAAACGTCGCCCGTTCCCTACGTACCCTCGACGTGCCAGTCCTCGCTGCCGGGTTCGCCGGCGGGCGCAACGGGGACGCCATCCGCGACGGCCTCTCGGAGGCGGCCATTCCCTTCGACCTCGTCGAGATAGAGGGATACTCCAGGACATCGACGGCCATCATCGACCCCATGGCAGGGACGCAGACCGAGATCAACGAGTACGGTCCAGAGGTGACCCAGGCCGAGGCCAAGGAGTTCTCGAGGCGCCTGGAGCACCTTATGGAGTACGCGACGGCAGTCGTCTTCGCCGGCAGCGTGCCGCCGAACCTGGACGAGAGCTTCCTGGTTGGCCTCGTGCGGCGCGCGAGGGAGCGCGGGCTCTACACGGTGGTCGACTCGCCTCCGTCCGTGCTCAGGGCCGCGCTGAAGGCCAACCCCTCTCTCGTGAGCCCGAACCAGCACGAGGCCGAGAGCGTCGTCGGCTTCGACTTCATCGAGGACGGGGATTTCCCTCTCGGGCTCAGAAGGCTCGTGGAGCTTGGTGCCATGGACGGCTGCATCACCTCACCAGAGGGGCTCTCCTACCTCAGCACCGAGAACGGCGCCGTCTCTGCGCGCGCCCCGAGGGTCGAGGCCGTCTCGACGGTAGGGAGTGGCGACGCCTATCTCGCCGGGCTCCTCGCCGGGCTCTTGCACCGTAACCTCGCCCCGGTCGAGGCCGTCAGGCTCGCGGCTGGGTGTGCCGCCGCCAACGCCGAGACCCTCGGGGCCGGCCTCTTCGAGGCGCGTCGGGCCGAAGAGCTGGCCGACTCCGTGCGGGTCGAGGTCTTCTCGCGCAGTCTCGAAGAGAGCCGGCTCTAGGTAGTTTCGGAGGCCGAGACGGCGCCGCTCGCGTGCTAGAATGTTCGGCGAAGATTACCGAAGAGACCTACGGAGGTTCGAGAGCATGGCGGTAGCCGAAGTTACGGACGCGACTTTCGAGAGCGACGTTCTGCGGTCGGAGAGGCCGGTTATAGTGGATTTCTGGGCCCCCTGGTGCGTGCCTTGCCGGCGTATCTCCCCGATCCTGGAGGAGATGTCCGAGTCGCGCGAGGACGTCAGGTTCGTCAAGGTCAACGTTGACGACAACCCCTCGACCGCTATGAACTACAGCATCTCGAGCATCCCGACCATCGCCCGCTTCGAGGAGGGGCAGGTCACCCAGCAGGCGATAGGAGCCCTGCCGAAGAACCAACTCTCGGCACAGCTCGGCCTGTAATTGCGAAGAGCAACCCTCGCGGTTACAATCTCTGGCGCGTAAGCCCCGTAGAGCCGGGTAAGACTGGCGCGGGGCGTTGTAGAAAGTACGAACAAATGAGGAGGTCAAAGACATGCAGTTCAAGCCTTTGGGAGAGCGGGCGCTCGTCCAGATCGTCGAGCGCGAGGAGACGACGGCTTCTGGGATAGTGCTCCCCGACACGGCCAAGGAGAAGCCGCAGACGGCAGAGGTCGTCGCGGTCGGCCAGTTCGAGAACGGCGTCAAGGTCAGCGAGGGCGACGTCATCGTCTTCGCCAAATACTCGGGGACCGAGATCAGCCTCGACGGTGAGGACTACATGATCCTCGACGCCGACGATATCCTGGGGATAGTCGAGAGCTAGAGGAGCAAGCAAGAGTCGGCTCTCCGGAGCGCCGGGCGATGACGCCCGGCGCTCGCGTTTTGGCCGGCGCGAGGACTCTGGACGAAGGGGAGACCGGTTCGGCACGTGCGTACGCTGCGTAGGGGAGACAGGGGGCGGGAGGTCGTGGACCTTCAGACCCGCCTGCAGGCCCTTGGCTCTGATCTGGGCAACAGCGGCATAGACGGCGTCTTCAGGGAGAGGACGGAGTTCGCCGTTCGCTCCTTCCAGCAACGCCTCGGGCTCCTCGCCGATGGGCTGGTGGGTCCTATTACCTGGCGTGAGATCGTCGAGGCCGACTACAGGCCAGGGGGGCGCCTGCTCTACTTGAGGCAGCCGCCCTTCAGGGGGGCCGATGTCGTCGAACTGCAGCAGATGCTCGACGATCTCGGGTTCGACCCGGGGGCCGTGAACGGCCTCTTCGACCCCCGTACAGTCAGGGCCGTGCGAGACTTTCAGAAGAACGCAGGGCTGCGGGACGACGGGGTGGTGGATGCCGCGGTCTTCAAAGTCCTCAACACCTACGCAGCCCAGTCCCTTGGCACCCACCAGCTCCCCGACAAGAGCGGGGGTTACTTTACCGACGACCTCTTCTCAGGGGCCATGGTCGTCGACGCCGCCCACGGCGGCAGGGACACGGGGTACGAGAGCCAGGCGGGAATCTCCGAGGCCGACCTCAACCTCGCGGTGGCCCAAGAACTTGCCCAGATACTGCCGGCGAGGGAGGTCCTCCTGACCAGGAGCGGGGACGAGGAGGTCTCTGCAGCCGACAGGGCCTTCCTCGCGAACTCCTCTGGAGCGAGGATGATCGTCTCCATCCACCACGCCTCGCACCCGACCCCGACAGCCTGCGGTACGGCCTCCTTCTACTTCGGGCGACTCGGCTACCAGTCGCACAGGGGCCGCATGGCAGCCGCCTACCTGCAGCGGGGTATCAGCCAGACCCTGGGTACCCGCGATATCGGGGAGTTCGGCCGCTCTTTCGAGATACTGCGCGAGACCAACATCCCGGCCGTGGTCCTCGAACCCCTCCACCTTACCAACCCCGAAGAGATGAACCTGGCCACAGATCCCTACTATTCAGCCACGGTCGCAGAGGCCATCGCAAGCGCCCTTGAACTCTACGCCGGCCGCGATGCGGCGTTTATCGCTGTGTAGCACGCCGGCTGCGCCGACTTGTCAGCACGCTCCAGCTTTCGGCTTCCACTTGTCAGCACGTTCCCTTTGGTCACTTGTCAGCACGCTCAGGCTGACGCCTTCGCTTGTCAGTATTTCATTTTCGCGTGAGCGGGTTGTGGCTGACAGTCGATGGCTGACTGCTATAATGTTTTTCTCAGTCGGGACGTAGCGCAGCCTGGTAGCGCGCCTCGTTCGGGACGAGGAGGTCGGAGGTTCAAATCCTCTCGTCCCGACTTTTCTAGCTGGTCAGCACGCTTCGGACCTTGCGGTCCTCGCTTTCGGCTTCTGGCTGGCAGCTGAAACCTGTTACCTTTCTACAAATCGGCTTCTTCGGCCTCTTCGAGTAGCGCTCCCCAATCGGCATACAGGTTGTCGAGAACGTCTCTTAGCTGGCGGTGTTCGGTTATGACCTCGCGGGAGCGTTTGCTGTCTGAGTAGAGTTCTGAGGTGGCCAGCTCTTTTTCGAGGCGGGCTACGCGGCGTTCGGTCGCGTCGATCTCACCTTCCACCGCGACGAGGCGGGTGGCGAGGATGCTCTGCTCTTTGCTCTGTCCTGGTCTGACGCGCCTGCGCGGACGGCCCCTGGCGCCCTTCGGGCCCTCGTCCAGGCGGCGGTGGGAGCGGTAGTAGTCATAGCCGCCGAGGTAGTTCCTGAGCTTTTTGCCTTCCAGGTCAACGACCCTGGTCGCCAGCTTGCGCAAGAAATAGCGGTCGTGGGAGATGAAGAACATCGTGCCCCGGTACTCCAGGAGGGCATCTTCGAGGGCCTCGCGGGCGGGGATGTCCAGGTTGTTGGTCGGCTCATCGAGCAGGAGCAGGTTCGCCCCGCTGACCACGATCTCGGCCAGGCTTAGACGGTTCCTCTCGCCGCCTGAGAGAGATCTGACCTTCTTGAAGACGTCTTCACCGGAGAACAGGAAGGCCCCGAGCAGGTCTCGGGCCTCGGGGGCGTCGAAGCCCGTCGTGTCCATTGCCTCCTGCAGGACGGTCTTCCTGTCATCGAGGCGGGCAAGCTGCTGGTCCTGGTAGGCGAGCCTGACGTTGTTGCCAGGACGTACCATGCCTCTTTGCGGGGAGAGCTCGCCGGTGGCGAGGCACATGATCGTACTTTTCCCCGTACCGTTGGGACCTAGCAACGCCACCCTCTCGCCACGTTCAACGACGAGGTCGAGTTCTTCGAGCAGCGGCTGGTCGGCGTCGTCGTGGGCGTAGCGCACGTCCTCCCTCTCGAGCACGACCCGCCCGGCCCGCGCGGCCGTCCCGCCGAGGTCAACCCTGACGTTCTTCGAGGCGCTTCTGGGGTCTTCTATCTTCTCCATCCTGTCGAGGAGTTTCTGCTTGCTCCTGGCCTGGCTGGCTTTGGAAGCCTTGGCCCCGTTCTTCTCGACGAAGCGCTCGAGCTGGGCCCTGCGCTCGGCGTTTGCCTTCGCTTTGCGGGCGAGCTGCTCCTCGCGGGCCTTCTTCTCGGTCACGTACTTGCTGTAGTTGCCGGGGTAGCGGTGGAGACGGCCGTCTTCGAGCTCCAGGATCGAACCTGCCACGGCGTCGAGAAAGTAGCGGTCGTGGGAGACGACCAGGACGGCGCTCTTCGCCCCCTTCACGAAGCTCTCTAACCACTCTATGGCTTGCAGGTCGAGGTGGTTGGTCGGTTCGTCTAGTAGGATCAGGTCAGGCTCCTCCAAAAGCAGCCGGGCCAGGGCGATGCGGCTCTGCTCGCCGCCCGAGAACGAGCCGACGGGACGCTTCCAGTCCTTTGGGGCGAAGCCTAGAGAAGATAGCGTCGATGCCGCCCGCGCGCGGTACTCGTAGCCGCCGTCGCGTTCGAACTCGGTCTGCAGCCTGCCGTAGCGCTGCATGAGATCATCGGAAGGGTCCTCGGAGAGGTGAGTACCGAGTTCCTCGAGCTCTTTCTCGCGGGCTATCAGGGGCTCGAAGGCGGAGATCATCTCCTGTTCTACCGAGAGGGCTCCACGCTCCCCCGCGTAGAGCTTCTGGGCCGTCATACCGACCTTCGCGTCGCCAGGATGCGCGACCGAGCCCGAGTCCGGTTCCGAGTCTCCGGCCAGGATCTCGAGCAGGGTCGTCGTGCCCGCGCCGTTGCGGCCGACAAGCCCGATCTTCTCCCCCGCCTCGACCGAGAGCGTCGCGCCGGAGAGGACCTTAAGGTCCCCACCGTGATACTTTACGATCTCTGTTGCGACGATCACCTTCATGACGGAGGAGATTATACAAAGTGGACCAACTGACGCCGCGAGAGCAGGAGGAGCTCGAAGACGACCTGATCTCCTTCTGCGACAACGAGCTCGATCTTCTGGGAGACATTAGTGGCCTCGACGTACTCTACGCCGGGGGTTCCTCACCGCTCTGGATCGAAGGCCTCAGCCAGCGGATCGGAGAGCGCGGCACCCTGACCGCCATCGACCTGGACTCAGAACGCGTTGACTGGACCCAGTATTCTCTGGGTGGGGCTGAACTCTCTACCCCTGTACACCTTCTCGCTGGGGACATCCTCGGGATCCCATTCGCCCCAGGAACCTTCGACCTCGTCTACTCTTCAGGCCTCTTCCACGAGCTGGACGTAAGTGAGAGTGGGCCGCAAGATGCGCTGGCGGGGCTAGGCTCTGTCGCCAGGCCCGGTGGCAGGGTGGCGACGGGCGACTTCGTCGACTCCGAGGCGGCGGTTCAGCTCGAGGACGAGGAACTGGAAGCGGAGCTGAGGCGTGAGGCGTACGGAATCGAGGTGTACGGGATAGGGCCGCCGGAGCGTCTGGTCGCCATGCATGAGGAACTCTTTTCGGAGGTGCGGTGGCAAGTATCTCCACCACAGGTGATTCGTCACCTCGGGAAGCTGGTCCTATCCGAAGACGAGCCCGCAGTGTTGTCTTCGTTGTCGCCGGTGACCGCGCGACGGTTGCGGGAAAGGCATAACGCCCTGCGGGACCGTATCCTGCGCGAGGGCTACACGCGTCCTGCTACGCTTTACGTCGATGGTCGGCTTCGGGGTGGCTAGATCTCAAATATCGTCCAAATGGGTGATGCGCAAGCGTAGCACGGGCTTCATCATTCGCCTGGTGGGCATACGTTGTATCGAAGATAGGAGCGTTGCATGACCCTCGTCGGGCTGAGGTCCGTAGAGACATTCTATGGCGGACGGACAATTCTTCGGGGGCTGGACCTGAAGGTCAACGCGGGGGCGAGGATCGGGCTCGTCGGCGGCAACGGCGCGGGCAAGACCACGGTTCTCCGCATCCTCGCCGGCACCGAGGAGGTCGACGGGGGAGAGGTCATCCGCCGTCGGGGATTGAGCGTCGCCTCCCTGCCCCAGTACGTCGAGGGAGAGGGACGCACGCCGATGGAGGTCGTACGCGCCGCGAGGCCTGAGGTCTCGGATCTTCAGGAGGAACTGGAAGCGTGCGCGGAGCAGCTCGGCTCGCCTGGGGTGGCATCGGACCTGCGCCGGATGCAGCGGGTACTCGAGCGACAGGAGCGGCTCTTGCGCCGCTTCACGGAGCTTGGCGGGCCTGGCTTCGAGGGTGAGGCGCGCGGTTATCTGAGATCCCTGGGTCTCGATGACGGAGATTTCGAGCGCCCGATGAGGGACCTGAGCGGCGGGCAGCGCAAGCTGGCGGTCCTTGCCTCCTGTCTCGCGGGGCGTCCCGACGTCTTGCTCCTCGACGAGCCAGAGGCCCACCTCGACGCTGGGCGCAGGGAGCTACTGGAGGCCATCGTGCGCGCGTTCGAAGGCGCTGTCGTCGTGGTCTCCCACGATAGGTACATGCTCGACGAGACCGTCGAGGAGATCGCCGAGTTGGAAGACGGCAGGATCACGATCTGGCCAGGCAACTATTCGGCTTATTCCGTGGCGCGCGAGCTCAAGCTCAAACGCCAGCAGCAACTCTACGTTGCGCAGCAGAAGGAGATAGCGCGGCTAGAGGAGGCGATAAGACGCTTCAAGCTCTGGGCCAGCATGGTGGTCAACGAACGTCATATCAAGCAGGCGCGTAACAAACAGCGACAGATCGACCGCATGGACAAAGTCGAGCGCCCCGTGCTCGAGCGGCGCAAGATTGGCCTTGATCTCCGCGGCAGGGTCAGGGGCGGCCGGAAGGTGATCGAACTCAACGACGTTGGAATGGCCTTCGACGATGATCCTGTCCTTATTGATGTCGACCTTACCGTCGAGCGCGGCGAGCGCCTAGAAGTGTGGCCGAAAAGTCCCCGTGAGTTGGCTGCTTGAGTACACTTCTGTCGGAAGTCAACGAGGAGGTGCTTGCGATGCTCGGGAGACACTCGGATCCGGACGACGGCGACCATCCGTATCTGGATCACGTGGGACGGGACTCCTTCTACGGCTTCCTCGCTGTGCACCGGGAAGAGTTGTTCTGTGAGG
>JBBPYN010000132.1:0-64421 GCA_038199875.1 Rubrobacterales bacterium
ACGTACCTCTCGCCCGTGCTACCGACGCAGGCCGCCGTCTCAGAGTACCTGCGCCGCGGGCTTCTCGGGCCGAACGTCGAGCGGCTGAAGGACCTGTACACGCCGCGTTGGAAGGCGATGTCAAGCGCCGTTCGCCGCGAGCTGCCAGGTGCCCAGGCGTTCATCCCTTCCGGCGGGTTCTTCGTTAGCGTGATGCTCCCGGAAGACGCGAACACGCAGGATCTGGTGGGCCGGGCTAACGAGATAGGGCTGGTGCTTACACCGGGATCGGCATTCTTCGCAGATTCGGACGGAGGGGAAGAACCGAACGGCGAGAGGTTCGTGCGGCTACCGTTCTGCGCCGTGACACCGGAGCAGATCGAGGAGGGCGTGCGGCGGCTGGCGAGCCTTCTCTGACGAACGTAGCTCGCCCCACCCAGTCCTCGGACGTATCTTTCTGGAAGTGCCTGATGGCTGTGACCTGTCGCCCGAGACAAGGCCGTGCACAAAGGTACACGGAGCAGGTTTCCTGAGCATGCCCGGTTCCAAGCGTCACAGGTTCAGTTCAGATATTATTCACATAGTTACGGTGGAAGGGATGCATGTTACGGGCTGACGATATTAAAGGCAGGTGGGGTCGTGGAGGCATCAGGTGACCAGGCAGGAACAACCCGTGAGCAGGAAAGCGGGCAACTAAAGCGGGCGGTTGGCCCGCTCTTGCTGCTGTTCTTTATCGTTGGCGATATGGTGGGGGGCGGGATCTACGCGCTCGTCGGTGAGGTCGGTGCCATAACGGGTGGGGCGATATGGTCTGGTTTCTTACTGGCCTTCATCCTCGCTCTCTTTACCGCGTTCGCATATGCGGAGTTGGTTTCCAAATACCCGCGGGCGGGAGGCGCGGCCGTATACATCCACTACGCGTTCAAGACGCCTTTGCTGACCTTCATGGTAGCCTTCGCGGTGGTTCTGTCCGGTATTACCTCCGCTGCGGGCCTCGCTATAGCGTTCGGCGGCGATTACCTGTCCCAGTTCATCTCGATACCCGCGATACTCACCGCGCTGGTGGTCATGGTGTTGCTGGCCCTGATCAACTACCGTGGCATCTCGGAGTCGGTCAAGGTCAACGCGACCTTTACGATGATCGAGCTCTTCGGGCTGTTGTTGATCGTGCTGATCGGCATAATCGCGCTTGCGACCGGAACCGGGGAGCCAAGCCGGGCTTTCGAGTTCGAGGAGGGCGGAGTTTCCGGGCTCCTTGGTATCTCCCTCGCCGGGGCGGCCCTGGCGTTCTATGCCCTGATCGGCTTTGAGGACTCGGTCAATATCGCTGAAGAGACCCAGGAACCGAGCAAGACCTACCCCCGCGTACTCTTCGGCGGGCTGGCGATCGTGGGCGTACTCTATCTGCTGGTTACCATCACCGCCGCGATGGTGGTCCCGACCGGGCGGCTCGCTGGTTCCAGCGGCCCCCTCCTCGAGGTGGTAAAAGTGAGTAACCTGGGTATTCCGCTCTGGCTGTTCTCGCTCATTGCCCTGTTTGCGCTCATCAACGGCGCCCTGATAAACATGATTATGGCCTCGCGCCTGGTCTACGGGATGGCGGAGGAAGACGTCATGCCCTCTTTGCTCGGCAGAGTAGGTCCGAACCGCCAGACGCCGTGGGTGGCGATCATCTTTACTACCGTGCTCGCTATGATTCTGATCGTAGTTGGCGGCGACCTCGAAACCCTGGCGAGCACCACCGTGGTTCTGCTTCTGCTGGCCTTCATAATGGTGAACATCGCTGTGTTGGTACTGCGCCGGGACACAGTAGAGCGTGACCACTTCCACGCCCCTACCGTATTCCCGGTACTCGGTATCCTGGTCTGTGCGGGCCTGCTCACCCAGCAGGACTTGAGTACGTTTTTGCTGGCAGGCGCGTTGTTGGTGCTCGGTGCCGTACTGTACGCAATAAACGCGTTTGTCAAACGACAGCTGGACCACGAGACGCCCGAGACACCTGAAAGGTAATCCAGCAGAAAATCTACAGATTGTAAACGGCGCCGAACTCGCCGCGCTGCATGTCGGGCAGGATCTCTGGCCGCTAGGCGCAGGAGGGACGCATCGTCTGAGCCGGGCTCAGCCTCGCCGGCGTCTTCGAGGAGCCTGCCGGTCTCATCCGAGACGAGCATCTCGTGTGCGATGCGGGCCAGACTCGCGAGTTGCTCGGCGCGGCCGCCAACGCCGCCCTCAGGCATGTACGTCTGCCTGTCCCACGCCAGTACCGAAGCGGCAGAGTAGAGGTCGCTGATAGTCGCCAGCCGCTCCTTGAGCGGCCGCAGGTCTTCGCTGGATCCGTCGATGATCACGTGCGACATACTAGCATCGTGGGTCGGGCCAGTCCGATGCTCCTGCGTATGGCATCGGGGGTATGGATATATGAGAATAGAGCGCACGAACCTTAGAGAGTGTGGAGGGTGCGATGAATGGTTTGCTCAAGGGAGCGCTTGCGATCGGCGGTGGGGCAGTGGGCGTCGAGGTCTTGCGGCGGGCGCTGTTCTCGGGAGCACGACT
Source organism: Rubrobacterales bacterium (assembly GCA_038199875.1). Taxonomy (GTDB): domain Bacteria; phylum Actinomycetota; class Rubrobacteria; order Rubrobacterales; family Rubrobacteraceae; genus Rubrobacter_D. Next base: position 2,533 of record JBBPYN010000132.1, read on the forward strand.
GCGGTACGAGCCCTGGGAGCGCGCACCCTACCGAGACTTCCCCAACAGAGTACTGATCCTGGGCGGTGGGTTCGCAGGCTACACGGCGGCGAAGCAGCTCTGCAAGATGACCCGTCAAAGGGACGACCTGGGGATAATGGTCATCTCCAGAGAGAACTTCTTTACCTTCTGGCCCATGCTTGCCGGCTGCATAAGCAGCGACATAGACACCAAGAACGTCGCCCAACCTTTGAGGCGGGCCCTGATCAGGGACGGTGCCAGTTTCCGCCGCGCCGACCTCGAGAGCATAGATGCGGAGCATCAGTTCGTCACCGCCGACGGGCAGGAGTTCCCCTACGACCATCTGATCCTGGCTCTCGGGGCCGAGCCGGCTTACTTTGGGATACCTGGCGTCCAGGATCACGCCATCAGCATAAAGGGCATTGGAGCCGCCGAGGCGATACGCAACCGCGTGATCGAACGCTACGAGCAGACCACGCTCGCCCGCGGCGATGTCCCTGACTCGCAACTCACGTTCGTCGTTATCGGCGGTGGCGCTACCGGGGTCGAAGTCGCCTCCGAGCTGCACGTCCTGGTCCACGACATCCTGGCACCCGACTACCCGAACATAAACCCGCACAGGGTAAAGATAGTGCTGGTCGACAGCAACGAGCAGGTACTCAAGGAGCTCGACCCTGCCCTTCGTCGAACTGCCCGCAAGAAGCTGGCCGACCTCCAGATCGAAGTACACAACGACGTGAAGGCCAGGGAGATCAAAGCCGACCGGGTGATCCTCTCGGACGGGCGAGAGTTGCCTACGGGGAACACGATCTGGACCGCAGGCGCCCGCGCCAGCGAGAAACTAGATGACCTCGACTTTCCCTCAGACGAGAGGAGTGGCCTCAAGGTGGACGCTCGCATGCGCGTCGATGGCTACGAGAACGTCTGGGGCATCGGAGACTGCGCGGCCAACGTCGAGGAAGACGGTGAGCACGTTCCACCTAACGCCCAGGCCGCCGTCCAGGAGGGCAAAGCCGTGGCCAGAAACGTACTCGCAACCATAGAAGGCAGGGAACCGGAACCTTTCGACTACAGGCCTGTCGGACAACTCGTCGAGATGGGGAGCAACTTCGCCGTCAACCAGGTCATGAACATCAAATTCAGCGGTTTCATGGCGGCTCTCGTCTGGCGCATGACGTACCTCTACAAGCTGGAGAGCCCACAGAGCAGGGCCAGGATCGCCGCTGACTGGATGCTCGACCTGTTCTTCGACCCGGCTGTGACCCAGATCCGGAATCGCCAGTAATTCGATTGGTTCCCGTCCGGTTCGTCGACTTTGAGGCCGGGGATAGCAAAGTTGGGTTCTCGGCCGGGTAGATCGCCAGAGCCGGTACCGTCGTCAATGGGGTAGTTGCGGGCGCCGGTTCTTGTTCGGCACACATGCTTACGGTCCTGTATCCCCGTGGCTTCTGGCGCTGTCGTTTTCCCCTCGCGTAGATTTGGGCCGGCTCGGCGAGGGTCATCGCGCCTGTCAGGCGTTGCGGCGTATGGTATCGGGAAGACGGGTATATGAGAATGGAGTGTACAGACCTTACAGAGTGGGGAGGATGCGATGAACGGTTTGCTCAAGGGGGCGCTTGCGATCGGCGGTGGGGCGGTAGGCGTCGAGGTCCTGCGGCGGAATTTCTTCCCCGGTAAGAGTCGGAGGTACGAGGCCTGGGAGAGGGTGCCGTACCGGGACTTCCCCAACAAGGTGCTCGTCGTTGGCGGTGGATTCGCTGGCTACAACGCGGTCGCGAAGCTTTGCAGGCTGACCAGAGAGCGCGACGACGTGGGCGTCATGCTCATCTCCAGGGAGAACTACTTTACCTTCTGGCCCATGCTGGCGAGCGTCATCGGGGGCGACGTCGAGACACACAACGTAGCTCAGCCCTTGCGCCGGACGCTCATCCGGCTCGGCGCCAGCTTCAGGCGGGCTGACCTCGAGAGCGTAGACCCAGATAGGAGGGTGGTCAAGGCCGCTGGCAGGGAGTTTCCCTACGACCACCTGGTGCTCTCGCTCGGGGCACAACCGGCGTACTTCGGCATCCCCGGCGTCGAAGAACACGCGATAAGCATAAAGGGTATAGGGGCGGGGGAGCAAATCTGCGACCGCGTCGTCGAGCGCTACGAGGAGACGACCCTGGCGGGGGGCGATGTGCCTGACTCCAAGCTCACCTTTGTCGTCATCGGGGGCGGCTCGACGGGGGTCGAGGTCGCCGCCGAGCTTCACAACCTCCTTCGCGACCTGCTCGTCCCCGACTACCCGAACATACATCCGGACCGCCCGAAGATAATCCTCGTAGACGCCAACAAGGAGGTGCTCAAGGAGCTAGATCCCGCCCTCCGCAGGGTCGCACAGGCGCGGCTTCACGACCTCAGGATAGAGGTGATCAACAACACCAAGGCCAGGGAAGTGAAGGCAGACAGGGTGATCCTGACGGACGGACGCGAGATCGCGGCTGAGAACGTGATCTGGACAGCGGGCGCCCGCGCGAGCAAGAAGCTCGATGACCTCCCGTTCCCCCACGACGAACGCAAGGGTCTTGTGGTTGACCGCTTTATGCGGGTCGATGGCCACGAGAACGTGTGGGGGGTCGGCGACTGCGCGGCCACCGTGGACGAGGACGGGGCTCACGTATCGCCGAATGCCCAAGCCGCCGTGCAAGAGGGCGAAACCGTCGCCAGGAACATCCTCGCCGCGATAGACGGCGAAGAGTTCAAACCATTCCGCTACCAGTCGCTCGGGCAGCTCGTGGAGCTTGGGAGCGAGTTCGCCGTCAACGACATCATGGGCTTCAACTTCAGCGGTCACCTGGCGGCTCTCTTCTGGCGCATGACGTACCTCTACAAGCTGGAGAGCCCGCAGAGCAGGGCAAGGATTGCCGCAGACTGGCTGCTTGACTTCTTCTACCAGCCAACCGTCACCCAGATCCGGCGCTAGAGACCAGGGACCGTGGGCTACAACCTCCGACTCCTCATCTCCTGCCCCGACAAGAAGGGCCTGATCGCGGCGGTCTCCTCGTTCATCTCCATGCACGACGGCAACATTCTCTCGGCAGACCAGTATGTTGGCGAGGACGATGCCGGCGGAACGTTCTTTATGAGGCTGGAGATCGAAGGCGGCGGCTTCGGGTTGGAGCGCGACGAGTTCAGGGGCGCGTTTGCCCCACTCGCCCGCAAGTACGCGATGGACTGGCGTTTATCCTACACGGATGCCCCCAAACGCATGGCCATCCTGGTCTCCCGCTACGACCACTGCCTCACGGATCTGCTCTGGCGCTGGGACTCAGGGGAGCTAGACGCTGTGATACCGCTAGTGATCTCGAACCACCCCGATTTGGCTTCGAAGGTCGAGGCATACGGAATCCCCTTCTACCATCTGCCGGTGAGCCGAAAGACGAAAGCCGAGCAGGAACCGGAGATACTTCGATTGCTCGCGGAGCACGGCGTCGACCTGGTCGTGCTGGCCCGCTACATGCAGATACTCTCCCCGGCTTTCGTTCGCGCCTACCCCGATCGGGTCGTCAACATCCACCATTCTTTCCTTCCGGCCTTCGCCGGGGCTGACCCCTACCGCAGGGCGCACGAGAGGGGCGTGAAGACCATCGGCGCGACCGTCCACTACGTCACCGAGGAGCTCGATGCTGGGCCAATAATCCATCAAGATGTCGCCCACGTCACCCATCGCGACACCGTGGGTGACCTGGTCCGCCTCGGCGCCGAGGTGGAGCGCCGGGTCCTAGCCCGCGCCGTCCGTTGGCACCTGGAGGACCGCATCCTGGTCGACGGAGGCCGCACCGTCGTATTCGAGTAGGGTCAGTCCTTGGGGCGCGGTGGGTCTTCCATCGCGAAGGAGACCATGACCGTACTCTGGAAAGCGGGGCGGCCTTCGAGACGCGTGTGCCAGGCCTCGAGGGCGGGCACGTCCGGCCTCTCTATGTCCAACTCGAACCAACGGTAGACGCTCGACCCGAGGGCGATGTCGCCCATGGTGAGAGATGGACCAGCGACATACTCATTGTCTCTGAGGTGCGCGTCGAGAACGGTCAGGACCTCGCCCGTCTTGCTGGCGGAGGCCTCTATCTTCGCCGGGTCCCTCCTCTCTGCAGGGGTGCGTACCAGGCCGAGGAGGACGTTCTTGAAGGCGGGGAAGAACGTACCGAGCTGGAAGTCCATCCACTTGTCCGCGAGCGCCCGCTCCGCCGGGTCCTCGGGCCAGAGGCTGCCGGCCCCGTAACTTGCCGAAAGGTAGCGCACGATGGTGTTGGACTCCCACAGGGCGAAATCTCCGTCGATGATCGTCGGCACGAGGCCGGTCGGATTACGGGCGAGGTACTCGTCTTCGTTTGTGCCCCCGAACAGACCGCCAGCATCGTGGCGCCGGTAGGAAATTTCGAGCTCCTCACAGCACCAGAGCACCTTCTGTACGTTGAACGAGTTCTTCCTACCCCAGACTTCAAGCACCCGGTTACCCCCTTCCATCGTAGAGTTCGAAGACGTGTGACCATTCCACGCCTTGCCCGCCCCAGTCTAACCTCTCGGGTGGCGCTTCGTTTTCCGGAGGCAGCCGGAAGGCCGGCCGGTTGTGCGCGAAGCGCGGAGTGGATACCGTGGAGCGCAGGGACCGTCAAAACCGTGCCCATCGGTTAAGATAGCCTCTCTTATGGACCGTGAGACGCCTAGAAAGTTCGCCACCACGCCGGGCACGCGCGACGTGCTGCCGCCTGAGTCGACGCGGTTGCTCGACGTGCAGTCGCGTATCAGGGAACGATTCAGGCTGTTCGGGTTCAGGGAGGTCCTCACCCCTGCGCTTGAGTACTCGGAGGTGATCGAAGAGCACGGCCTCAGGGACGCCTCCTACAAGCTCTTCGACCAGGACAACCAGATGCTCCTCCTGAGGCCAGAGATGACGACGCCCATAGCCCGCGTCGTCGCCCAGCGCCTCGCAGGAAGCCCAGGGCCACACAAGCTCTCCTACGTCCTTCCCGCATACCGACGCGCGAGCGTAGGCCGCGGGCAGAGCGCCGAACTCTACCAGGCTGGCGTCGAGGTGGTCGGTTCCGCAAGCCCAAGGGAGGATGCAGCGACCATCGCGCTCCTCGTCGACGTGCTGCAGAGCCTCGGCCTGAAGGCTCCCTCCGACTTCGCGGTCGTGCTCGGACAAAGTGCCTTCTACTCAGGTTATCTGCGGCACGTCGTCCCGGAGGCAGCTACGCCGGTTGCGGCGGCCCTCGCCGCGAAGGACCTCGTCGCCGTCGACGCCCTTGCGAATGGTCTTCCCGCCGACGCGGCCGCCGGCGTCCGCGGCATCCCGCGCCTCGTCGGTCCCGCGACGGAGGGGTCGGTCCTTGAGGAGGCGGCGCGTTTCGTGGTGGGGGAGGAGGCGAGGGCTGCCCTGGAAAACCTGAGGGAGATCCTGCGTCATCTCGAGGCGCACGGTGCGCTAGGTGCCGTCATATTGGACCTCGGCCTCACAGGGCGCCACGACTATTACACGGGTGCGGTCTACGAGGCCTACGCCTCCGGCCTCGGGTTCACCATCGCCAACGGCGGACGCTACGATAACCTGCTCAAACGGTTCGGGAACGAAATGCCAGCGACAGGGTTCGCCATCTACCTGGAGAGGCTCCTCTCCGTGCTGCCAGAGGAAGGACCACGGCCCCTTCTCGTCCTCGTCGGGGGCGACGTAGGTGGCGTCGAGACCGCGGCGGATTTGCGTGAGAACGGAGTGCCCCTCTTGCACCTCTCTGAAGATCTTCCCCCCCAGGCCGCCGCAGAGTACGCGAGGAGCATCGACGCGCCCTGGATCTCCTACCCGGCCACGGGCGGCGTCAAGCTCGCCACCGCCGACCCTCCCGGAGAGTTCGCGTTCATGAGCCCGGAGTCCGTCGCGAGGATGGTGCTGCCGTGAGCGGGTTGCGCGTCGCCGTGCCGAAGGGTGCGATCTTCGATGACGCCCTCACTGCGCTCGAAGGGGCAGGACTTCCCGCGGACGTCATTCGCCAGAACGGGCGGAGGCTCGTGTACAGGGAGGGAGGCACGGAGTTCATCGTCAGCAGGCCCTCCGACGTACCCGTCTTCGTCGAGTACGGGGCCGCCGATGTCGGCATCGTCGGCAAGGACGTGCTCGAGGAGCACGCGTTCAACGTGGTCGAACTGAGGGATCTCGGAACGGGGAGGTGCCGTATGATCCTGGCCGCCCCAGAGAAGAGGGCCGAGGACGTGCGGCGGGCCATCGAGCACGCCGAGGTCGTCAGGGTCGCGACCAAGTTCCCAGACACCGCGAGGCGCTACTTCGAGCGCATGGGCCGCCAGGCCGAGATCATCGAGCTTCATGGCTCCATTGAGCTAGCCCCCCTCGTGGGCCTCGCCGAGTGCATAGTCGACCTCACCGCGACGGGCACGACGCTGCGCGAGAACGACCTGATCGTGCTCGATGAGATCTCGACCTCCACAGCGCGTCTTATCTGCAACCGCGGCGCCTACCGCCTGCGGCACCAGGAGATCTCAGCCCTCGCCGACGCCATGGAGGGGAGCAGCGCGCCCGTTGGTTAGAAAGATAGACGCAAGGGACATGGAACCCCGCGAGGTAGTCGGCGAATTGCGCCGCCCAGGCGGATTTCTCTCCGAGAAGATCAGGGTCGCCGCGCGCCGCATCATCGAGGACGTTCGCGACAGGGGGGATGCGGCACTTCTCGAGTACACAGAACGCTTCGACGGTGTCAGGCCGTCTGAGATCCTGGTTCCGCAGGGGGATATAGACCGCGCCGTCGCGTCACTTCCCTCCGACCTGAAGGAGAGCTTCGGGGTGGCCATAGAGAACGTCCGCGCGTTCCACGAGCGTGAGATGGATCGCTCGTGGGAGCGGAGCCGCGCTGGGGCCACGACGGGCCAGCGGGTGCGGCCGATCCGTCGCGTTGGACTCTACGTTCCGGGGGGGCATGCCGCCTACCCGAGCACGCTCGTCATGTCAGCCGTCCCTGCCCGTGTAGCGAGAGTACAGGAGATCAGGGTCTGCACCCCTCCTGGCCCTGATGGTCTGCCCGACCCCCACGTACTGGCCGTCGCAGGCCTGCTCGGGCTTGAAGAGGTGTACTCCGTCGGTGGCGCGCAGGCCGTCGGGGCCATGGCCCACGGTACGGAGAGCGTGGCCGCTGTGGACAAGATCGTGGGTCCAGGCAACGACTACGTGACGGCGGCGAAGATGGAGGTTTTCGGGACCGTTGGCATCGACGCGCCGCAGGGACCGAGCGAGGTGGTCGTCATCGCCGACGCGAGTGCCTTCCCCGAACGCGTGGCCCGCGACCTGATGGCCCAGGCCGAGCACCTCTCCGGAGCCTCCGCCGTGCTTCTCACCCCCGATGAGCGTTTGATCTCGGACGTCGAGCCGCTCCTCTCCGGTGAGCCGGCCGAGCACGTGACGCTTGTACGTGTCGAGGACCTTGCGCAAGCGGTAAGGATCAGCAACCTCTACGCCCCCGAGCATGCGCACGTTATCTCCGAGGACCACGAGGCCGTCCTGCAGGACCTCGACGCCGTCGGCATGGTCGCCGTTGGGGATTTCAGCCCCGTCGCGCTCGGCGACTACGCGGCCGGCCCTTCCCACGCCCTGCCTTCTGGCGGTGCCGCGACCTGGGCATCAGCCCTGGGCACCCACGACTTCCTCGCAAGGACCAACTACATCCACTTCACCCAGGACGCCCTGAGGGACCTCGGGCCGCACGTCGAGCGACTGGCCCGCCTCGAAGGCTTCGAAAATCACGCCGCGAGCGTCACGACGCGAATGGGGTAAGAGCACTTGACGGTCGTTGTCCGTTAGAATGCCTTGGCTCTAGAGAGGCGGGAGGAAGATGGCGCGTAAGGGTAGTGCGGAGCGGAAGACGGCCGAGACGTTCGTCAGGGTCGACCTCGACCTCGACGGCGAAGGACGGGCCGGAGTCGCGACGGGCGTGGGGTTTCTGGACCACCTGTTGCACCTTCTGGCCCACCACTCAGGCATGAACCTCACGGTAGAGGCGAAGGGCGACACGTGGGTCGACGACCACCACACGGTCGAGGATACGGGGCTCGTGCTTGGCCGCGCCTTCGACGAGGCGCTTGGCGACAGGAGCGGCATCACGCGCTTCGCTGACGCGAGCGCGCCGCTCATCGAGGCCCTCAGTACGGCCGTCGTCGACCTCGGGGCCAGAAGCCACCTCACCTGCACCCTCGGCCCAATGCCTGAGAAGACAGGGACCTTCGACGTCGAGCTCTTCCCCGAGTTCCTTCGCGCCTTCACCCAGTACGGGCGCTTCACCCTCCACCTCAACTGCCACTACGGCGAGAACGCCCACCACAAGATAGAGTCTGGCGTCAAGGCGCTCGCGGTCGCCCTTCGTGAGGGCATCGCCCCACGCCCATCCGGCAGCGCCTCGACGAAGGGGATCGTTGATTAGGCAGCCTGACACCTTACAAATCGCCGTCGTTGACTACGACGCCGGCAACACGCTCTCCGTAACGCGGGCGTTGGAGAAGGTCGGCGCCAGGGTGGACCTTACGTCCGACCCTGAGGTGGTGTCGGCGGCTGACGCTGTGGTGCTTCCAGGCGTCGGGGCTTTCGGGGACTGCATGAGGAAGCTGCGGGAGCGAGGGATGGATGAGGCGTGCACCGGGGCGTTTCGTTCGGGAAAGCCATTTCTCGGGGTCTGCGTCGCGTTGCAGGTGATCTTCGAGGCCTCCGAGGAGTCGCCCGATGCGGCGGGGCTCGGTCTTATGCCGGGGAGGGTGGTGCGCTTCGGGGTTGACGGGCTCAAGGTCCCGCACATCGGGTGGAACGAGTTGTCTCTGGTCAGGGACCACCCGATTCTTGATGGTCTCGACGGTGAGGCGTTCTACTTCGTTCACTCCTACTATCCAGAGCCGGATGAGACGCAGGATCTCATCGGCGAGACAGACTATGGGACCCGTTTCTGTTCCGCGGCCGGCAGGGAGAACCTCGTGGCCGTCCAGTTCCATCCCGAGAAGAGCAGCGGGGCAGGGCTCAAGCTGTACGAGAACTTCCTGTCGTGGGCGAGGGCGTAGGATGACAATGGGAGGCGACCGGGTGTCGAGTGAGACGTTGCTTCGCGGTCCGCGCGTCAGGCTGCGTCCGTTGGAGCGTGCCGATCTAGCGCGTTACCAGGAGTTGTTCTCCGAGCCGGAGATCAGCCTTCACTACGGTGGACTCGGGGTGCCAGAGAACCTCAACCAACTGCAGCGCCGCTACGATGCAGGGGAGTTCGATACTACAGATCGCTTTCTCTTACTCGCGATCGAGGCCGAAGGCACCCTCATCGGGGCGATGGTGCTTAGGAACCTCGAGAACCTGCCGAGCCGTTCGGCGACGTTCGGGATCATTATCGGGGACCCTGCGTACCTCGACAGGGGCTACGGCACAGAGGCGAGCGCGCTACTCCTCGACTACACCTTTGCGGTGCTCGGCTACCACAAGATCAACCTCGACCTCTTCGAGTACAACGCCCGCGCGCAGGCTATGTACGAGAAGCTTGGCTTCGTTGTGGAAGGGCGCCGCAGGGAGAACCACTGGACGCGAGGCCGCTTCTGGGACGACATCCTCATGGGCATCACCGCCGAGGAGTGGTGGTCGAAACACGGACCGCCGCGGCCACCAGATCTCGGACCAGCACCCTGATGGACGCGCGGGAGAACTACTTTACCGTCTATCCGGCGATCGACCTGCGGAACGGCAGGTGCGTACGCCTCAAGCAGGGAGACTTCCACAGTAGCAAGGAGTACGATGCCGACCCCATCGCCCGCGCCCGCGAGTGGGAGCGTCAGGGGGCTCAGGCGATCCACGTAGTCGACCTCGATGGCGCCGAGGCCGGAAGGCCCGTACAGCTAGCGCTCATCAGGCGCATCGCGGGATCGGTAGACGTCTCGCTACAGGTGGGAGGCGGCATCAGGGGCCTCGAAGACCTGCGCGCGGCGCGCGAGGCTGGCGCGGACCGCGTCGTTATGGGTACGGCAGCCGTCGGGGATAGAGAACTTCGGCTCAGTGCAGTCGGGGAGGCCGGTCCTTCTCTGGTCGTCGCCGTCGACGCCAGGGATGGGGTCGTGGCGACGCACGGCTGGCGCAGGTCGAGCGGAGTCCCGGTCCTCGACCTCTCCAAAGAGTTGGCAGCCGACGGTATCGCCTCGGTCCTGTACACCGACGTGACCCGTGACGGCATGAACGCGGGCGCCGCCCTCGAAGGCACCGCGGCCGTCGCGAAAGCGATCCCCACCATCGCCAGCGGCGGTGTCCGCGGCACCGATGACGTGGCAGCCCTCTCCAGAACGCCTGGCGTGGTAGGCGTCGTGGTAGGCACCGCCCTCTACGAGGGTCGAGTCACGTTAACGCAGCTAATAGCGGCGCATCGCTAGAGAGATCCGACTGTAGGGGCGGTTCGCGAACCGCCCTCGCCGCGGACCGGGCACCATGATCAGCTCCGTCTCGTCGCTCAATACTCCAGACTAGAGCTGACGGGCTCGCCCTCTTCGTATTTGGCGGATTGGATCGCGCGCCAGGAGAACTTGGCGAGGGCTTCGTGCGTGGGGCCCCTGAGGCCGGGCTCGTCCTCGGCGATCGCCTCTCTGGCTACTTCGACCGCCGCGTCGAGGGCGGCGTTTATCTCGTAGGCCCTGGCTGCCTGGTACTTGATCCGCAACCCGCGCGGCGATGCCTGCCCTACGGAGTAGACGACCTCGTACTCCTCCGTGCGGCTCTCGTAGTCCCCGATGCGTCTTACCGCGCAGTCCAACTCCGGCATGAGCGCATCCTACCATCTGCGCGTTCGCCCGCTTTCCGACCGGGACCCGATTGGGGTAGACTACGTCGGGAGGGCCGTGAATAACTTCTTCGAAACCAGCACGAAGACATCGAAGAAGCGCCCGCTCGGACGCTTCGTGCGGGGACTACGCGCCCTCTTCAACCTCGTTCTGGTCCTTGGCGTATCCGCTGTTGTCGTCGTCGCTTGCCTCTACATGTTCGTCGTCAAGGAGTTCGAGGGCGGCCTCGACAGGACCTACCCCGAGCTCGCCGAGAACTCCTACGTCTACGACGAGGAGGGGCACCAGATCGGAGAGTTCCCCGTCGCCCAGAGCCGTGAGACCGTCGGCTTCGAGGGTCTCGGCGAGTATCTCCCAGGGGCGGTCGTCGCCGTCGAAGACAGGCGCTTCTACGACCACTACGGGTTCGACCCAGAGGGGCTCGCCCGCGCGGCATGGACCGACCTGAGGTCGTGGCATGTGGAGGAGGGCGGCTCCACTATCACGGAGCAGCTAATGAAGAACCTCTACGTTCCCCAGGACGAGCGCCTCCAGACCTCCTTCCGCCGTCGCTTCGTCCAGGCAGCGCTCGCCTTCACCTACGAGCGCCAGCACACCAAAGACGAGATCCTCACGGCCTACCTGAACACCGTGTACTTCGGTGACGGCGCTTACGGGGCTGAGGCGGCGGCGCAGCGCTACTTCGGCAAGAGTGCCAGCGACCTCGACCTCTCGGAGGCGGCCACGCTCGCCGGTCTGCTCCACGCACCGTCGGCCTATATCACCTGGGACGGGGATGTTTTCGTACAGCAAACCCGCGAGCGCAGGGACGGCGTCCTCAGGCTGATGCAGCAACAGGGTAGGATCTCCCGCGAAGAGCGAGAGCGAGCCGAAGCAGCACCCCTTACGTTCGCCCCCGACCCGCCGCCGCAAGACCCAGCGTACACGCCTTTCCTGGAGAAGGTCAAGCGCGACGTGGAACAGAAGCTCGGGCCGCAGGCGCTGCAGGCCGGGGGGCTCAGGATTCACACGACGATGGATTCCGGCCTGCAGCACACCGCGGTCGAGTCGTCGCAGGACGTTCTTTCCTGGCAGGATGACCCTTCAGCCGCCGTCGTAACCGTTGAGCCCCAGACCGGCGCCATAAGGGCGCTGGCGGGCCAGGAGGGTGAGTTCAACCTGGCCCTCGACGCCAGGCGGCAGCCCGGCAGCTCCTTCAAGCCCATCGTGCTCGCCGCGGCCTTGAGGGATGACATCTCTCCCGAGAGCACCTACATCTCTCGCGAGTTGACCTTCGACTTCGAGGACGAGTACTACGAGATCCACAACTACGACTACATAGAGCGGGGGGAGATCTCGGTCTCGGACGCCATGGCGGAGTCGGACAACACGGTCTTCGTGCAGCTGGCCGCTGACGTGGGATTGGACAACGTCGTCGAGACGGCCGAAGACCTCGGCATCACGAGTCCCGTGGACCCTTACCCGTCGACCGCGATAGGCGGCCTTGGTACAGGCGTCAGCCCGCTCGACATGGCCTCGGCCTACTCGACTTTCGCAGGTGGAGGCATCCATCGCGAGCCTTACTCCATCGAGAGCATCGACAGGAACAGCTACGGCGAGAGCGAGGCGGTCTACGACCATGAAATCGGTGGAAGCCGCGTGCTCACGGGCAACCAGGCAGCGGTCGCGACGCAGGTCTTGAGGGGCGTGGTCGAGGACGGGACGGCGACCATGTTCCACGACCTGGACGAAGAGATTGGACGCCCCTCCGCGGGTAAGACGGGAACCACAGACAACTTCGCGGACGCCTGGTACGTCGGCTACACGCCCCGCCTGTGCACCTCCGTATGGGTCGGCTATCCCGAGGGCAGTAGATCCCTGGTCGGCGTCCACGGCATACAGGAGCCGAACGGCGAGACCCTGCCCATGGACATCTGGTCCAACTACATGGCACAGGCCACGGCAGGGGATCTGGAACTCGACTTCCCCGAGGCCGATGAGAGCGACCTCGATGTCTCGAACGGCACCTACTCCAGCGGTTTTTAGCCCGGCGAAGCGTGCTGCGTAGCCAGAAGGGCGTAGCGTACATTAGAATGACCTCGTGGACCTGCACAGGCTGTATGCTGGATCTTTTATCGACTGGGAGGTGGTTGCCGCTTCGTGGAACAAACGCACCGTCCCCTCGCGGCTGCTGCTCTTCGCCGCCCGCCGCTACCTGGACGAGCGGGCCGGCGTCCCTGACGAGGAGCGAGCCACGATGCTAGCACAGGCTCCGCTGCCGGATGAGATCAAGAACGCCTTCGCCTCACCGCCCGGGCCGGACACGCCCGCCTCGCGCCGCTGGGGCGAGTTCGTCGACGCCGCCGTCGCCGCAGAGCTCGAGATGGTCACATACGGCGAGAGACCGCCGCTCTTGCACGAGCTGCGGGCCGGCCTCGAACAGGCCGCCGGGGAGGCTGGCCCCAGCACCGAAACCGGTAGATGGTTCTTGGCCCGCCACGACGCCCTTCCCGGGACCGACCTTCCCGAAGATCCAGGCTATCTACCTATATAAGCACGCTCCGGCTGCGCCTCCGCTTGTCAGCACGGCGCCAACGGCGCCGTGCTGCGAGGCGCGAAGCGCCGAGCTGACATACAATTGCGCCCGTGCCTTGCGTGGGGCGGGGCTAGAGAGGGAGAGAGTCTACAGGATGGAATCGATACCAAGTGCTAGCTACAGCATGACCTTGCGCGTCGAATTTCCGCACGAGGCGGGGACCCTTGGGAAGATCCTGACGGCGGTTGGGGAGGCCGGCGGCATGGTCGGCGCGGTCGACATCGTGCGTATGAGCCAGGACAGGACCACCCGCGACATCACGGTCAACGCCCGTGACTCGGAGCACGGCCAGCGGGTCGTCAAGGTGGTCGAGGGTCTTCCGCAGGTCAAGGTCATCAACGTCTCGGACAGGACGTTTCTCATGCACCTTGGGGGTAAGATCGAGGTTCGCTCGAAGCTCCAGATCCGTACCCGTGACGACCTCTCGATGGTCTACACGCCTGGCGTCGCCCGGGTCTGCAGGGCGATAGCCAACGACCCGGAGCGGGCCTTCAACCTCACCATTAAACGCAACACCGTCGCCGTCGTCTCGGACGGAACTGCTGTACTTGGGCTCGGGGACATCGGACCGCGGGCGGCGATGCCGGTAATGGAGGGGAAGGCCGCGCTCTTCAAGCAGTTCGCCAACGTGGACGCGTTCCCGATCTGCCTCGACACCAAGGACGCCGACGAGATCGTCGCGACCGTCAAGAACCTGGCCCCCGCGTTCGGCGGCATAAACCTGGAAGATATCTCGGCCCCGCGGTGCTTCGAGGTCGAGGAGCGACTGAAGAAAGAGCTCGACATACCCGTCTTCCACGACGACCAGCACGGCACTGCCGTCGTGGTGATGGCGGCCCTGATCAACTCGCTCAAGATCGTCGGTAAGGTGGTGGAGGACCTCCGCATCGTGGTCAACGGCGTGGGCGCCTCGGGTGTGGCATGCGCGAAGATCATCATGGCGGCGGGGGCCCGGAACATCGTGGGTTGCGACTCAAAGGGCATCGTGCACGAGGGGCGCGAGGACCTCAACGAGTCCAAGCGGTGGTTCGCCGAGAACACCAACCCGGAAGGCAGGACAGGCGACCTATCAGACGCCGTCGCCGGGGCCGACCTCTTCCTCGGCCTCTCCGCGCCAGACGTTCTGACCCTCGATCACGTCGAGAGCATGAACCCCGATCCCATAATCTTCGCCATGGCCAACCCCGACCCGGAGATCAGGCCGGAGGTCGCGATAGGGAAGGCGAGGATCATCGCCACTGGACGCAGCGACTACCCGAACCAGATCAACAACGTCCTGTGTTTCCCCGGTATCTTCAGGGGCGCACTCGACGTGAGGGCCCGCGAGATCGACGAACCGATGAAGCTCGCAGCCGCCGAGGCGATAGCAGGCGTGATCCCACAGGGGGACCTCTCCGAAGACTACATCATCCCATCCGTCTTCGACGAGAGGGTAGCCCCCGCCGTCGCCGAATCGGTCGCCGAGAGCGCGAAGGAGACCGGGATGGCGAGGCGTATCCAGGAGCGCACGGAGACCGGCCTGACAGCCACGAGTTTTTAGAACGGTTCCCCTGTAGGGGCGGTTCGTGAACCGCCCAAATGCGAGCACCTGGACTTATCCTGGCCGCGGCATAGAATCTGGGCGTGAGGAAATTGTGCCAGATCTTCGTGTGCGCCACCCCCGGCGAGGGGCGCTGCGGCGCCAAGGGCGGCGGCGAACTGCTCGGCGCTTTCAGGGAAGAGGTGGACCGGCGCGGCATACCTTCGTCCTCCGTGCTCCGCAACGCCTGTACCCGTCGCCACGAGGAAGGGCCCGTGGTCTTTATCTATCCGGACGACGTCTGGTACACCCGCGTGAAATTAGAAGACGTGCCTGAAATAGTCGGGTGCCATCTGGCACCTAAAACCCCACTCGGCCGAGAGTGCGCTCCATCGCCCAGTCGGCGCCTGTGAGCACCCTGTCGCGCCTGCTCTTCATGTAGTACAGGAGGACGCTTCTGTAGAGCGCCTGGGCGGCCGGGCCTCGTAGCTTGAGGCCAACGGCGTCGGCCACGGCGCTCTCGGGGCCAAGGCTAACGACGTAGCCCCTGTCGAAGAAGCGGAAAGGCGGCCTGCCGCGCCGGCTGCCGGCGCCACGCAACTGGCGTTTGAGGTCACGCGCGACCCACGGTCCTTGTTGTACGGCGACCGAGGCGGTGGGGGGTAGGGGGCCGAGGCGCGGTTCGGTGTAAAGTCCGGCATCCCCGAGCACGTAGACCTCGGGGTGATCCGAGAGTGCGAGATACTGGTCAACGTGCAAGCGGCCTGCTGCGTCGTGGTCCCCTGGCAGGTCTCTGACCAGCGGTGGGGCCTCGACACCTGCAGTCCACACCCGCGTCCCTGCTCTCAGCCAGCGTTCGCCGGCCAGGACTCCATCGTCTGCCGCCTTCTCCACCGGGGAGTTCAGGCGTACCTCGACGCCGAGGCCCGAGAGCGTCTTCTTCGCGACCTTGTCGAAGTACGGGTCGAGCCAATCCATCAGCCGATGCGTGGCCTCCAACAGCACGACCCGCGGTTCTTCCGACGGCCTGCGGTGAGAGCGCTTCCCAAGGTAGTCGAAGAGCGTCGCCACCTCGGCCGCGACCTCCACGCCGGTTGCCCCCCCGCCGACGATGGCCACGGTCAGGATGCCTGGAGGCGGCGGAGGCCCTGGGCTCGTGGACGCCCGCCAGGCATCGCTCAGGGCCCGGCGCAGGCGCAGGGCGTCGTCCAGGCTCCAGAAGGGTTGGAAGTAGTGGTGCAGGTGCGGCCCCGGCTCGGCGACGACGCTGCCGGGGTTGAGGACCAGATACTCGTAGCCGACGGGACCCTGCCGGGTTTCGAGGATCTTCTCATCGAGATCAATCCCCGACACCTCTGTGTTAAGGAACTCGCAGGCGCCGGCGCAGACGGGGGCTATGGGTGAACTGACGCTCTCGGGATGCACGCGGCCTACCGCGACCTCGTGGATCAGGGGTGCGAAAGTGTACTCGTCCCGGCGGTCGATCAGGAGGGTCTCGCCAGGCCTTCGCAAGATGGGAGGAAGGTGCCTGAGCAGGGAGGCCCCGGCGAAACCAGCGCCAACGACGACCACACGCGCTCCGCGCTCGACGTTTACGCTACGGGCCACCTGTAATACCCTCCTTCCGGCACGTCATATCTCTTCGTCAGAACCGATCTCTTCGAGAGTATATCGTTCCGGGTGAAGGGTCTCGGCGAGGCGCTTTACAAAACGCGCGCCCGAACGTAGACTGCACGAACCGCCAGCGTATGGGGTGCCGGCGGTCTAAGGGGTGTCAGGAAAATGGGGATCGACCCCTCCGGGGGCTAGAAAGGGACCATCTTGGTGATGAAGGAGGGAATGGGTCTCGGGGACATCGCGCCCGGGCTCATAGTGAGGCACACCAACCGCCGCCTGGGGCAGCTCGATCCTTGCGAAGCGAGCGAGCGGTTGATCTCTGGCCGCATCTCGTTCTCTGAGTTTGTGGACCAGGTCGGCGAAGAGTACAGGGAGCTACTCGACTTCATGATGGACAACGACCTGCATCCAGGACGCCCGGAGGAGGTGCTTTTCTGTATCGAGTGCCACGCTGGCCTCTACGACCGCACCCTGCTTCGCTCCCAGCTGGAATGCCTCTACAGGGGCGAGAAGGTTGGTTGACCGGGAACGTGGGTAAGCTAGCTGGAAATAGTGCTCCCTTCGGTGGAGGTGCCGAACTATGAACGACGAGATGGAAAAGCGTATCATCTCGATCCTGGCAACCGGGATCGCCTACATGCTCGCGAACCAGCTCGCAGATAGGCTCATACAGGAACCGGAGGTCCGCGGCGTCAGGGACGACGTGAAGGAGGCGGTTCTACAGGCCGGGTTCTCCCTGGCCTCCACGATCATAGCCTCCTTCGTTATCCGGCGGATCGTGAGGAGCCGCTGGGGTAACTAAGGCACGCCGCCTTCGGCGGCTTGTCAGCACGCTCTGGCTTCGCCTTCGCTTGTCAGCACGCTTCGCGCCTTGTCAGCACGCTTCAGGCCTTCGGCCCTCGCTTGTCAGGGTTTGAGTTTTTGAGTTCTTTGTATTCGCTTGCGGGAGGGGCCTGGTCGTGCCTGTTCTGGGCATGAACGGTCGATGGCTCGTGCGGGGCGGCGGTATCCTGTAGGTCCGTTTTTGCGTTATCATGGCGGCTGTGAGCATCGTATTGATAGTCGTGTTGGTGGTGGTAGTGGTTGTCCTTGCTGCCTCGGTCCTACTCGGCCGCGACACCAGAGAGGTTGAGAGCGCCCGCGACACGGAGTATCTGGAGCTCGAAGGGGTTTTGATCCGCTACCGCGTCATCGGCGGCGGGCCTGCCGTTGTACTCGTACACGGCTGGCTCTCCTCGTCGCGCATCTGGGAACAGCTTGCGGGGCGGCTGGCGCAGCGCTTCACCGTGTATACGCTCGACCTGAGCGGTTTCGGGGAGTCGGACAAGCCTCTCTCGGGATACGGGGTACGAAACGGGAGCAGGCTCCTCTATGCTTTCTGCGCCCACTTCGGCCTGACACGCGCCAACGTCATCGGCCACGACCTCGGGGGGGCCATGGCCGTGAAGCTCGCGGCGGATCATCCCGACGTCGTAGGACGCCTCGTCGTCGTCTCCACCCCGGCCGACGAGGACCAGATCGACGTGCCGACCATGCTGTGGCTCGCCACCCTGCCTGTCATCGGTCCCCTGTTCTACGCCCTTGGACGTGTGGCGCGTCCGGTCCGCCGTTCCTGGGTGCGGCCCTTCGTCGCCGACCCCGACGACCTCACCGAAGAGGTCGTAGACGACGCCGGCCGCTCCACGCCAGCCGCCGTCTCCAAGACCCTGAGCATCGCGAGGCGTGAGATCGCCCGTGGCAGGCTCGCCAGGCAGGCCAGGATCATTAAGATTCCCTTCCTCGTCGCCGCCGGGGAGGAGGATCAGATAGTCGACCCCCAATCGGTCGGGGTGTGGGCGGGAGGCGTGGACAGGGCCGAGATCTGCCTTATAGACGAATGCGGCCACCTGCCCATGATCGAACGCACCGGCGAGTTCAACGCCCAGATCCTCGCGTTTCTGACCGGCGACGCCCGCTACCTGGATTACATCCAACCGACCACGAAGACGAAAGAAGTAGCCACCCCTGATGAGGATGGAGTGGCCGAGACCCACTACCTGGAGGAAGAAGGCGAGCCAATCGTGGACACCGCCCCGGCGGACGATACGGTGGATCTCCCCCCGCAACGCAAGGAGCACGAAGCCGAACGCGACAGCGTGCCCAAAGTAGTCCGCAAGCAAAACGGAAGGTACCCCCCCAGGAACAGGCCACCGCATCCCGAGGAGGTGTACCCTGCCGCAGAAGGACCAAGGGGCACCCGCGCCAGGCGTGAGCCTTCCGACGAGGCGTTTCTGCCTGAGCTTCCCGATGACCTCTTCGACTGGCCCGAGACGCGACGCGAGTTCGGGTCCACAGAGCGACACCAGGATGGCCACTCCGACGATTAACAGCACGCTGCGCCCTGTCGGGCTCCGCGTGCTGACAAGCTGCCTACGGCAGCGTGCTGAAGAAGGAGCTGTTCACAGCTCCTTCTTCAAATACAGCCACTCGCGGATGTTGAGGAAGTAGGCGGTGAGAAGGGATCTCTGGCGTGAGGTTTCTACGTAACCCTCGGCCTCGTAGAGGCGCAGGGCACCCAGATTGTCGCCTGTCACGTGCAGCCCTATGGTTTCCTTACCCGCGTCCCTGGCGAGGTCTTCGGCGGCCGCAAGCAGGCGTCGCGCCATTCCCTGGCGCCTGAAGGAGGGCGAGATCACGAGCCGCTCCACGTAGGCTTCTGAGGGCTTGGAAGTGTACCTGGGGAAGGAGAGCAGGGTGGTTGCCCACACGGCCCTCGGAAAGCCCAGGTTTCGGGTCAGCGAGTTCCACAGGCCGCGGGCCAGCACGTCTTCCCTTGAGGCCTCAGTCCTTACGCCGACGCTGCCGGCGACCTCAGACGTTGCGTATCCTTCTACAACCAGCGACGTCACCCCGCCCGAGGCGTGCTCCAGGCTGATCCACTTCTCCATCACCTTGAGCGAGCGGTCCATCCTCCTGCCGAAGACGGGCCTGAATTTGTCGAGGAATCCCTCCACCACGAGGGCGGCTATCGCGGGGTCGTCGTCAGGCCCCGAGTAGCGTACGGTGAACTGCTCTGCCTCCATCGGGACATCCTACCAGAGTCCGACCCTCAGCCGATGAGCCTCCTGCGCATGATCTGGACGGGTATCAGGGCGAGGGCGCCGGTGAAGATGAGGATCCAGGCGAGGTCCGCGAATACCGCGGCAGAGGGACCAGTCGCGAGCTCCCTGCAGACGTTGACCGCGTGATAAAGCGGGGTGAACCAGGCGACCTGAGGGACCGGCGGGGGAAAGTTATCCACAGGGAAGAAAACGCCGGACAGAAGAAACAGGGGCGTCACGACCAGAGTGAAGTAGTAGGCGTAGAGGTCTATGCGTTGGATCAGGCTTGTAAACAACGTGCCCATTACGCTGAACATGACGCCGATTACAAGCAGCATCGGCGGCAAGAGCAGGGCCCACCACGACGTCACGAGCGGCTCCCCGAACACTATCCCAAGCACCACGATCGTCGCCAGAAACGCTGTGCCGTAGAGCGCCGCGCGTGTCCCTGCCCACAGGTACTCGCCTGCTACCACGTCCTCAGCGTTGACGGGCGTGGTTATTATCGCGTCGTAGATCTTGTCGATCTTGAGCTTGACGAAAGTGTTGAACGTGCTCTCGAATGAGGCGGCGAACATGGCGTTGCTTGCGAGAAGTCCTGGTGCGACGAACTGGACGTAGCTCTGTCCGTTGATGCCGCCCTGCTGAATGAAAGCCCCGAGCCCAAGCCCAAGGGCCGCGAGATACAAGAGCGGCTCGACGAAGTTGGGGAACAGTATGGTCTTCCAGTACTTGCGGAATATGGTTAAGTTGCGCTGCAACACCCGGAACGACCCGCGGGCCGAGGGTATCCTTATCGTGCCCATTACTCGATCAGCCTCCTGCCGGTGAGGCGCAGGAAGACGTCCTCGAGCCCGGCCTGACGGTAGACGGTGTTCTGTATCTCCACCCCGGAGCCGCGCACCTTGCCAAGGAGCGCATCAGCGTCTTCGGTATAGGCGAGGAGCGACTCCTCGCCGGTCCGCTCGACGGCGTCCGCGGCCGCCTCGATGGTGGGGATGAGTTCTTCGAGAGACCTGTGGTCAGCCTTGAACTCGAGGACCTGCGGGCTGACGTGTTCCTCGACCAGCGCTCCCGGCGTCCCTTCAGCGATGATCAAACCCCTTTCCATGATGACGAGCCGATCACACAGCCGCGCTGCCTCCTCCATGTAGTGGGTCGTGAGGATCAGGGTCTTGCCCTCTGCCGTGAGCTCGCGCAACCTGTCCCACACGAGCAGGCGCGCTTGCGGGTCGAGCCCAGTCGTCGGCTCGTCGAGAACGACGATCTCGGGGTCGTTGAGCAGGGCCCGCGCGATGAGCAGGCGCCGCTTCATCCCGCCTGAGAGCTGCTCGACCGTCGCATCGGACTTCTCCGAAAGCTGCATGAAGTCGAGCAACTCGTCGGTCCTGCTGCGTACCACCTTCTTGGGGAGATCGTAGTACCTTCCGTAGATCAGCAGGTTCTCGCGTACCTCGAGCTCGTCGTCGAGGTTGTTCTCCTGGGGGACGACCCCGATGCGGCGTTTTATCTCCCGCTCGTGCCTGTACACGTCGAGGCCGGCCACGGCGAGCTCGCCGGCCGTGGGTATTACGGCCCCGTAGATCATCTTCATCGTCGTGGTCTTCCCGGCCCCGTTGGGACCAAGAACACCGAAACACTCCCCACCTGACACCGTGAAGTCGACGCCCTTGACCGCCTGGAAGTGCCCGTAGCTCTTCTTGAGCCCCCTTGCCACAAGCGTCGACTCCCCAGACAAGCTCCCCTTCGATCTGTTTGTCTCCGTGTTCAACCGCAAGCCCCTCTGTGATTCTCGAAACGTTAGCCAGTTTCCGGCGATGATCGCCGGGCCCCAAACCCGCCGGTGTTTCGGACAACGCCGTAGCCGGGAGTGATCTCGGAAGCGACGCCTATACTACCTTATCTCACCCGTCGGACCAGTGTCAGAAACCACCGCCACGGCCCGCGAAGCGTCAGGCCCAGACACAAAAACGTTGCCGGTCATTAAGAAATGTTCACTATCTCCTCTACCGCTTTGCGAAAAGTGCTGATAAAATCGCGCGCATGTTGCGAGGACGCGGTAGTAACGTGGATCACGAACGACTTTTGCGCGGGTGAGAAGAACGGAGAGGGTACATGGGCAAGAGGTCTGATCGACGCAAGTTCAGGAGGCGGCGCCGGTGGGCCGGGTTCTTCCTGCTCATGTCGTTGGCCCTTTCGGTCTTCGGAGTGCAGTTCCTGGTTGGAATCGGGTCACCTGACTTGCAGCCGACCGCCGCCCACACCGTCGCGAAGGTCGTTGTGGAGCGGGTGAAGTCTGCCGGCGTGGCCGACGCTCCGAAGGCCATAAACGAGCAGAAGCAGGACGCACAGTTGTTGGCCTCGGAAGATGAGGACATCAAGACTCAGGCCGAGAAGGAAGCGGTCGACAAGGAGGCTGCGCAGAAGGCTGACGAGAAAGCGGCCGCGCAGAAGCAGGCCGAGAAGCGGGCGAAGAAGCCAGACCCGAAGCCGGCTGAGGTGCCCACTCCTCCCACAGATGACCTCTGGTTCTCTATTCCGGCCCTCGGCCTCTACGACAACTACGTGACCAACACGAACGACTTCTCGGCGATGGACTACGGGGCCATCAAGCTCCCCAACTCGGCCTTCCCGTGGCAGAAGGGCGCGAACACCTACATCGCAGCCCACCGCCTCGGCTGGCCCGGAACCGCGAGTGATCACCAGTTCTACGACCTGCCCTTGCTGGCTAAAGGCGATGTGATCTACCTCGGTGACGTCAACGGCACCACTTACACCTATAAGGTCAGCGGATTCAAGGAGATAACGGCGAACGAGACCTGGGTCACTGGCCCGCAAGACGGCAGGGATATGATCTCCTTGCAGACCTGCATAGAGAACTACGGAGATTACTGGACGATGGGCCCGAACTGGTACGTGCGCTACATAGTGCAGGCCGACAGGGTCTCCGTGACCCCAGCCAAGTAGCACGCGCTACGCCCTTGCGGGCTACGCTTGTCAGCACGGCGCTTCGCGCCTTGTCAGCACGCTTCGGGCCTTACGGCCCTCGCTTTCAGCTTTTTTGGTTTGTGCTTTCGATGATTGCTCGGGGCTGAACGTGGGGCGCGATAACCTTGCGAACGGCGCTTCTTCTTTGGTACGGCGTGCGGTAGCGTCTATACTTGCCGTTTCCGTCACGGTGGCGGGTCCTTGTACTTCGAGATAGGAGGGTTACTCAGATGGCACTGGTTACTATGCGGCAGCTTCTGGACGAGGCGGCGAACGGCGGCTACGGCGTCGGCGCGTTCAACGTGAACAACCTGGAGCAGGTACAGGCGATCATGGAGGCCGCGCGCGAGACGGAGTCTCCCGTTATCATCCAGGCCTCGCGGGGGGCGCGCAAGTACGCCAATGACCGCTTTCTCTATCATCTCATGGAGGCGGCGACGGAGGTCTACCCTGAGATCTCCGTGGCACTTCATCAGGACCACGGTAACTCGCCCGAGACGTGCAAGAGTGCCATCGAGCTCGGCTTCACCAGCGTCATGATGGACGGCTCGCTGATGGACGATGGGAAGACCCCGGCGGACTTCGAGTACAACGTGCGCGTAACGCGCGAGGTGGTCGAGATGGCCCACGAGGCAGGCGTCACCGTCGAGGGCGAGCTTGGAACGCTCGGTGGTATCGAGGACGGCGTGGGATCCGGCGTGGTCAGCCTGACGGACCCGGACCAGGCGGTCGAGTTCGTCGAGCGGACGGGTGTCGACGCCCTGGCTGTCGCCATAGGGACGAGCCACGGAGCTTACAAGTTCACCAAGGAGCCTGACCGCGAGGTCCTGGCCATGCACATTATCGAGGAGATCAACGATCGGCTGCCGACCACGCACCTCGTCATGCACGGGTCTTCCAGCGTACCAAGGGAACTCGTCGACACTATCAACGAGTACGGTGGCAAGATAGAGCCCACCTGGGGCGTGCCTGTGCGCGAGATCCAGGAGGGCATCAAGCACGGCGTCAGGAAGGTGAACGTCGATACCGACCTGCGCCTCGCCGCCACCGGCGCTATCCGCAAGGCGTTCGCCGAGGACCCCTCGGAGTTCGACCCGCGCTACTACCTGAAGCCGGCCCGCACCGCGATGCAGGAGGTCGTAAGGGCGCGCATGGAGGCCTTCGGCCAGGCCGGCCACGCGAAAGACTACGATCCCATCTCGCTCCCCGACATGGCTGTTAGATACAGGGAACAGGGCCACAAGCTCACGGTCACTTAAAGGTTTCAGGCTTCGGGTGTCAGGTGTAAAGCCTGATACCGCGGTTTGCAGAGGAGGCGCAGCCTTTCTGCAAACGCATTAGAACCTCTGGACGACGGCGACGCCGACGATGATGAGGAGCGCTCCTAGGAGGCGTGGGATGCTCGCCGGCTGTACAGGGACGCTGAACAGGCCGAAGTGGTCTATGGCTATCGAGGCGATGACCTGCCCAGCCAGGAACAGGCCGACGGTCGTCGCCGCGCCGAGGCGGGGGGTGAGGACGATCGAGGCGCACACGAAGAAGGCCCCAAGCAAGCCGCCAAGGTACATCCACCACGGCGCGCCCATGATGGGGCCCAGCTCGGGCACGGAGCGGCGCACGACCGCTGTGGTCGTAAACAAAATTATGGTCCCCACGAGGAACGAGAGCGCGGCTGCAAGCACGGGACCGCCCACGACCTGGCGTAGCTGGCTGTTGATCGCGAACTGTGTGGGCGCGGCCATCCCCGCGGCGAGCGCAAGGGGGAGCAGCAGTAGCCAGGTCATCTTGTTCACTCTCCTCGTTTCTCTGGTAGCCGCGTATTCTTAGCGTGGCTCGTAGACGTCATAGAGGATCGGCTCTATGCCGTCATCTCCGACGCCGGAGCGGTACTGGATGTAGCGGGCGCGCTGGAGGTAGGCGAGGGCCGTCTTCATCCTGTTTTCGAGGCCTGGGATGTCGTCTTCGAGGTCCGCAAGCTCAGATGCGTCGAGGACCACATCCTCCTCGTCGTTGTCCTGCCAGATCTCCCACAGCCTGCGCCAGAGCGCATCGGCCTCGGAGGACAGGGGTTCTCTCTCCATCTCTACCTGCTTTCCTGGTGTTTGCGAAGCTCGAAGACGACGTGCGCCAGCTCGGGGACGAGGAGCTTCTCGACGGCGAGCCTGACCGCGTTGCGCGACCCTGGCAGGCTCGCTATAAACTTGGTGCCGACGGCGCCAGCGAGAGCGCGGCTCATGATGGCCGCCGCCCCTATCTCCTCGTAAGAGAGCATCCTGAAGATCTCACCGAACCCGTCTAGCTGCTTCTCGATCATGCGCTCGACGACCTCGTAGGTGGTGTCGCGGGCCGAGATGCCAGTACCGCCCGTCGTGACGACGGCGTCGACGTCGGGCCTCGCGAGCAGGTCGATGAGGTTGTTCCTTATGCCAGCGACCTCGTCCCTGACGATCTGGCGAGCCACGATCTCCTGCCCCGCATCCTGCAGCAACTCTTCCGCAATGTCGCCACCCGTGTCGGTCTCGCGCGTCCTGGTGTCGCTGATGGTGAGTATGGCGACCCTGACGGTCTCGGGGGCCGACTCCCTGTGCTTGTTGACGCTCTCGCTCAAAACATACCTCCCTGCAGGAACGGGTTCGACGCGCGTTCGTCCCCGATCGTGGTCCGCGGACCGTGCCCCGAATAGACCGTCGTCTCCTCAGGAAGCGTCAGCAGCCGCTCCTCGATGCTGCGCATCAGAACCTCCATGCTGCCGCCAGGCAGATCCACCCTCCCCACGCTCCCGGCGAAGAGCGCGTCGCCAGACAGGACGAAGCCCGCTTCCTCTTCGTAGAAAGCGAGGTGCCCAGGCGCGTGGCCAGGTGTGTAGAGCGAACGTAATCTGAGGTCCCCAACATCGAGGACCTCCTCGTCCTCGATGTAACGGTCAACGGTGGGGAGCTTGCCGAACCTCAAGCCCATCATCATCGCCTGGGTTGGAAGTTGCTTCAGCATGGGTTCGGCCTCGGCGTGCATCAGAACCGGGCAGGCGTACTCGTTGACCAGCGCGACGACCGCGCCTACGTGGTCTATGTGGGCGTGGGTGACGATTATGGAGGAGATCTCGAGCCCCGTTTGCTCGACAGCCATGGCGATACGCGCCGCCTCATCGCCAGGATCTACGATCGCTCCCACCTTCGATTCTTCGTCGCCGACGATGTAGCAGTTCTCCTGGAAGGGGCCCACGGTTAGCATCTCCAGGATCATCGCGTCCTCCCTATCAAGAACTCGACCAGCAGGCGGGTCGGGACGCCGGTCGCGCCCTTCGTAGTGTAGGCGTTGCCCTTCTTTCCGTCGGCCGTTCCCGCGATATCCAGGTGGACCCATGGAAAGTCGGCGAACTCCTTGAGGAAAGCGCCAGCGGTAAGGGCGCCCCCTCCTCGCCCTCCCGAGTTCTTTATGTCGGCGGTGTCGCCCCTGATCTGCTCCGTGTACTCGTCGAAGAGCGGCAGGGGCCACACCCTCTCCCCGGTCGTCTCGCCCGCGGTCCGTACTTCTGCGATCAAGCTCTCATCGTTGCCCATGAGGCCAGAGGCGTGGGACCCAAGCGCGACGACGCAGGCGCCGGTGAGGGTCGCGCAGTCGATCACGGCTGAGGGCTCATAGCGAACTGCGTAGGAGAGGGCGTCAGCGAGGATGAGACGGCCTTCGGCGTCTGTGGTGAGTATCTCCACCGTCTTCCCCGAATGCATCTCGAGCACATCGCCAGGCTTGAACGCGTCCCCGCCAGGCAGGTTCTCCGTCGCGGGCACCAGGGCGACGACGTTCAGAGGGAGGGCCAGAGCCCCAACAGCCTCCATCGTCCCCAGTACCGCCGCACCTCCGCTCATGTCGAACTTCATGTCCTCCATGCCCGCCGAAGGCTTTATGGAGATGCCCCCAGAGTCGAAGGTGACGGCCTTTCCGACCAGGACGACGGGCGCCTCTTCGCCCCCTCTGCGGTGTTCGATCACGATAAAACGCGGCTCGTGCGACGCGGACCTTCCGACCGTCGCGAGGCCCGTAAGGCCCTCGCCCTCGATTCCGGCTCGGTCCAGAACGTCAAGCTCCATCCCGTATTTTTCGGCGATTTCGCGCGCCTGTTGGGCGAGGTACTCAGGAGTAGCGACGTTGGAAGGTTCGTTGGCGAGGTCGCGGGCGAGCGCGGACCCCGCTGCCACCTTGTCCCCGAGCTCGGTCCCCTCCGTGGCCTCGTCCAGTGCCTCATCGTCGGCGACGAGCCAGAATGTGTCGAGCTCGTGGCCGTCCGCCGAGGTCTTGTGCTTTACGAACCGGTAGAGTCCGAGCCTCGCCCCCTCCGCCGCGGCCCGTGCGGCCTCCCGTGGTGTCCCCGTATCCGGCAGCGTGGGCAGGGAGAGGGCCGCGTCGCGCAGCTTGAGGGTCCTGGCGCGACGGGCGACGGTTGCCGCCGCGCGGCGCAGCTTCTCGGGGCCGGCGAGATCCCTCTCGCCGAGGCCCACGAGCAACAGTCGGGACGCGGGCCATTGCTGCCCGTAGAGCAGAGCCGTCTCGCCTGGCTTGCCAGCGAAGTCTCCGTCTGACACCACCCTAGTGGCTTCCTCGCCGAGATCCTGCGGGTACTCCCCCTTGTAGAGGGCAATCGCCAGCAGCGCCGGCGCGAATCCTTCCTTTGCGCGGGTCGTAGCGCCGATCTTGACCAAGTCTGGACCACCTCTCACGGGGACACAGGATCGCGTAGATTATAGGGGAAAGGGACCTGAAATCTGATCCGCGGGTCAACACGGCCCAGAATACGGGGGTACCTGGTCCTCGGGGGCCAAGAGTAATGCTATCTTACGGGCGTGAACCTGCGACCTTATCTTGAGTTCGCCACCCAGACCGCGTACGAGGCCGGCCGGCTCACGCTCGGCTACTTCAGAACAGAGGCGGCCCGTCCTGAATTCAAGGCCGACGACACGCCCGTAACCGTTGCCGACAGGGAAGCGGAGAAGCTCATCCGAGGCAGGATAGAGGCCCGCTACCCGAAGCACGCGATCCTTGGAGAAGAGTACGGGGAGAAGGAGGGGGCGGACCACCGTTGGATCCTCGACCCCATAGACGGGACAAAGTCCTTCGTCCGGGGCGTACCGTTGTACGGAGTCCTGATCGGGCTCGAAATACAGGGCGTCTGCGAGGTCGGCGCCGCCTACTTCCCAGCCATCGACGAGATGGTCTGCGCCGCCACAGGCGAAGGCTGCTTCCTCAACGGTCGTAGGGTCCACGTCTCGCAAACACGAGTCCTGGCGCAAGGCATGGCCTGTTTTACCGACGCCGCCAGCTTCGGGGAGCACGGACGGGCCGCGGCGTGGGAGCGCCTGCTCTCTACAGCCGGAGGCACACGTGGCTGGTCCGACGCCTACGGCCACGCCCTCGTCGCCACGGGCAGGGCAGATCTCATGCTCGACCCCATAATGAACCCCTGGGACTGCGGCCCCTTCCCACCGATCCTGCGCGAGGCCGGCGGCTTTTTCGGCGACTGGTCAGGCAACGAGACCATCTATGCAAACGAGGCCATGAGCACAACACGTACCCTTCTCCACGAGGTGATACGCTTGATCGAAGACCGGTGACGGTTCGTCGTAGGGGCGGGTTTCAAACCCGCCCCTACAGGGGTTGGGTCACGGACGTGGCCCGTGGGCAGGAGAACATTTCGCATTGCGTGCCGGGTACCGACCACGAACGAGGGGTGCGGCGAGAACCGCACCCCGGGCAAACAAGCTGAAATGCTGACTAGCTACAAAACAGGCAAGAACTTCTCCAGCTCGTAGGGAGTAACTTGCACCCTGTAGTCTTCGAACTCCTCGCGCTTGAGCTGCAGGAGGCGGGTGTAGGTGTGTTCGCCCAGCGCCTTGTGCAGCAGTTCCGAGTTCTCGGCCTCTTTGATCGCCTCGCCGAGGTCGGCTGGCAGGCTCTCGATGCCCATCTTCTGACGCTCTTCTGAGCTGAGGTTGTAGAGGTTGCGCTCCATCGGCTCCGGCAGCTCGTAGCCCTTCTCGATGCCTTCGAGGCCGGCGTGCAACAGCGCGGCGAAGCACAGGTAGATGTTTGCCGCCGGGTCCGGGCAGCGAAGCTCCATGCGGGTCGCGCGCTCCTGGCCAGGGTGGTAGAGGGGGACGCGGACCAGCGCCGAGCGGTTGCGGCGGCTCCAGGCGATGTAGACAGGGGCTTCGTAGCCGGGGACAAGCCGCTTGTAGGAGTTCACGTACTGGGCGAAGATTATGCTGATCTCACGCGCGTGACGCAGCTGGCCAGCGATGAACGACTGGGCCTCGTCTGAGAGGAAGTATTCGTTGTCCGAGTCGAAGAAGGCGTTCTTGCCGCCCGAGAAGAGGCTCTGGTGGGTGTGCATACCCGAGCCGTTCTGGTCTATAAGCGGCTTGGGCATGAACGTCGCGTAGACCCCGTGGCGGGTGGCAACCTCCTTGACCACGGTCTTGTAGGTCATCACCTTGTCGGCCATCGTCATGGCGTCGTCGAAGCGGAGGTCGATCTCATGCTGGGAGATGCCGACCTCGTGGTGCGAGTACTCGACCTTTATGCCGAGCTGCTGCAGGGACTGCACGGTCTCGCGCCTGAGGGCCGTCGCCGCGTCGAGCGTCGTCAGGTCGAAGTAGCCACCGTAGTCGAGCGGCTCTGTGCCCTTGGAGTCCCTGAAGTAGAAGAACTCAAGCTCAGGCCCGCAGTAGAACTTGTCGAAGCCCATCTCGTTCGCCCGCTCCAGCGCGCGCCTCAGTACGTGACGCGGGTCGCCGACGTAGGGGTCGCCCTCAGGCGTCCTCACGTCGCAGATCATACGCGCCGTCGGCGCGTCCTGCGGGCTCCAGGGGATCACCTGAAACGTCGAGGGGTCTGGCATGGCGATCATGTCTGACTCCTCGATGTCCTGGTAGCCCGTGATCGAAGACCCGTCGAAACCCATGCCCCCGTCGAGGGCGTCCTCCAACTCCTCGACCGTGATCGCAAAGCTCTTGAGGGTCCCAAGCACGTCTGTGAACCACAGCCGGATGAACTGTACGTTGTTCTCTTGCGCCTGCTGCAACACGCTCTGCTTGTCAGCCATCGCCAAGCCTACCTCCTCGGATATCCGTTCTTTACCAAGCCCCCGGGCGGGTGCTTCCCGGCAACACCCGCCATGATATGAAGGGGCGCACCCGTTGCATATGGCCCCTGGTACAAGCCAGGCCGCGCAACCCGGCCATATTGTGGGCCGGATGTATAAAATCTACGTCAAGTATCGTTCTGCGGGGCCGCATCTGGTTGTCCGTGTGGGTAGCAGGGACGTGCGCGGGGTAGAATCTAGGACTGTACTACAGACGACAAGCCGCCGACGACACGGCGTAAAGGGGTAGAGATGACCGACAGGCCGGGAGAAGGTCGCGAGGAGCGTCGCAGAACGGGTCCTCTGGGAGACGACGATGAGACGCGCCAGGTGCCCACGGAGAACGATCCAGAGGCCACGCGCCGGGTCCCGACGCAGAAGGCGTCCCAGGGCTCTTCCGAGCCCGAGGAGACCCGTATCATCAGGGCGCCGAACCGCCCCGACACGGTCAGGGAGGCGACCCCTTACCCGAGGGGCTACTTCGAGGAAGCCGAGGAGCGCGAGGACAGGCTCAGGGACATGTACGGGGGCGTGGACTGGCTCGCGAGCTTCCTCGGCTTCGTCTTCACCCTGGTCCTCGGGGCGGTCTTCTCGTCCGTCACCGGGCTCTTGCTGGTCCCGTTTGGCTTCTCGCCCGACTTCTCGGATGGGCAGTTGGGCACCTCTGTTATCACCGGTCTCGCCGTGCTTGCGGTTTTGATCTTTCTTACCTACTTCTTCGGTGGTTATGTGGCTGGACGCCTCGCGCGCTTTGACGGGGGACGCAACGGGGCCATGGTGCTGGCGTGGACGTTTATCGTCGTCCTGATCCTCACCCTGGTCGCCGTGGTCTTCTCAGGCTTTTTGCCAGCCGGCATTGCCGTCGGGGTCGGCAACCTGGCGCAGGCGACGGCGCGGGCGGCCTCCAACCTGGCTGGGGCAGGCCTCGCCGGTATCGTCGCAGCGGCCGCGGCCCTGCTCGTGGCGCTCCTCGGCGGGTTCCTGGGCGGACGCATGGGCAGCAGATACCACACCGAGATAGACCGGGCGTCCTGACCGAGGGCGCTCCTGGATCTGCTGAACAAGAAGCTCCGCCGCGATCTCAGTAAAGCCGCGTAGGTGAATACCCGAAGGAGAGACAAGTCGTGAAGAAGGCTATCGCCCTAAAACTGATCAAGAGCAAGGCCGCACGCAAGGTCGCCATCAAGGCACTGCAAAACAAGAAAGTCCGCCAGATCGTCGTAAACCAGGCAAAACGCCGCGTACTAGGGAAGTGACGCAGCGCGCGAAACCCTTGCGGGCGTAGCGTGCACTCAGAGCGTTGCCGTTCGGTTTGCCAGGTCTCTGGCGACTTCGCGGGTTGAGCCTGTCTCGCGCCACACTTCGAGCTGGCGTGCGGATTCGGTTGGCTCATCGATGGTGCGCTCGAGTCCAGAGAGGTCCCTGCTGGTGGTCTCGGCGAGGTGCGCTACCAGGGTCTCTATAGCGGTGCGGGCCTGTACTGCATCGTGGGTCTCATGGTCCAGGAAGATGCCTCCCTTGCCGTAACGCTGGGCGCTCCATTTGTTTTCTTCGATCTCACGGTTCGAAGGGATGGGTTTGAGTTCGCCGGTTTCGTACTCGAGGGCAAGCATGTCGCAGAGGGCGGCGGTCAGGGCTATCAGGGCCTCGGTGCGGGCCGGGTCGGTCTGGGCGTCGAAAGCCCTGACCTCGACGGTGCTAAGGCCGGGGTGGAGCCTCACGTCCCACCAGATCTCCCCGAGGGCGTCTATGAGGCCGGTGCGCTTGAGGGTGTCCACGTACTCGACGTACTCGTCCCACGACGTGAGCGGTCCAGGCAACCCCGCGCGGTGGTAGGCGCGCGAGAACATGAGGACGCGGGCCGAGTGCATGTCCGTGTACTCCCCCTGCCAGAACGGCGAGTTGACAGAGAGCGCTAGCATGTGCGGCACGTACTCGCGCAGGCGGTTGAAGAGGTAGATGGCCTTACCCCGGCCCTTGACGGCGTAGTGGACGTGCACGGAGAACGTGTTGTTGCGCCGGATCAACCAGCCCAGTTTCTTCTTCAGGCGCTGGTAGTGGGGCTTGTCGATGATCTCCTGCTCCCGCCAGTCACCTATTGGGTGTGTTCCGCTGGTGCCGAGGACCCTGCCAAGCCGCTCCGCCTGCCCGAGCAGTACGCGCCGGCGCATCACGAGGTCGGCCGCGACACCTGAGGGCTGGTCGTGCACGCCCGTGTTCGATTCGATCTCGCAGTCTATAAGCTCACCCGAGAACAACTCAGCGGGCTCGACGGATAGAATCTGCTGCGCCCCGTCGGCGAGCTTGAAGGTCTCTGGGTCGGCGAGCCAAAGCTCCTCCTCCACGCCAAGGGTACCTTCCCTTACCCCCGCCTCGAAGGCGTCGTCTGAGATGAGAGAGATGTCTTCGCGGGTGTTCAAGTTCGCATCCTATCCACCGTAGCGTTTCTCGCCGGCCGCGATACGATAGT
Source organism: Rubrobacterales bacterium (assembly GCA_038199875.1). Lineage (GTDB taxonomy): Bacteria > Actinomycetota > Rubrobacteria > Rubrobacterales > Rubrobacteraceae > Rubrobacter_D. The sequence continues at coordinate 34,744 of JBBPYN010000132.1, forward strand.
CGAGCAACTCCTGGTAATCGGTCACCGTAGCCATGGCGACGAGTATATTACCCGTCCGCGTGGAGCGTCGGCGGCCTCGGGTTAGAATGTGGCGTTGGATGGCTAGAGACGGGAGGTGCTCGTGCCGACAGAGGTTGGAGAGAAGGCTCCGGTTCTTTCGCTTGCGACGGACGGACAAAGCAACAGGGCGCTCTAGCGCCAATGGAGCCTCCGAGCACGGAGTTCGTACCTGAGGGCATGGTGGCCGCCTGCGCCGCCACTGCCCTGACGCTGGTCTACAGTGCCCCCACACCGGGGACGGGATCCCGCTACCTCGACGGCCGCGTCGCCCACGAGTCGAGGGTGCTCTCCGTCGTGCCCGTGCGGGATGCGCTCGCGGCGTCTGATCTCAAGGGCGTGGGGGAGACGGTGCTCGAGGCCACCCTCTCCTCTCTCTCCATGGCCGGCTTCGCCGACCCTCGGGGCGCGGGCTACCTGGCCCCGCTCGCCAGGGCAGCCCTGCGAATGGAGCCATCGGCCCGCATTCTCGCAGACCTCGGCCACGCGGATATTGCGCCTTTCGCGCGGGCGCTCGAGGCCGGAGGAGAAGAGGCCATGGCCGGTGCCCTTTCGTACGCCCTCGGGGCTGGCAATGACACCACGCTCCGCGACGCCATGCGCTTCTCGGCGGCGCGTCACGCCCTTGCCCGCGAGTACGCCAGGGACTTCGAGGTCACCCGCGAGCTCGCGAGGCCGGCGCTCCTCTCTGCCCTCTCCCGCACTGACTCAGTCCGCGGCGCCGTGGTCCAGGCCTACCTGGAGGTCCTCTCGGAGGTGCCAGACCTTGACGTGGCCGGCCGCGCCGGACGGCATGAGGCCGAAGATGTCTCCCGTATGGCCCACGGTGTCCTCAAGGCCGGCGGTGTCCACTCCAGGCGCGGGCTGGAAGGGACGGCCAACCTCGGCGGCCTCCTGCGCGCGGAACCCCGCCTCTCTCCCACGACGACCGAACATCCGGTGATCGCCGCCGCCTTCCTGGTCGCCCTCGAGTACGGTCCCGAGGCCCTGAGCCACAGGCTAAGGCCTGCCAGGGGATAAGACAGTGAAGCCGTTCATCGAGCCTGTCTAAGAGGTTGATAGAATCACGTTGTACAGGCGGTTGTAGAGGAGGCGTATGAGGGCTCTGGTCATCGTGGGACACGGTTCGCACCTCAACGGGGACTCGAGCCTGCCCGTCTACGAGCACGCGGCAAGGATCAGGGCAACCGGAGAGTTCGACGAGGTCGTTGAGTGTTTCTGGAAAGAGGAACCATCCATGCGCCACGTGCTCGATACCGTGGAGTCCAATGAGGTCTACGTCGTCCCCGCCTTTATCTCCGAGGGATACTTCACCCAGCAGGTCATCCCGAGGGAACTCGGGCTTGATGGACCCGTTTCAAGCAAGGGTGATAAGACCGTCCATTACGCAGGACCATTGGGGACCTTCGAGGGGATGCCGGATGTGATACTGGAGCGCACGGACGACCTGATGCGCGGGAGGGGGGTCTCGGGCCGCACGGCCCTCGTCTTGCTCGGCCACGGCACCGACCTGAACAAGAACTCGGGCGGCGTCATCTATCTGAACGCCGGAAGGATCAGGGAGCGCGGTATCTACGACCTGGTCGAGGTCGGGTTTCTGGACCAGGAACCGGAGATAGCGGGCGTCGTAGATGCGGTCGAGGCGGAGAACGCGATCCTGATCCCGGTGTTCATCGCTGAGGGCTGGCACACCCGGGAGACGATTCCCGAGGACCTCGGCCTGACCGGCGAGGTCACGGTCAGGGACGACAAGACGGTCTACTACGGGGCGCCTGTCGGCACGCACCCCGCGATGGCGAACCTGATAGCAGCCCGCGCCCGCGAGATGATGGCGGAGGGGCAGGTTGTCTGAAGCTGTCTCCGGCCGACCCGCCGCCGCGGATTCGCGCGATGCCTTCGCGGCGTGGGTGGACGTTGCGCCCGATGGTCGCGTCTTCGGGCAGGTGATCCTACGCCCCGATGCGGCAGGGGGATACGCGCTGCGTCACGTTGACGACGCGCGGGCTGATGACCTGGTAGTGAGCGAGGATCCACGCGCGGCGCGGGAGATCGCCAGGCTCACGGAAAACGGCGAGTACAGGCCGCTCAAGAGCTCGCCGAACCTGCGGCGTGGCTGGGAGCTAAGGGTTGCTGGCACGCGCGCCCTTGCGACCGCGGTGAACTACCTCTACCCCGCCGGCGTCGTCCACTGGCATCTGTATCGGGAGGGGAGGCTCGGGCTCACGACCTTCAGGGAGAACGCAGCCAGGCAGAGCGGGATCTACAAGCGCGTACAGCGGCTCTCCGACGGGGGCGTCCTTGACGCGGCCCGCGCCTGTTGCGATGACGCCGTTTGCCTCAAACGGACCCTGTGGGACGTGGACGGGAGCACGCCACTCGACATCGACCGGGGGGACGGGGAGATCCCATGCCCCGAGCCATGCAGCATCTTCGTCTCCTTCGCGCGGCGCGTACGGCTCTTCGAGCGGGAGGAGCGCGAAAGGGACGCCTCTGGCCTCTCGCCATCGGAGCGGGAAGACCTCGCCGCGCTCGTCGAGGCCGCGGCCACCGGTGATGTCCGGTTCGCCCGCGAGGCCGAGTTCGAGAGGCCGCTGAACGAGAGGAGGATGCGCTACAGGAGCATCACCCTGGTCACCAGGCTGCGGCAAGATGGATAACGCGACCCCGGACGCCTCCAGAGACGATCCCCCGGCCAACGACGCGTTGCTCGCCCAGTTGGTGAGCGGCGCCCTCGGTTGTTTACCGCCCCGCTGTTTCCCGAGGTGTCTTTCGGGGTATCTCGGTGTTTCGAGAAACGTACTCCGCCAGGATGGAGGTAAAGAATGGCGAGCAAGAAAATGAAGGGCGCCAGGATCGGTGCGAAGGTAGGAGCAAAGGCGGTACCCGTGGCCGGCAGGGCCGCTGGCAGGGTCGCGTGGAAGGCAGGCAAGGGCGAGGCGAAGCTGATCCGCAGGGCAATGAGCGCCCAGCAATCGAGGAAGTCCAGGTACTTCAAGTATGGTCTCTTCCTCCTGATCGGGCTAGCCATCGGGGCTGCCATCGCGCGTTCGAGGAAGAACGGCGGAGCGTCAGGCGAGTCCTCCTCCTACACAGGCACGACGGGCCAACATTCCCCCGACGCAGGGAGCCCGGCGGGCCAGCGTGGTGAGACCTGGGGAAGCGGCACCCCGACCGGAACGGCGGGCGGCGGTGCACGGCAGAGCCAGGAGGCCAACAACCGGACCGGCGCCGAGCGAGACTACTCAGACCCCTCGTCCGGACCCCTTATCGGCGAGCAGCACGGCGCCGTCGAGGGCGTAGGCGAGGAGCAAGAAGAGCTAGAACAGCGCATCCGCACCAACATCGGCGAGGACCCACGCACGGCGGAGATGCCGCGGGTCAACGTCGAAGTAAACGATGGAGTCGCCGAGCTACGCGGGACGGCCCCTTCCGAGGACGCCAAGCTGGCCGCTGGTGAAATCGCCCAAGAAGTCGAAGGCGTCCGCGAAGTACGAAATCTGATAACGGTGAGTTAGCACGCTACGCCCTGTCGGGCTCCGCGTGCTGCTCAGCCTCGAATGAGGCTGAGCAACTCGTCGCGTTCGCGCTCCATCGTTCCCCTGTTGCCGGCCTCCACGTTGAGGCGGAGGAGGGGTTCGGTATTCGAGGGGCGGAGGTTGAACCACCAGTCGCCAAGGTCGACGGTGAGACCGTCGAGGTGGTCTATCTTCACGCCATCGGCGTCTGAGAAGCGGTCCTCGGCGTTCTGCATCGTCGCTTGCTGATCTTCCACTTCGGAGTTGATCTCACCCGAGCGGACGTAGGGGTCGATGGGGGCGAGGAGCTCGGAGATGGGACCCTCCTGCCTTCCGACGAGTTCTGCGACGGTGAGCATGGCTATGATGCCAGAGTCGGCGAAGTAATTGTCCCTGAAATAGAAGTGCGCGGAGTGCTCCCCGCCGAAGGCCGCGTCGTGCTTGCGCATCTGCGGCTTGATGATGGAATGGCCAGCCTTGGTCCTTACGGCCTTGCCGCCGTCGCGCTCGACGAGCTCGGGGAAGGCCTTTGAGCACACCGCGCTGTACAGTATGGCCGCGCCTGGCTCCTTCTCGAGCACGTTCCTGGCGATAAGGGTGGCCGTGAGGTCGCCCGAGATGGTAGTGCCCTTCTCGTCGATGATAAAGCAGCGGTCGGCGTCCCCGTCGAAGGCGACCCCGAAGTCGGCGCCCTCCGCGACGACGCGCTCCTGAAGCTCCTCGACGTTTTCGGGCTCTATGGGATTAGGGGGATGGTTGGGGAAGGAGCCGTCGAGCTCGAAGTACATCGGCACGTACTCGAAAGGGAGGCGCTCGAAGATGGGCGGGACCATCTTGCCAGCCATGCCGTTGCCGGCATCGACCACGATCTTCAGCGGCCTCAAGCCATCCGTGTCTATAAAGCCCAGGCAGTGCCTAGCGTAGTCTTCTGTGATGTCGGTCTCTTCGACAGAACCGGGATACTCCGCTGGCTCAGGGAGGTCCCCCGATACGATGAGGTCCCGGATCTCACCAAGGCCAGCGTCGCCCGAGAGGGCGATGGCGTCTTCCCGGCAGAGCTTGAAGCCGTTGTAGTCCTTCGGGTTGTGCGAGGCCGTTACCATGGCCCCGCCTGGCTCCCCTAGGTGCCCGACGGCGAAGTAGAGCGCGTCGGTCGAGACGAGCCCGAGGTCGAGTACGTCAGCGCCAGCCTGCGTGACACCCTCTATGAAGGCCTTCTCAAGCGCCTCGCCCGAGAGCCGCATATCGCGGGCCACGACGACCCTCGAGCCTCCGAGGTCAAGGTGTTTCACGAAGGCGCGGCCGATGTCGCGGGCCACGTCCTCGTCGAGGTTATCGGGATACATGCCGCGGATGTCGTACGCCTTGAATATCGACTCGTCGAGCATCTCCTACCTCCGGACTTTGCGACCTCTGATTTTCGGCATCCGGTACAATAGCGGGTTATGGTCCCTCGTGCAGACCGGCAAGCGCCCCACGAGCGGTAAGCGCGCGTTGAGCCCCCGCTTCGTCAGGTTCGCCGCCCTGTTCTACGGTTCCCTGACGGTCGTTGCTGCCGTGTGGTGCGGCCTCAGGGGCTTCGACGTAAGGCTGTTGGGCGAGAGCCCCGCAGGGAGCCTCCTCCTCGGCGCCCTGACCGCCGCCTGCACGGTCTCACTGGGCCTTCTTGCCTACAGGCTCCTTCCCATGTTGCGCAGTATCTCAGAGGAGCTGGCCCCGCGTCTGGTTGACGGCGCAGACTCGAGCAGCCTCATACTCCTCTCGATCTTCTCGGGTGTGGGGGAGGAGGCGTTTTTCCGTGGCGCCGTCCAGCAAGAGTTCGGCCTCGTGGTCGCCTCGCTCCTGTTCGGCGTCGCCCACATAGGCCCTGACAGGCGTTACCTGGTATGGACGGCCTGGGCTGTCCTGGCCGGGTTCGTCTTCGGCGCCGTCTACGACCTAAGCGGCGGTCTGCTCGCGCCGGTTTTCGCCCACAGCGCGCACAACGCAGCGACGCTCCTGATCTGGAAGCGTTCCCGCAGTGGCCACAAGAAGGCCGGCGACCGGTGAAAACGCTCCCCGACACCACCACGGGCAAGGCAGGGGACCGCCGCCCTTTCGGCCCGTTGCTGGCCGCCGTAGTCGGCGGGGTATTGTTGCTGGCTGCGGTCACATTCCTTTGGCCCGCGGACTTCTCCCCTGGGGAGGAAATGGTCTCGCCTGGAGCCGAGGACATCGCCGTGAGCCAGGAGGACGAGAGGTACCCGAGCTCTGACTCGCTGCGTTTCGAAGGCAGGCCAGAGGTGGTCTACGTCTACCTGAGGGTCGAGGACCTCGACTCCGAAGGCGACCTCGGGGCTGAGGTTCGACAGACGGCGAGGACCTCCGTCGCAGGCCGTCTTCTCGGCGGTGGTGGGCTTCGGGTCGTGGACGGCAGCGGGGAGCCGCTCAGGGTGTCTGACGACGGGGTCTCAGGCGTGGTAAAGTTCGCCGTCCGCCCTGGGCCGGGAGAGCGTTTGCCCGCCGGTAACTACACGGTGGAAGTCTATACTGAGGCGGGTGGGGCACGGCGTAGCAGCGTGGTGGCCAGCAAATTCTTCGTGGTCGGCCATTAGCAGGGCTAGTAGTCGCCCGCTTTTGGGATACAATGGATTGCGATCGAGGCGACGGTCAGCGCGTCGGCGCGTGACCGCGTAGGGAGGGAACGATAGCGCGCTTCACCGAGACGGTCTTCAACGTGTTGAGCCTGCTCCTTGTGGGGGTCGGTATCGTGGTAGCCGCCACCTTCTTCGTCGGCTCCCCGCCGGACGACGCCGAGGCCGAGGTGGCCTCCGCCGAGAAGATAAGCACGGCTAAAGAACAACCAGACGTACCCGTGGCCGCCGGAAAGATCGACAAGGCCATCCAGAGACAGAATCGGGAACTAACGAAGGAAGCACCGCCAAGAAAGGATGAGGCCAAGCGGGTGGTCAAGAAGGTCATTCCCCGTGGGCCTGAGAACAAGATGCTGCGCATGACGATCCCCAGGATGGCCCAGATACGCAACGATACGGTGCCCTACAGCGTCAGCGACGATTCCAGGGCCTTCCGCGACCACGCCGCAGTGCACCTCCGCGGGACGGGCAACCCCTGGGACGCGCAGGCGAACGTCTACATCGCCGGCCACAGGCTCGGTTTCCCGGGAACCGACAGCTGGCTCTCGTTCTGGGACCTCAACGTACTCCACAAGGGGGATAGGATCTACATCAAAGACGCGGCGGGAGACCGCTACGTCTACAGGGTGTTCAAGAAGTTCATCGTGGGGCCTGACCAAGTGTCGGTGACGAGGCCCTTGAAGGGTAGGAATATCGTCTCCCTCCAGACGTGTACGCTGCCCGATTACTCGGAGCGTTTGATCGTCCAGGCCGAGAAAGTAGTTACAAGATAGTGCTAGCAACGGAAGAGGGGGGAAGGTAGAGGTTGCTCCGGTTACCCGTGCCCAGGCAGAAGCAGGCCAACCCCGCGAAAAAGCGCGTGGAGACGCCGCCGATGACCAAGGGCAACATGCAGGTGCGGGTCGTCACCCTGGCGGTCCTGATCGCGGCGGTCTTCCTGGTCCTTGGTGCCAGGCTGTGGTACCTGCAGGTTCTCACCGGCCAGGACTACACCCTCGCCGCGAGGGCCACGCAACACACCAACATCAAGATCCCCGCCCAGCGTGGCGTGGTCTACGACCGTAACGGTAAGATCCTCGCCAACAACGTACCAGGCCTGAACGTAACCGTCATCCCGGACGAGATCTCCAGGGACAAGGCGGGCGATCTGGCCAGGGCCGTCGGGGCCGACACAGAATCCGTCCTGGACCGCTACGACGCGGCGATCGAGACCGGCAGCCAGTACAGTCCCATCCTGGTGAAGGAGAACGCTGGCCGCGACGCTGTGACCTACGTGAGCGAACGCACCACGGAGTTCAAGGGCGTCGCCGTGAACGACGACTGGGTCCGCAGCTACCCAGAAGGCAGGCTCGCCTCCCACGTCCTCGGATACACCGGCGCCGTAACCCAGGAGGAGTTGAAGCTCTCCACCTTCAAGGGCCTTGACGCCGACTCCGTCGTCGGGAAGAGCGGGGTCGAGCTCTCCTACGAGGAGGTATTGCGTGGCAAACCGGGCAAGAGGAGCTACAACGTGGATGCCCTCGGGCGCATAGTCCCCGAGGGGAGCAGGGTGGATTCCATGGGTAGGTTCGTGGACGGGAACGGCGATCCCATAAACGTCAACCCGAGCCAGGAGATGCCAGACCGCGTCACGGAGCCCAAGCCAGGCAGGAACCTTACCCTCACCATCGACGTCGATTTGCAGAAGGTCGTCGAGAAAGAGCTTGACGCTGCCCTGGATCGTACCCGCGAGGCGGGTTACGAGGGTAGGGGCGGGGCCGTCGTGGCCATGAACCCCGAAAACGGCGAGATAATGGCCCTCGCGAGCCGACCGGACTTCGATCCGCAGCTCTTTGTCGGCGGCGTATCCGGCGACGAGGAGCTCGCGAAGTACAACTACTTGATGTCGAAGAAGTCGAATTATCCGTTCACCGACCGCGCGATCGTCGGCGGCCAGCCGGGCGCCTCGACGTTCAAGATCTTCACGGGCCTCGCCGGAATGGCAGCCGGCGTTATCGATGCGACCACGATAGTCAACGACAACGCCGTGTTGAACAGCGCGGGGTGCTGGATGCCGTCGAGCGTCTCGGTGAGTCCCTGCTACAGGTCGTGGCGGCAGAATAGCCCCAACTATCAGTACCTCGGCAACCACGGACCCCAGAGCTTCTCCGATGCCATCGCCGACTCCAACGACATCTTTTTCTACCAGGTTGCGGACTGGATCTGGAACGACACCACGGACAAGGACTGGCTGCCGCACTACTACGCGAGGTGGGGCTTCGGGAGGCTCACCGGCATAGACATCGGCGGCGAGACCGCGGGCCGCATCCCTACCGAGCAGGGAGAGAGGGACCTTTACAAGGCGCTGCACGGCAACGAGGATGGAGCTTACTGGAGCGTGGGGGACTGGATCAACCTCGCCATCGGTCAGGGCGACCTGCTCGTCTCGCCGGTCCAGATGGCCGTAGCCTACTCGGCCCTCTACAACGGCGGGACGCTCGTGACCCCCCACGTCGCCAAAGAGATCACGGACCAAAGCGGGAAGAAGATCGAGGAGATCTCCCCCAAGCCTGAGGGCAAGGTGAAGACGAACCAGTACCAGATCGACACCGTGGTCGAGGGCCTGCGGGGTGTGACGGCGAAGAAGGGAACGGCGGAGCCGATTTTTGTTGGCTCGGAGCTCCCCACCGTAGGCAAGAGCGGCACGGGTGAGCTGCCCTGCGCCGACGCGACCTGCGACTTCGTCAACTGGTTCGTGGGTTGGACGGAGGGCGAGGAGGACCGACCGCTGGTGGTTGTGACCATGATCGAGGGCGGCGGCGCCTTCCAGGAGGGCTCCGAGATGACGGCCGGCCCGGCCGTCCGCCACATCCTCGAGGCCTACTACGGCGTCGAGCAATCGAAGAAGGACCCCCACCCGACCGGCACACAGCCCATTGGAGCGACGCCGGAGAAAAGCGATCCAGGCACGCCTGCGAAAGAGAGATCCCGCACCGCAACGGCGAAGAAGAACCCCCGCGACCGGGCACGGTAGGGCGGAGTCGTGACCCCGATACTCGCCTCATTGCCGAGCCCGCCGTCCCCCGTTATGTTCGAGGTGGGGCCTTTCGCCCTCCGCTACTACGGGCTATGTATAGCGATCGGCATCATCGTCGCGACCTGGCTCACGGGTAGGGAGCTGGAGCGTAAGGAAATGGACGGCACCCTGGCCCTAGACTCGCTGTTCTTCATCGTACCTCTGGGGTTTGTGGGCGCGAGGGCCTACCACGTCATTACCGACTACGAGCTTTACTCGGACGATCCCTTCCCCGGCGTCTTCGAGGTCTGGAACGGGGGACTTGGGATCTACGGCGGCGTCGTCGGCGGGTTTATAGGGCTACTGATCTTCGCCAGGGTCAGGGGCATCAGCCCGTGGTCGTTCGCCGATGCCATTGCGCCAGGCCTCGTCCTCGCCCAGGCGATTGGACGCTGGGGCAACTACTTCAACCAGGAGCTGTTCGGAAGGCCTTCGGACCTGCCGTGGGCCATCCGCATCGCGCCCGAGAACAGGCCCATCGGGTATACGGACGCCACGTCCTTTCACCCCACCTTCCTCTACGAGTCGATCTGGGACCTTCTAGTCTGCCTGGTATTGCTGTGGGTCGCCCGCCGTTTTGCTGACCGCCTGAAGAACGGTGACGTGTTCCTGCTCTACGTGAGCCTCTACTCCTTCGGGCGCTTCTTCGTCGAGGCGCTCCGTGTCGACCCCGCGTTTCTGATCGGCGGAACCATCAGGGGAAACCTGTTCGTCAGCAGCGTCCTGGCGCTTGGCTTCGCCATGATACTGCTCCTTCGGCACTCCGGGACGCGCCGCAAACGCCCCGACACCAGTTGAGATAGGGAGCGGGGAGGCGCTCGCTGCGTTCACTTGGGGAGTAGGGTTTGGACGGGGTTATTTTTTCTGTCCGGACGGGCGCTTTTCGTACATGGCGTTGACCTTCGCGTACCACTTCAGCACCTGTAAACGTTTGTCTTGCAGTTCTTTCTTGCTCAGCCGGCCCGCGATGTTGTGCTGCTCCAGGGGGTCCTTCGAGATATCGTAGACCTCCTCGGGCTGGTTCCCGAAGAAGTAGATGTACTTCTCGTTCCCTTTCAGGCTCGCGAGGCACCTGTAGTCGTCAAAGCAACTGAAGAACAGCGTGCGGTCTTCGTCCGGCGGGGCGAGGAGGGACCTCCCTGGGTAACTTCCGCCCGTAACCTTGTAGCCGAGCAGATCCACGATGGTTGGCAGGATATCGACCTGGTCGGTCAGGGTCTCGACGCGCTTGCCGTCCTGGAAACGTCCGGGGTCGAGGATGACGAGCGGTACCCTGACGCCCTCCTGGTAGATGGTGTTGTCGTGCTGGTAGAGGTCGTGCTCCCCGAAGCCTTCGCCATGGTCGCCGTAGATCACGAAGATGGTGTCGTCGTAGAGCCCCAACGCCTTGTACTGGTCGATGACGTTTTTCAGGTAGAAGTCGAGGTAGCGTACCTCGTTCTGGTAATGGTCGAGCGCGGGATCGTCTGAATAATGCTCGAGCCCGTAACGGTCGACAGGCCGGTAGTCGTGGTGGCCCGTTACCCCGAGGTAGGTGGCCACGAAGGGCTTGCCCTTGTGTGCCTCCAGCCAGTCCCTGCTGGGCTGGAGCATGATGTCGTCCTCGTAGCCGAAGTAGTTGGACTTCTGGAAGCCCGTCTTGTCCATCGTCTCGACGGGCTGAAAGTCCTCGTAGCCGAAGTTCTCGACTAGCTTCCTTCGGTCCTCGAAATCCTCGGTCGCGGAGGAGAACCAGACCGAGTTATACCCCTGCTCCCCCAGCAACTCTGGCAGGCACCTGGCAGGGATGCCCCCTGGTTTCGTCTCGGTGATCTCACGTACCAGGTGCGGATCTATTCCGCAGTTGATAGCCGTTACGGCTTTCGTGGTGTGCGGCAGGATCGTGTAAGCGTTTTCGGCCATGAGGCTCTGCTTCGAGAGCTGCTTCAGGTTGGGCGTGGTGTCGAGGTCCTTGTTGTACAGCGTCGTGGAGCGCGCCCTGGTGGACTCGAGGTGTATGAAGACGACGTTCTTCTTATCAGTCTGTGTCGTCTGCTGCAGGTGGGTCGCTAACGGAGGCCCTACCGGGTTGACCTCCACGGTGAGGTTCCTGACCCTGGCGTGGTCGACCTCAGACATAATGACGTTGACGACGGCGTCCCTGGAGAAGGACTTGCTGGCGCCTCCCGCGACTACCGGCAAGGAGAGGAACATGAGCCCGAGTGATGCCACGCACGCCCCGACCGCGAACAACCTCGACGTAGCCATGGAATCGAAGCGCCCCGACCGGTCGCGCTTCCCGTAGACGAGCCTGGATATCAGCAAGGGTCCCAAGATTATGTAGTCCACGATGGCCAACACAGAGAGCCAGATCACAGGCGAGGCTACGCTGCCGATGACGTCTTTGATCTCGCCAAAGGTCCTGAGCGAGTACACGATGACGTTCAGGCTGAGCGTGGAGCCTGTCTCCTGGAAGTACTGGTGCGCAGCGGTCGTCGTCGCAGCGACCACGAGCGCGGCCGCGTGGAACAGGATCACGACAGGCCAGCGCAGCCGGCTCTGCCTACTCAGGGCAAACAGCCCAACCCACAAGAACGAGTACCCGAGGTTGAACAAAAGGTCAGACCTGATGAGGCCGAACGCGGCGAATCCCCCGGCGAGGTCGTCCTGAGAGGAGATCCTGATCCCCTTCAATACCAGATTGTAGATCATCAGCGGGACCAGCAGACTACCGAGGTACACCCACTCTCGACCGCCCAAGATGGAGCGGACCGGTGGCGCCAACCGCTTGTTCGTTCCAGAAGCCATGAGTCCGAGAGAGTTTACAAAGATTTCGCACGGCGTGACAGTGTGGCGCAATCTCAGGCCATTCCAAGGGGTTGACCGGTCCTCATCCTCCTGCTATCCTGCAAATGAAAAAGTTTTTCAATTAGAGTATGAGGTCTGATATGAAGTTCGAAGTGGCGGCGGGGAAGATACGTGGTAGCGGGTACAAGGCTACGCCGCAGCGACTGGCTGTTCTTGAGGCAGTGGCGGCCGAGCAGCATCAGAGTTTGGGGGGCATAAGGGCCCGCTGTCCCGAGGTTGGGATGGTTACTGTATACAGGGCTTTGGATCTCCTATCTGGTCTTGGGCTCGTGAGGAGGTTGGATCTCGGTGGCGGCCCGCGCTACGAGCTCGCCGAGGATCATCACCACCACCTCATCTGTGAAGGGTGTGGAGATATTACCGAGTTCGAGCAGTGTCCGGTAGACCTGCAAGACCTTCCCCGTGTCGGTGGCGACTTCGAGGTCCGTGCCCACAGCCTGGAGGTGTACGGCACATGCTCGGCTTGCAGGTAATGGAGCGTGGCCGCACCGGCGCTGGAGGGCTGGCATGAGCGCGATCCTCCTGGCCACGTTGGCTGGGGCGGGTTTCTCGGCGGCCAGTCTCCTCGCGTTGCTTGGTGGCGAGTTGGGGGCCAAGGGCCGGTCACTCTCCGCCGCCTTCGCCGCGGGCATACTGCTCGCGCTCGCGTTCGTGGATCTCTTCCCCGAGAGCCTCGAGCTCGCCGGCGAGACCGCGGTCGCCGGGTTCGTCGGAGGGTTCGCGTTCATGTTCCTGACCGAGGCGTTCACCAGGGCCCACACGCACCACATGCCCGAGGAAGAGCCCGTCCACAAACACGCGCTCGGACCTTTCGTCTTTGGGCTGGCCATCCACAATCTCGCCGATGGCTTCGTTCTAGGCGTGGGCGCCAGGGCTGAAGCAGTCACGTCCTGGCTCGTCGGGCTTGGCGTTCTCGTGCACCAGATGCCAGTTGGGATCTCCCTCGCCGCCGTCCTGCTCGCCGCGCGCGTCGGAAGGGCCGGGGTCGTGGCTGCGGCGGTCTTGCTCGGGTTGGCGATCCCCGCAGCCGCGGCGTTGACAGAGGCCTTGCCGGTGCCAGGTGACGGTATGCTCGGCCTCCTTACAGGCGTCGCCGGTGGAGTGCTCGCCTACATCGGCGCCGCACACTTGCTCCCCGAAGCCCAGGGCGAGCACACCAGCAGGGTCGCCAGCATCCTGTTCCTGGCAACCCTTATTATCACCGCCGCCGGATTGATAGCCCTCCCGCATGGTTGACGTTGGGCGGGTTTGAAACCCGCCCTCTCGGCCGGCGTTCAGGCAAAGAACAGGAACCAGACGACAAGCAGGATCATCTCTGTTCCTAGCACGATGATGGTTGGTGTTGCGGCGCGTAGTTTTCTCTTGGAGTAGACGGTTGGCGCCACCAGCCATCCGAATGCGACGCCGCCGACGAGGCCGCCGATATGTGCTGTGTTACTGATATTGGAGACGGAGAACCCGAAGTAGAGGTTCAGGGCGGTCAGGATGAGCAGTTGGCGGATCAGGGGGTTCTGCCAGGAGAAGGTGCCGCGACGAAGGGAGTAACCGAGCACGCCCCCGAGGAGGCCGAAGATCGCGCCCGAAGCCCCGACCACGGAATCGTCGAAGCCCCCGAAGTAGAGGTAGGCGATACCGCCAGCGAGCCCGCTCGTGAGGTAGAGCGCTAGAAAACGGACCCTCCCGAACGCCACTTCTACGAACGAGCCGAGGAAGTAAAGCGAGAGCATGTTCAGCGCGAGGTGGATGAACCCCGCGTGCAGGAACATGCTGGAGAGCAGGAGCCACACCTCGCCACTGGCAACGGACGCGGGCACGAGGGCACCCTGCGCGAGAACCTCGGGTGGTTGCGTCACAAGCGCGAAGTTGAGCGGGTAACCGTAGGTTGCTCCAGCGATGGCGACGGCTATGTACACGGTCACGCAGGCGCCTATCAGGCCGAACGTTACAGGCAGGCGGGTGAGGTTGTTCAAGGCGTGTTCGGCCTAGCGGCGTGGGATCTCACGCACGGCGTCCCCGACCTGAACTTTCGAGAGGTCCTGCAGGGGGCCGCCGAGCATGGACTCGAGGTCGGGGTCGTCGCCCTGGGCTGCGCCGAAGCCGCGGACCTGGACGTCGTCGCCGAACATCTGTCCGAACATGCGCTGCAAGTTTTCCTGCATCTCCCCGATGTCCACGGCCCCGAACGGTGACTCCTGCGTGTTCTGAAGGCGGGCCACGGCGAGCCTGTCCTTGACCTCAGTAACCTCAGCCTTCGCTTTCACGTCCTCGACGGTGCCGAGCGTCTCGCCCGTATCCGGGTCCCAGACCTCCTCGCCTTCTGGCGCGAAGACCTCGAAGAGCATGCCCCGACGCACGCCCTCCCCCCTTCCGCGGTTTATGACGATCTCGTTGTTGCCAAGTATCTTCGCCACCTTGCCTTTGACTGCCATGCTGCCTGCTCCTTCCTGTAGTTCCAAGAGTATGAGAGATTATATCTCTCGCTGCTAGGGACGCCGGCGGGCGGTAGAATCCCCGCCATGCCGGAGAGGACGAACAGCATTGGAAGGCACCTCTCGACGTCGGGCGGGCTCGACAAGACGCTGAAGGCCGAGCGCGAGTTGGGGTGTGAGACCGTCCAGATCTTCGTCTCGAACCCGCAAGGCTGGGCCGATCCGATGCCGCGCATGGACGCTGATGCCTTCGCCGCCGGAAACCACGAGCTTGGTGTCTCGCCGGTCGTCGCGCATGCCAAGTACCTCATAAACCTGGCCTCGACGAAGGAGGAACTGCGGGATCTCTCGGTGCGGGCCCTTGCCCTCGAGCTGATCGCGGCTGGCGCACTAGGGGTCGACCTGGTCGTCGTGCACGCGGGCAGCCACGGCGGAGACGGCGAGGAGAAGGGTATGGGTCGGCTCGTGGAAGGCTTACAGCTCGCGCGAGAGCAGGCCGCTGGACTCGAAGGGGCGGTTGCCGAGCCCGTGGTCGAGAACTCCGTCGGCGCGAGTACCCAGCTCTGCTCGACGTTTGATTCGTTGGGAAAGGTCGCACGTCGAGCCGGGGTGAGGGTCTGCGTGGACACGGCGCACGCCTTCGTTGCCGGCTACGACCTGTCGTCGGCAGAAGGAGGAGGAATGGTAGCCGCGGAGATCGTGGACGCTGTGGGGGACGCCGTCGCCCTGGTGCACCTCAACGACGCGAAGAATGATCTCGGGAGCCACCGCGACGGGCATCGCAAGGTGGGGGATGGGCGTATCTCCATCGTCGCCTGGCCGGGGCTGTTCGACGGCCTACCCGGTGTCCCCATCGTCATGGAGACCCCCTACGAGACGCCAGAAGCGGACGCCGAAGAGGTGCTTCTGGTCAAGAAGTTGGCGGGTGGGTTGCGCAAAGCGCCGATTGGAAGATAGAATCTAGGGCGTGAAGACTTTGGAGATAAGTCCGGAGCAGCACAAAGGGGACCTCCTCTCGACCATCGGCGAGACCCTTCGGGCTGAACGCAACGAGCGGGGGCTCACGCTAAAGCAGGTCGCCGAGGGCGCGCACGTCTCGGTCTCGTACCTGGCCGAGATCGAACGCGGCGAGAAGGACCCCTCCTCGCGGGTCCTTGAAAGCATCGCCAGCGGGCTGGATGTCGAGGTGAGCGAGCTACTCGTCAGGATCGCGTTCGCGCTGGAGCCCGCGCCTGTCGTGCCCGTCACCGACTCCCTGGCCGCTTAAGCCACCCCGCAACCGGCGTTGCGCTTCATCCCTGATGAGGCGCGGGGCGTGGTCCCTCGCTACACGCCAAGGAAGTAGGCGGCCAGGATACCAAGCGTGTTGTAGCCCGCGTGCGCGAGGAAGCTCGCCGTTGTGTTGACGTAGCGGCGGAGGAGCCCAAGGCCGATGGAGAGCACGAAGATGTAGCCTAGCAGCAGCGAAGGACCGTACTGGACGTGCATGGAGGCGAAGAGGATGGATGTCGCAGGTATCCCGAGAACCGGCTGCACGGCGCCGCGGAAGAGCGTCTCCTCCCCGAGCCCGGCGCCCACCCCGATCAGCAACGCGAAAAGGATCGCCGAGACGAGGCTCAAACCCCTGGGGTTGAAGAGCGTACCCGAGATCTCGCCGACCTTGCGGTAGAGGTCAGGCTGAAGTTGTGCGAACAGGTAGTCGGCGCCCAACGAGACGGCGAACGCCGCCAGGATGAACAGCAGGACGAGACCCAAGTGGCGGAGGGAGATGGGACCGTAGCCTAGGCGGGCCAGCGTCTCGCGCGGGCCGCGGCGGATACCTGCGCCGACGCCGAGGAGAGCGACGATGACAAAGGGCAACTGGCTCGCCAGGATGGCGACCGGCGGTATCCTGCCACCCGTCCCAAGCGAGAAGGCGCCGACCTCGTTCAACTGTTGGAACCCGAGGATGCCTATCAGGTTGTTGGACAGCAGCACGGTGGCGAACAACCAGAGCGCCAGGAAGACCGGCGGGTTCGTCCAGAATTCTCCGTTCGGACGGCCGCCCACGATCTTCCGCAACGTCGGGATGCAGAGCGCCAGCCCGATCACACCAGCCAGCGCCACAGGAACGCTCGTGACCGCCAATAGCTGTTGCGGATAGATTTCGGGAGGCAACCGGCCCCAGATCCACACCACAACGAGCAACGCCCCCGTGGCAAGCAGCAGGAGCGAGACGAACGCAAGTATGATGAGGAGCGAGATCTCGGCCCTCCGGCTCTTCCTCGAATACTGTGCAAGCAGCGCGAGGATGCCGACGAAGAGAGTAAGGGCGAGCGAGCTGAGGAGGTTCTCCATTAGACCGACAGAGGTTAACACATACGAAAAGCCAGGCCGCGCGTAATCCACGGCCCGGATGTCTCGCCTGGGCCAGGAAGGGGGAAAGAGCCCAGTGCCCGAAAAATATACAGCGCCCAAGTTACAGCACCGCTACCCGGAGGTAACAGTTAGGTAACAGGTATCAGGGATCTCTGTTTTCGCCCCGCTCCAGCCCGTCGAGCACTGGCCCAAGCAACTTCTCGCGCGCGGCCTCGTACTCTTCGAGGCTGTCGGCTTCGCGTGCCAGGCTTGCTACGCGTCCGGTGAGGCCGGTGCCGCCCCTGGTGGCGAGTATGCGCCAGCCAAGGAGGCGGTAGGAGCGTTCGAGGCGCGGGTCTTGCTCGCCGCCTTCGAGAAAATCTTCGAGCAGGGCGTGCAGAGTTTCCGCTTCTTCCAGGGAGAGCTGTAACCCGACGGTGGGCTCGCCCTGCACGTTAGCGGATCTTCTCCAGGTAGATACGGTCCTGGGTGATGACGACCTGCAGGTCGTCCGGCGAGCCGCGCAGGTAGCGGCGCCACTCGCGGGCGAAGACCTCGGAGTCCCTGGCGTCGGTCCTAAGGACGATGCCATCCTCTGACTCATCGAGCACAGCGGGATGTTCCGAGAGTTGGCCGCGACGGACAGGGTCGCGGCGGTAGATGGAGTTTCGTGACCGGAAGCTCTGCACGCTCGAAGGCGTGGTGTTGAGCTCCTGCGCGATCCAGGTGTCGCCCCTGCCCTCTTCGACCCAACGCCGGATTTTGGAAGCGTGCGGCTTCAAAGCCACCCTTCTGTTTCCCAAGGGCCCCTTCTCCTTCGACCAGTCTTGTTATATAGGTCATATGTACCACTTTTTGTTACCCGACGCTAGATGCAACTTTCTGGCCCCTGATACGGCTGCTGTGGCATCAGGCCTGGCCTATCGCCTCAGATAAGATCCAGAGCACGGTGAGCCCGCGGAGGCTCCAGAGGACTGTACGGAGCCAGTTGGACGTAACGAGGTACCTGTGGGATGGGGGATCGAAGCCCCGCCCCAGCTCGGTGTGGCGGGGCGCCTGCAAGAGGGCCGTGGAGAGCCAGATCGCCGTGAGAAGGACGAGGCCGGCCCACACGAGCGAAGCGGAGATTCCAGGCGGAGTACGTATTACGAGCGCGACGGCGGTCGCGGCCTCCACGAGCATCGGCGGACCGACGACGAGGCCGGTCAGGCGGGAGTGCGCCCCTGAGTAGGCGGCGAAACCCGAAGCGCCGACGCGCGCGAAGAGGGGATAATGCACGACCTGGACGAACCAGATCACCCCGACCATAAACATCGTCGCCGCGGCGTTGGCGAGCAACAAGACCATGCGGATGTCAGGCCTGGTAGCCAAGCAGGTAGTCTGCTGCGGCAAGCCCGGAGAGGGCCGCGCCCTCGACCTTGGGCTGTCCGAAGGCGTCGCCGCAGAAGAGGAGCGGCGGGTTCTCGGAGGCGGCGAGGAATTGGTCAGGGTGGGAGTTCGTGACCCAACTGTAGCGCCAACGGGCGAGGGAAGAATCTACGACGGCGGGCGCGAGGTCGGTGCCGAGACGGTCTCCTGCCAGTGAGATCAGCTGCTTTGCGATCTCCGCCTCGTCGTCCCCGAAATGCTCGCGGCTCCACTCTGGTCCGGCGTGGACCGTTATGGCGGGGACTCTGGAGATGCCCTTGCGCTCGTTGTCTCCGATAAAGTCAAGCGGCTCGCCCTTGACCTGTATTCCCCCCGGCTCGGGCACGGGGGACGGACCGTCGAGCAAGACCATGAGCGCGAGGCACGGGTCGTAAGAGACGGCCTCGAGTTTGGCCCCTGCCTCATCCGGAAGCCTGTAATCCCCAGATGAGGTGAGGTCCAGCGCCTGGGGGACGGGCAGGGCGAGTACCAGCGCGGAACCCTCAGCCCGCAACCCGGACTCACAAGAGACCTCCCAGCCATCATCGCCAGCATCCACCCTCACGACCCTCTCGCCGGTACGCGCGTCGAGGCCGCCGGCGATGTATTTGGGGATGGAGGTCATGCCTTCTGCTCCCCTGTAACGGGGATGGCCATCTTCGTTCGGCCTGCCCTCCGCGTCGGCGAAGCCGCGCGCCCACTCTGCGGCCGCACCCGCGCCAAGCCAACCATCGACGAGGCCCGAGAAGCGTTCGCCCCTCACCGTGAAGAACTGGGCGCCATGGTCGAAGGTGCCTTCGCCCACCCGCCGGGTCGCCATCCTGCCCCCAACACCGCGGCCCTTATCCAGGACGGTTACGTCCCAACCTTCTCTTTGCAACTCGCCGGCCGCGAGCAAGCCTGCGATGCCGGCCCCTATGACAATGCAGGATCTCTTCTGGTTATCTCTCACTTCTGGTGCGTCCTTCCCTGGTCGTAGGCTTGTTTACCAGACCGGCCGCGCGTCTGATGCTCTGGAGGTGTACGTCCACGGTGTCCTCGACCCTGTGCGCATAGCCGCCCGCCATCGTTACGGCGACGGGGATGCCGCGGTCTCGGCAGGTCTCCAGGACGAGGCGGTCGCGCTCGGCGAGGCCAGGCTTGGTTACACAGAGCCGGCCCAGGCGGTCGCCCTCGAACGGATCGGCGCCGGCGAGGTAGATGGCGAGGCCCGCATCCGCGGCGTCGAGCGCCGCCTCCAGGCCTCTTTCGAGCGCTGCCAGGAACTCTGTGTCGCCTGTGCCGTCGGCTAAGGGCGCGTCCAGGTCGCTCTCCTCCTTGTGAAAGGGGAAGTTCTTCGCGCCGTGGATCGAGAACGTAAACACCGTGGGATCTCCACGTAGGATCTCCGCGGTCCCGTTCCCCTGGTGCACGTCGGTGTCGATAACGACCACCCTTTCTACGAGCCCCGGGGCCTGGACGGCGCGGGCGGCGATGGCCGAGTCGTTGAAGACGCAGTATCCCTCGCCCCTGTCTGAGAACGCGTGGTGCGTCCCTCCCGCCAGGTTCGCCGCGAATCCCTCTTCGAGGGCGGCGAGGCAGGCGCCGACCGTGCCGCCCGAGGCGCGGCGGGAGCGCTCCACCATCCTTTTCGACCAGGGGAAACCGATGCGTCTAACCTCTTTCTTCGTGAGGTCCCCCTCAACCACGCGCTTCAGGTACTGTGGATCGTGGGCGCGTAGGATCTCCGCCTCCGTGACCGCGCGCGGCGTCCGGAGCTCTCCGGGGCCGCAGATCCCGTCCTGTGCGACGCGCTCACGCAGCATCGAGTACTTGGACATGGGGAAGCGGTGACCCTCCGGCAGTGGAAGTACGAAGTGGTCACTATAGAAGACCTTCATTCTTTCGGGCGTCTCTCGTCCACAGCGCTAATGTAGTACATGCTGCGGGGACGAACAGGAATAGCTTTCATAAAGTTCTCTCGAATCCTTGTGGTAGCATCGCAGCTTCGGAGACGGATGGACGACTCGGCGCAACAGCGGCTCTTCGCGGATACTCCCGGCAGCATCGAGCCGCCGGAGAAGAACCTCTACCTCGGAACTTCCGGCTGGTCCTATTCAGATTGGGAGGGAACCCTCTACCCTGAAGCGCTACCTACTGGTTCGAGGCTCGCCGAGTACGTCAAGCGGTACGCGACCGTGGAGATAGACTCGACCTTCTACGGCACCCCCCGCCGCTCGACCGTGCAGAAGTGGCGTGAGATTTCGCCCGAAGGGTTCCTATTCGCCGCCAAGTTTCCGAAAGAGATCACACACGATCAGAACCTGGTTGGCGCCGAAGCCGAGACGGACGCTTTTCTACAGTCGATTGTCGAGCTCGGCGACAGGCTCGGACCGCTCCTATTGCAGCTCCCGCCTTCATTCACCGTCGAGGGGATTGGCGTCCTGGAGGACTACCTGAAACGCTTGCCCGAGGGCTTCCGATATGCTGTTGAGGTGCGCCACAGGAGCTGGCTCGGCTCCGGCCTTCCGGAGATGCTTAGCGAACGCGGCGTGGCACTGACGCTCATCGACTACCCGAGGATGCCGCGCATGGACCAGGCGACGACGGACTTCTCCTACATCCGCTGGCTCGGCGACCGGCGGGAGTTTCCTTCCGGGCATACGCGCCTCAGGAAGGACCGTGACGGAGACCTTCGGTGGTGGTCGGAGCTCGTCGGCCGCTTCCTCCAGGAAAACAGGACGGTCTTCGCATACGCCAACAACCACTACCAGAACCATTCACCATCGACGCTCGACAGGTTCCTGGAGATCCAGCGCGGAGAGACCTGATGCAGATACCTGTCATATTCAGTACGGGGTCCCTTTACCCCTTCGGCCTCGAGAGGGTGTATGCCTGGATCTCCGAGACCGGCTACGACGGGGTCGAGGTCATGATGGACGAACGCTGGGATACGCATCAGGAGCATTATCTGAGGGGCCTCGCCGAGAGGCACGGTGTCCCGATACTGGCCCTCCACGCTCCGCTCCACCGCGGAGCCTGGGGTCTTGGACCGGAAGAGACGCTGGTGCGGGTCGCGAGGCTGGCGAGCAGGATGGAGGTGCCCGTGGTTGTCGCGCATCCGCCCCCGCCAGGCAGGCCGCTTGAGCGCTGGAAAGCCGGGCCTCTGCGCGAGGCGCGGGAGCATGGCGTCGTGGTGGCCGTCGAGAACATGCCCCGCAGCCGGCCTGGTGGTGTCTTCCGTGTCGGGCGGAAGAGCTGTTACCTTCCCGAGCACCTCGCGGACGCCGGTGAGGTCACGCTCGACACCAGTCACGCTGGGGCTAGCAAGGTCGACCTGCTCAGGGCCCATTCTGTCCTGGCCACGCAACTGCGTCACGTCCACCTCTCGGACTCCAACCTGCAAAGGGCCCGTGACGAGCATCGCCTCCCCGGCAAGGGACGGCTGCCGCTGAAACCTTTCCTGGCCGCGCTGGCGGCGAGCGGGTATCCCGGCGCCGTGAGCCTGGAGCTAAAGCCCTGGCCGCTTGGCACCCCCGACCCCGAGACCATCCTTGGGCGAATGCGCTCGGCGCTGAGTTTCACCCGGGGCGGGCTCGACGGACGTTGAAGCCACTTACTTGCGGAACGCCGTTGCGCGGATGATAAGCTTTCCGGGACGTTATTCAGAAAGGATCTATCGATGAGAGACGAACGGGTCGGTGAGCTGGCGCGGGTGCTGGTGGAGTACTCTGTCGAGGCGGGGGAGGGGGATGAGGTCCTCGTTTCAGGGGAGGTGGGCGCCGGACCGCTGATAAAGGCTGTCTACGCGCGGCTGTTGCAGGTAGGCGCGTTTCCCATTACGCAGGTGGGCCTGCCGGGGATGCAGGAGCTCTTCTTCGAGCACGCGCGGGGGCATCATTACGAGGAGCCCCCGGTCCTCACGCGCGCCATCTACGAGGGCGCCGACGCCCAGATCAGGATCCACTCACCGAGCAACACGCGGGCGCTCGCGAACGTCGATCCCGCAAAACAACAGGCGCTCCAGATACGGAACAAACCCTTGGGAGATCTGGTGCTTGAGAAGGACCGCTGGGTGGTGACGCTCTTCCCGACGGAGGCGTTGGCCCAGGAGGCCGGCATGGGACTCGCCGAGTACGAAGAGTTCGTCTTCGAGGCTATGGGCCTGAACTCGGAGGACCCCGTAAGCTACTGGAGCGATAAGTCCGCCGAGCAGGAGCGGTTGAAGGAGAGGCTGGAGGAAGCACGTGAGATCCGTATCGTCGGGCCTGAGACGGACCTGACCCTCTCGGTCGAGGGGCGCACGTTTATAAACTCCGCGGGTAGGCGCAACATGCCCTGCGGCGAGGTGTTTACCGGTCCCATCGAGGATTCGGCCAACGGGACGGTCTACTTCGGCGTGCCAGCCGCGATATCGGGCCACGAAGTCTCGGGGGCGCGGCTTCGCTTCGAGAACGGGAAAGTCATCGAGGCGGGCGCGGAGAAGGGCGAAGAGTACCTGATGAGCCTGCTCGACGCCGACGAGGGGGCGAGGTACCTTGGTGAACTGGGGATCGGGACCAACTACGGTATCCGTCAGGCGAGCGCGAACGTACTCTTCGACGAGAAGCTCGGCGGGACGGTGCACCTCGCCATAGGCCGCTCCTACGCCGAGACCGGTGGCGAGAACGAGTCGAGCGTACACACCGACCTCGTCTGCGACCTGCGCGAAGGCGGCTGGCTGTACGCGGACGGGGAGTTGATCCAGGAGAACGGCCGCTTTCTCGAGTTCGACCTGGCTGGGGTGGGCGATGAACGGTGAGACTATGCTCAGGGTTGCGAACGTGGGCGATGAGGCCGCGATGGAGAGCGTCAGGGACGCCCTTGACCAGCTCGACATAGCCTACGAGCACGCGCGCTCCGAGCCGGACGATGATCGCTTCCCCCAGACCGCCTACTTCTATGTTCCCGACGACTCGGCCGAGGAGGTGGAGCGGGCGCTCATCGCCCTCTCGCGGGAGCACGGCTTCGATGCAGAGGTGCTTTGAGCTTCGGAAGGGGCGCTAGGGTGCGTTATGATGCCGTCTTCCTCGACGTTGATGGAACGCTTCTGTGGGTGGATCTGGTCGTAGAAGGGTACGTCGAGGACCTGGCACCTTACTCGGGCAACGGCGGGCTGACAACCGATAAGGTCGCCGGTCCCGTGTGGGGCAGCCTGAGGCGTCATATCGAGGGAAACCTCGAACACCGTACTGAGGAGGATCTGGCCGGCTTCAAGCGGCGCAACGCGCGGAGGACCGCCGCCGAGATCGGTGTCGACGTTCCGATCGAGGTCCTCGCCGAGGTGGCGCAACGTAGGATCTCCTTCAACCCCTACCCTGAAACGGAGGCCGTGCTACGCCGGTTGCGGGAGATGGGAGTGAAGGTCTTCGCGGTCTCCAATTGGGATATAGAGCTCGAGAAGGTGCTCGACGACCTCGGCTGGAGTAGCTACTTCGACGGCGTAATCGCATCGGCCGTCGTGGGGACAGAGAAGCCTGACGGTGAGATCTTCGAGGAAGCTCTGCGCGTTGGCGGTATCGCCCGCGACAGAGTAATACACGTCGGTAACGACCCCGTCACCGACATCGAGGGTGCTTCGGAGGCGGACATAGATACGGTCCTCGTGGACCGCAGGGAAAACGTGGATGCACCACGGGCGACGTACGTGCTCCCCGACTTGAACGGCCTGCCGGGGATCGTGGAAGGTTAGCGGGATGGCGGAGGAGCGCAGCATAGATAGACCGCGCATCGAGCGTGCCGTGCGGGAGATCCTGGCCGCCATCGGCGAGGACCAGGAGAGGGATGGCCTCGCCGAGACCCCCGAGCGCGTCGGCGAGGCCTACGCCTACCTGTTTTCGGGGCTGAGCGCGGACCCTACCAGTTGTCTCGAGGTCTCTTTCCCGGCGGAGGGCCACGACGTCGTCCTGTTGCGGGACGTGCCGTTGGCGAGCATGTGCGAGCACCATTTGCTTCCTTTCGTCGGGAAGGCGCATGTTGGGTACGTGGCTGAGGAGCGCGTCGTGGGGCTCTCGGAGATCGTGCACCTCGTCGAGGGCTTCGCCCGCAGGCCGCAACTTCAGGAACGGCTTACCGCCAGGATCGCCGATGCGCTTTACCAGGACCTCGGGTCACGCGGTTCCGTCGTGGTCATCGAGGCCGAGCAACTGTGTATGACGATGAGGGGGGCTCAGAAGCCTGGTACCGTTACGGTGACTTCCGCGGCAAGGGGCGTCTTCGACGAGGAGCCGGAACGCAGGGCCGAGATCATGGCCCTCATCTCGCGCACTTAGACTACGTAAACATCTCGATGAGCGGCCCGGTGATGTCCTCCACTACCCTTGCTTGCTCAGGGGTGAGATCCTCCCTCCAGCCTCCTGAGGTCGCCTTGCGGTGGAACTTGCCGGCGCCCCTTTCACTCTCGGGGACCTTCTCCCAGGAATGTTTGCTTACCACCCCGGCGAGTCTTTCCTCGTCTACGGGGATCGCGAGCTCGGCGCACAGGCGCCGCATCGCGCCCAAAGTGTCCGTCCTGAGGTCGTCGTATTTGAGCAGGATCTTGCGTCCCTGGTGGGAGTCGAAGGCCTTCTTGCCGTTGCTGATTTGCCGCACATACTGCCTGGACAACGCCCTGAGATATCTCAGCACATCCTTCTCGGTATCGAGGTCTCTGCGCGCCCACTCATCCATCCCCTCGTACATCCACCCGTCCTCCTTGACGGCGTCGAGGACGGACGCCGCGAAGTCCCTCGGGTCCCTGACCAGGAGCACCATGCGGCTCTCAGGCAGCGCGTCCATCAGCAAGGGCGCCCCGACGGCGCCTCCTGGCTCCTTCACGATCAGGTACCGTCCGGGGGTCACGGAAGGGTGGGAGGCCCACGCCGTCCGAAGCACGAAGTCCCTCAAAGCCTGCGTCCAGGCCTCGCGTGTGGGATCCCCAAGCACGTAGTTCACGCGGCCAAGCTGGGTCTGTTTCGCCCTCGCGTAGAACTCGCCGAATAGCCGCCCGACCTTCGGCTCCTCCCAGACCTCGCCATCGAGGAGGTCGTCCAACATGCTCCTTAGCCACGTGCTGCCGCTTCTGGCGGTGCAGAAGATCCAGACCACGTTCTCCGGGTTCACGCCCCTGGCCTGCTCCTCCCGCAGCCGGGCGGCCTTCAGGCGCAGCCGGTGGCGCAAGCCCGTCGCGCGGAAGTAGATGTTCCTGAGCGTGGGACTTTGCCTTACGGCCCTCTTTACGCGGGCGGGCGTCATTCGGCAGTGGTTACGGCGGCGCGATCGGGGAGGCCGGCCTGGGCTGCGCCGGCGATGCCTGCGTTGTTTTGCATCTCTGCCCGCACCACTTTCGTGCGCGTCGTGAGGTGGGGGAAGTACTTGTCTGACTTCTTGCTGATCCCGCCTCCTACGACGATGAGGTCGGGCCACAGGAGATCCTCGATCGTGTGGAGGTACTCGTCGAGCCGCTTCGCGTACTCCTTCCAGTTCAGGTCGTCCCGCTTACGAGCGCTGTCGGCGGCCCTGTGCTCGGCGTCCTTCCCGCGGACCTCGATGTGCCCAAGCTCGGTGTTCGGCATGAGCCGGCCGCCGATGAACAGGGAGGTGCCGATGCCTGTCCCCAGGGTGAGCATGAGCACGACGCCGTCATTCTCGCGGCCAGCCCCCCAGCGCATCTCGGCGAGGCCGGCCGCGTCAGCGTCGTTGACCACGCTTACCTTCGTGCCTAGCTCCCTCTCCAGTGCTGTGCGCAGGTCGAAGCCGATAGCGGCCTTGTCCACGTTGGCGGCCGTCTGGAGTACGCCGCCCTTGACGACGGCAGGGAACCCGCATCCCACGGGCCCTTGCCAGCCCGCCTCCGACACCACCCTGACGGTCGTCTCGACGATCGCCTCTGGCGTCGCAGGTTTGGGGGTCTTGATCCTCACCCTCTCCTCGACGAGCTCGCCGGATTCGGTGTCGACCGGCGCCCCCTTGATCCCCGACCCTCCAATGTCTATCCCGAAAACGTTCATGCGTCCTCCCCAAACGGATAACGCTGGTATTTTAGAGCACGCTCCCTTTGGTCGCTTGTCAGCGCGCTCAGGCTTCGCCTTCGCTTGTCGGCACGCTTCGGGCCTTCGGCCCTCGCTTGTCAGTTTGTTGTGGGTCTATGTCTGGTTGTTGTGGCTGGCCTGGCCTGTGGCGGCGGCGCTTTTGGGGAGTGGCTGAGGGCGAAGGAAAGCGTATCCGACTGCGACGACGTACGTGAACCAGGCGAGCAGTTCGAGCAGGTTCGCCTCGGGGTCCCAGCCGAAGAAGGTGCTCAGGAGTTCGCTGAGGAGCGTCTCTTCCCCCAGGATGGGCGAGCTGCTGACGTCCCAGAGCGGCATCAGGGCAGGTAGGAGGCCGGCTTCCTCGAACTCGGCCACCCCGTGGGCTAGAAGCCCTGCTGCGACCAGGATCAGGAAGACCCCCGTCACCTTGAAGAACGTGCCGAGGTTTATGCGCTTCCCCCCGGCATAGACGGCGTAACCCAGCGCAACGGCCCCGACGACACCGAGCGCTGCGCCGAGGGCGACCTGCAGCGGCTCGGAGGTGCGTGTGATCCCGAACAGGAAGAGCGCGGTCTCGACTCCTTCGCGCAAGACCATCACGAAGACGAGCGATACGAGCGCGAGGTTGCCACCCTGCTCCACGGCGCTATCGATCCCCCTGCGGATGCCGTGCGCGACCGTGCGCGACTCGCGCCTCATCCAGAGAACCATGTACGTCAAAAAGCCGACGGCGATCCACATGGCAG
Source organism: Rubrobacterales bacterium (assembly GCA_038199875.1). Taxonomy (GTDB): domain Bacteria; phylum Actinomycetota; class Rubrobacteria; order Rubrobacterales; family Rubrobacteraceae; genus Rubrobacter_D. The sequence goes on from JBBPYN010000132.1 coordinate 61,797, forward strand.
TGCCCTCGAAGATCTGCTCCGGCCTACCCTCCAACTCGCCGGCGGTCACGAATAACGTCCCCCCGACGACCAGGGAGACCAGAAGCGCGACGCCGACCCCGTACCAGACCCGCCTCTTGCCTTCAGGGCGGCCGATCTTGACTAGATACGCGAGCACTATGGCAACCAGAAGCGTTACCTCGAATCCTTCCCTCAAAAGGGTCACGAAAGAACTGAACACCTGGCCCTCGCCTCCTCACGCGTCGACACACTACAAATGACAACCATTCGCAATAATTGCCGACAGCATAGGAGGGTCCTGAGGCAGAGTCAAGGGATTCGCGTACTCCGTGTGAGCCAGATCAAATATCTACCTTCGGATCTCGCGCTCTCTGGCTGCCGAGGTATTCTTCTCCCCGGGTTGCGGGTGGCCGTTCTCGTGCTGGCAAATTCTCGTCAAAGGTCGGGATGATCCAGGTCACATCGGGAGGCCTGATGTCTTGACTCTGCGTCGCAGGACAACCACACTAGGTGGTGATGAGAATCGTTGTCATTAACATCCAGGGCGGAGAGAATGCCCGGTGTAGGCGAGGTCCAAGCTCTCCCTAATGGGCTGGGGCACGAAAGCATCGGATTTGCAGCCTTGTTTCATTGTCCGGCCTCCTGTCGTGAGCCGGTACCGAGAAGGAGGACTCATGTTGCAACGTGCGGGCTGGCGTAACGTCACCAACCCGTGGGCTGTCGGCCTGATCCTGGCCGCCTCCCTGGTGGCTTTCGTCATGGTGTGGCAGGCGCTCACCTCAGGCGGGGTCCCTGACCCGACCGCCAGGAACCTCAGCCCTGCGGCTGCGGTATTGAACAGCGGCATCCTCGTGTTCCGCGAGGGGCTCGAGGCCATACTCGTGCTCGCCGCCATCACTGCCGGGCTTGTGCGCGGGGACAAGTCCTACTGGCGTCCCATCGCCGCCGGTTCAGGGGCCGCCGTGGTTGCGACCGTCGCGAGTTGGTTCGTGGTCGTCGCGATAATAAGCGCGGTTCCTGCCCCCGCGCTCGACGTGCAGGCGGCGACCGGACTACTGGCCATCGTGGTGTTGCTCGTGGTTATGAACTGGTTCTTCCACAGGGTCTACTGGACGGGTTGGATGGGGATCTGGTTCGCCGCCTTCCCAAACGTCGAAGGCCTCTTCGTCATCGGCTCCTACCTGGTCGTCGAGCGCAAGAAGCACCCGCGTCGCCGGATGGCCCAATCTACGAACGGTTGAGGGGTATTCTGCAGTTGCGCTAGCGGTCGGCCAGCGCGGCACATACGGCGCGTTCCTCCGCGGTCTCAGCGCTTTGAAGGCCCCGCGTGCGCCCTTCTCCGGAGTGAGCTGCTCGTTTACCGACACCGTCAACGAGCGGCGTCCGACTCTACTGGCCGCCATGAACTGGGTGTAGCCGAAGAAGTTGCCCGTGTGGCCCCAAACGGTTCCGCACCTCGTCTGGTAGCGAAAGATGCCCAACCCTGCAGAGTTCTTCCCAGGACCCGGTGGATCGGACCTTCCTCCCTCCACGACCCTGCGCTGCCGCGCCAGCGTCTTCGGGCCGAAGAGATCTCCTCCTACGTAGCCGCGGATGAAGTCGTTGAGGTCGGTCGGCGTCGAGACCATGCCCCCAGAAGCCCAGGCCCAGCCGGCGGCCAGCAGCTCGCTGTAGTCATCAGGGGGTTGCTCTTTGGGATCGTTGTCGTAGCCGTGGATGTAGGGCGCTCTGAGGTTGGGACCTGCTGGCAGCGTAGTCTTCTTCAAGCCTAGCGGCCCGTAGACCTGCTCCCGGAGCTGGCCCTCGTAGTTTCTGCCTGTGGCCGCCTCAACCATAAGGCCGATAGCGACGTTGTCGGAGTTGGAGTAATGGTACCTTGAACCGGGCTTGAACCTGAGCTTCTTGTCCTCCACGTACGAGAGCAGCTTACGGGGCGGTGGAGCTTTTTTGAGGCTGGCCTGTAGCGCATCCTGGTAGCCCTTGGCCTGCGTGAAGTCAGGCAGCCCGCTGGTGTGGTCGAGTAGCTGCCTGAGGGTCACCGCCCGCCAGTCCTCGCGCGGCAGCCCAGGCAAGAACTCGCCGACCTTATCGTCCAAGGAGAGCTGACCCTCGCTTACTAAGGAGAGCGCGACGGCGCCGCTGAAGGCCTTGGAGGTACTTGCCAGGCGCATGCGGTCGCCTGCGCGCATGGGCAGGCCGCGCTCTATGTTGCGGACCCCAAAGGCGTGGACCTTCCTGTGCGAGCCGCGCTGCACGATGGCGATGACCCCGGGAGGGCCGCCGTGCCTGGCGACTAGCCCCTTGAAGGCGCTGTCGAGGGCCGCATCTCGGCCCTTGGCACCCTCAAGAGCTCCTTGGTCGGTGCCCGCGGTGGTGCCTATCGGGGTCGCAGCCAGCACCGCTCCGCCGGCCACCACCAACGCCACGGCCATCGAAACCAACAGCAAGATGGACTTCCTCATTTAGGGGAGGTCCCTTATTTGGTGGTAGCGCTCCATGGAACCGTGGACGGGAGCTGAGTTGAACTATATGCGGGTCCTGCGACATCCTTGTTTGGTACTCGACTCCCAGACAAGAGGTATGTTCGCATGGACCCGCACCAGCAATGGTGTCACAACCGCCGCT
>JBBPYN010000133.1:0-3703 GCA_038199875.1 Rubrobacterales bacterium
CGGTCTGCAGTGCGGGTATTGCACGCCTGGCATGATCATGGCTTCAATCAGCTTGCTAGAGGAGAACCCGGACCCGACGGAGGAAGAGATTCGGGAGGGCCTCGAAGGCAACTACTGCCGCTGCACGGGCTACGAGAACATCATCAAGGCCGTCCAGCAGGCCGCCGGACAAACGGGCTAAGGGAAAGAGAGGCAGGGAGTGACCGAAGCACCGGAACGCTACGTCGGAGGCGGCGTACCGCGCAAGGAGGACCCGGCCCTCGTAACAGGACGGGCCAACTGGACCGACAACATCAAGATACCCGGCATGCTGCACATGGCAGTGCTGCGCAGCCCCTTCGCCCACGCGAAGATAACCAACCTCGATGTCTCTGCGGCCCTTGACCAGCCAGGCGTCGTCGCGGCCTTTACGGCTAACGACCTGGCGGATGACTGGGCGGCTGCCATGCCCTGCGCCTGGCCTGTCACCGAGGACATCAAGATGCCGGACCACTGGCCCCTGGCGAAGGACGAAGTGAACTTCATGGGCGACGCGGTCGCCGTTGTGATCGCCGACGGCCGCTACACGGTCCAGGACGCCCTCGAGTTCATCGAGGTTGACTACGAGCCGCTTGACGTGGTCGTGGACATGGAGGAGGCCATCAAAGACGATGCGCCCCTGGTCCACGAAGATTTGGGGACAAACACGTCGTTCGTCTGGCCGCTCGAGGTGGGCGATGTCGATGATGCGTTCGAGCAGGCCGACGTCGTGGTCAAGGAGCGCTACATTCAGCAGCGTCTGATCCCCAACGCCATCGAGCCAAGGGCCGTGGTCGCAAGCCCCGAGCCGACCAGCGACGGGATCGTCCTGTATACCTCCACGCAGGTCCCCCACATAGTCAGGCTCATGCTCTCGGCGGTGACTGGAATCCCGGACCAGAGGGTCAGGGTCGTGGCGCCTGACGTGGGCGGTGGCTTCGGCTCCAAGCTCAACTTCTACGCCGAAGAGGTCCTGACGACCAACATCGCCAGGAGGCTAGGTGTCCCGATCAAATGGGTCGAGGACCGCTCCGAGAACTACATGGCGACCATCCACGGGCGGGATCATATCCAGGACATAGAACTGGCCGCCACGAGCGAGGGCAGGATCCTCGGCGTGCGGGCGAACATAATGGCGGACATGGGCGCCTACATGCAACTCGTGACGCCAGGCATCCCGATCCTCGGCGCCTTCATGTACTGCGGCGTCTACCAGTTCGGGGCCTACTCCTTCACCTGCACCGGCGTCTTCACCAACAAGACCCCGACGGACGCCTACAGGGGAGCGGGCCGTCCCGAGGCCGCCTACGCCATAGAGCGGATCGTGAATTCGCTGGCGCGAGAGCTCGACATGGACCCGGCCGAGGTCAGGCGCAAGAACTTCTACGAGCCGTTCGACGAGCCGACGACCACGCCAGCGGGCATCCAGTACGATTCGCTGAACCTGCCGATGGTGCTCGACCGGGTGCTGGAGATGGCGGATTACGAGGGTCTGAAAGAAGAGCAGAAGCGCAGGCGGGATGAAAACGACCCCGTCCAGCTAGGCATCGGGTTCTCGACGTACACTGAGATCTGCGGCCTCGCCCCTTCCCAGGTCCTCGCCTCGCTGCGCTACGGCGCGCCGGGTTGGGAGTCGGCGACGGTCAGGATGTTCGGCTCAGGCAAGGTCGAGGTCGTGACGGGAACTTCGCCGCACGGCCAGGGTCACGTTACCTCGTGGTCCCAGATCACAGCCGACGCCCTGGGGGTGACGCCTGACGACGTGGAGGTCCTCCACGGGGACACGGCCACCTCTCCCCACGGGCTCGACACCTACGGATCTCGGAGCCTGCCCGTCGGCGGCGTCGCCGTATACCTTGCTGCCGAGAAGGTGGCTGACAAGGCCAAGAAGATCGCCGCGCACATGCTCGAAGCCTCAGAGGATGACCTTGAGTTCGAGGGCGGCAAGTTCAGCGTGGCCGGCTCGCCTGACCAGAACGTCACCATACAGGACGTGGCCGGTGCTGCGTTCGGGGGCGTCAACATACCCGAGGGCATGGAGCCTGGCCTCACCGCAGACACCTTCTACGACCCGCCCAATTTCGTGTTCCCGTTCGGGGCGCACATCTGCGTGGTCGAGGTTGACACCGAGACAGGCAAGACAAGCGTGCGCGACTACTTCGGGGTGGACGACTGCGGGCCGGTCATAAACCCGATCATCGTCGACGGACAGATCCACGGCGGTATCGCCCAGGGCATCGCCCAGGCGCTCTACGAGGAGGCCGTCTACGACGAGGATGGCATGCTCGTCACCGCCTCGATGGTTGACTACATGATCCCTGGCGCACCTGAGCTTCCGAACTACACCCTGGACCGGACGGTGACGCCCTCGCCCACCAACCCGATGGGCGTGAAGGGCATAGGTGAGGCAGGGACCATCGGCTCCCCGCCTGCGGTCATCAACGCCGTCATAGACGCCCTCGGGCCGTTCGGCGTGACGCACATAGACATGCCGGCCTCCCCGATGCGGGTGTGGGAGACCATCCAGGCCGCGAAGAACGGGGGCGATGCCTGATGTACCCGATGCCCTTCGACTACGAGGTCGCAGAGTCAGTAGATCACGCGATAGAGCTTCTTGGTGAGCACGGCGAGGAGGCCAAGCTGCTGGCAGGTGGGCACTCCCTGATCCCGCTGATGCGCCTGCGCCTCGCCGCCCCAACGGTCCTCATCGACCTGGATAGGCTGAACGACTTGCGTTACGTCCGCGAAGAGGACGACCACCTCGCCATCGGCGCCCTCACGCGCCACCGCGAGGTGCTCAACAACCCCGCAGTCCAGGAGCATTGCGGCGTCCTCTCCTACACCGCCGGCCTCCTCGGAGACCCCTCGGTCCAGCACCGCGGGACTATCGGCGGCGCCCTCGCCCACGGCGACCCCTCGGGCGACCTGCCGACCGTCATCAGCACCCTCGGGGCCGAGCTGGTCGTCAGCGGACCTGACGGGGAGCGGACGGTTCAGGCCGCCGATTTCTTCCAGGACTACCTGATGACGGACCTGGACGAGAGGGAGGTCATCACGGAGGTGCGGGTCCCGAAGCTAGGCCCGAACACCGGCTGGGCTTACAAGAAGTTCAGCCGCCGCTCTCAGGACTGGGCCATCGTCGGCGTTGCGGCCGTCGTGGAGCGGAACACCGGCTCCATCGACTCGGCCCGCATAGGGCTCACCAGCATGGGCTCGACCCCCATCAGGGCGAGCGCCGTCGAGGAGGCACTCTCGGGTGCTTCTCCCGACGGGGTAGCCGAGGCCGCAGAGGCAGCCGATGAGGGCACGGAGCCTGCTTCGGACGGCGCGGCCACGGCCGAGTTCCGGCGCCACCTGGCCAGGGTCTGGACCAGGCGGGCCGTTGAGGAGGCCTTGTCTCGTTGAACAAAGCAGCGAACGAACGCCGGGGGGCCCTGCCCCCCGGCGTTTCTCATTCTCCGGAGCTCTCCGGGAGGCTCAGGGAGGGCGACTACCTGGCGGACGAGGGCCTCTCTACGGCGATCTTCCTCGCCCTCAAGCTCAGCCGCCCGCTCTTCCTGGAAGGCGAGGCCGGGGTCGGCAAGACGGAGGTGGCCAAGGTCCTCTCCCGTGTCCTTGACACACCCCTGATCCGGCTCCAGTGCTACGAGGGTATAGACGTGAACCAGGCCGTCTACGAGTGGGA
>JBBPYN010000134.1:0-10407 GCA_038199875.1 Rubrobacterales bacterium
GAGGGCTTCATGCACGGGCAGGTTGGGATCGGCGTGATCCTGCTCGTCAGCCTGCTGCTCGGCCTGCGGCACGCGAGCGACCCCGACCACCTCGCCGCTGTGACGACCTTGATCGCCTCCGAGAAGGAACGGAACCAGGCGCGAAAAGCAGGCACAATGGGTCTTCTCTGGGGTCTCGGTCACGGGACCGCGCTGGTACTCCTGGGCCTGCCGCTCGTCCTCTTGAACCAGTACCTGCCCGAGGTCGTCGGTAAGATCGCAGAGGTCGCCATCGGGTGCATCATAGTGCTGTTGGCCGTAAGACTGCTCGTCCGGTGGCGACGGGGTCTCTACCACGTCCACGCTCACACCCACGACGGGGGCGAAGCCCACCGCCACGTCCACTCCCACGCCCAAGAGGAGTCACATGGACACCCCCACCGCGTCCCGAGGCGCACCCCGCTCTCTTCTTACGGCGTTGGTCTGGTGCACGGCATCGGCGGATCTGGCGGGCTTACGCTGCTCTTGATCTCGACCATCTCGGACAAGGCCCAGGCTACGGGCGCGCTGTTGCTCTTCGCCGCGGGGACCGCCGTATCGATGGCGCTCCTCTCTACCGCCTTCGGCCTCGTCATAGCCGGCGGCCCGATAGCGCGCAACTTCGAGCGCGTAGCCCCCGTGCTCGGCGTTCTCAGCATGGCTTTCGGGGTCTGGTACGCGCTCGGGGCGCTGGGAGTAGTTGTCTATCCGTTCTAGAGTGTAAATCGGGCGGCTTCGCGAACCACCCTTGACCGCGGACCGCCCTACAACCACCCCGCGCGTTTGAAGCCGAGATAGAGCAGGCCTGAGATCGCGGCCATAAGCGCGAGCGCGTAAGGGTATCCGAGGATCGAGTCCAGCTCTGGCATGTAGCGGAAGTTCATCCCGTAGACGCCGCTTATCAGGGTGGGCACGGCGAGGATGGCGGCCCAGGCTGAGATCTTCTGCACCTGCACGTTCTGGCGCTGCATCGCGGCGTTCTGCTGGACGCTTACGATGGTCAGGTTGACGCTTAAGATGTTGGAGAGCAGCTCCCTGAAGCCGTCGACGCGCTCCGTAACCCTCAACACGTGGTCGTTCACGCCGCGCATCCGGCGCAGCACCTCGCGGTCGACACCGTAGGATTCACCGGAGAGGCGTTCGAGCACTTTGGCCAGTGGTTGGGCCGCCCGGCGGAACTCGAGCACCTCCCGCGAGAGCTCGTAGATCCTACGCGAGACGTCGGCGTCGCCCCCGAAGACCTGCTCTTCGATCTCGTCAACGTCGTTCTCGAGCCCGTCTATTACGGGATCGTAGCCGTCGACGACCCTGTCGACCACGGCCCAGAGAACGGCCCCCGTGCCCTTGCCGAGGAACCCGGAATTGCCCTCGAGATCCTTCCTGACACCTTCCAGCGACGACGCCTCGCCGTGCCTGACGGTGATGATGTAGCCTCTTCCCAGGAAGATGTGGATCTCGCCGAACTCGACCCGCTCCTCCTCGTCCAGGTAGCGCGCCGTTCTTAGCACCACGAAGTACCTCTCGCCGTAATGGTCCAACCTGGGGCGGTGATGTGCCTTGACCGCATCCTGTACTGCTTTCTCAGGCAGGCCGAACTCGCGGGCAACCGAGGCCAACTCTTTGTCGTCGGGCTCGACGAGGCCGACCCAGGTGAAACCGCCAAGCTCATGGCTGGTATGCCTGATACCTTCCAGGCCGGCGTATTCCGTCCGCTTTCCGTCTACGTAGATGGCGCTGTCCGTGATCACGGACGAACATTATACGCCCACAGAAGGACCCATCTCACCGGCGTGCACTACGAGATCCAGGACCTTCAATGAAGCGTTGGTTTGCGAATGGGCGCTTCGCGAAGCGCCCCTACACGAAGGCCCCTACACCTGATGCCTACCTGGTGAACCACCGCTGCCACTTGTACCAGGGCACGAATACCTCCACTCTTTCTGCGGGCCAGGCCATGCTCACGGCGCGGCGGCCCTCCCTCCTCGAATCCTTGTATTCCTGCTCGATCGCAACCCGGATTATTATCCCGCCCATCTCATTGGAGATCGGGCCCGTGACGGCGCGGAACCCCTCGATGCGCGAGCCATCCTCGTTCACCAGCAGCACCTGCTGGCCAGGGTCGGGCACGAGGGGAGGTCTGCTAGTGCCGAACGTCATCTCTCTATACTACAGCGGTGCTCAGAGTCGGGCGAGCGCCTCATGGATCGGGGTTTCGCCGGCCAGGATGTCGAAGGTCTTGTGGTACGTGTTCTCGTCCTCGAGTGCTGCGGCGAAGGTACGGGCGACGTCTTCGCGTGGGATCTCACCGCGTCTACCCAGCTTCTCGGCGGCCTCTATGGTGCCCGTTCCCTCATCCTCGGTCAGGCTTCCTGGACGGATGACGGTGTAGTCGAGGCTGCTGCCCTCGAGACGCTCGTCGGCGCGGGCCTTGGCGCGGAGGTAAGGACGCATCGCCTCGGGTCCTGCCTCGGGGTCGACCGCGCCCATGGCGCTGAGCATCAGGTAGCGGCGTACCCCGCGCTCCTCGGCGGCTTCGACAAGCTTGGCCGCCCCACCGTAGTCCATCGTCTCCTTGCGCTCGTCACCGCTTCCCGGTCCGGCTCCGGCGGCAAAGACGATGGCGTCGCATCCATCGACGGCTTCCCCGACCCCGCCTGTGACCTCCTCGGTTTCGAGGTCGACCAGCACGGGCTCGGCGCCGTCCGCCTCGACGTCTTCCATCTGCTCCTCTTTGCGGACGAGCCCCCTGACCTCATGGCCCTCCCCGACAAGTATTCTTACCAGGCGCCTCGCCGTCTTACCGTGCGCCCCTGCGATCAAAACCCTCAAGGCGACTACCTCCTTCGATCTCGAGTCCTCCCTGAGTTTATACTCTCTCCCACGGCAGGAGTCCGGCGCCCGTGTGCTGTGATGAAGGGTGATGTCGAGAGAGATCGGGCGCCGGTTACGCGAGACCTTAACCCCGGTACGGCTGGCGCGGGTAACAGCGGGGCAAACGTTCGGTAACGGAACTGCAACACCCGGCGGGCGTGGGATAGGCTGAGCCGGGGTATCTATAGTTTTGTGGCGCGAGAGGCCGACTATTACACAGCACACGAGACGGCACGCGTACTCGGGATCTCCCCTGCGCGCGTGCGTCAGATGCTTCGCGCCGGCGAGCAACGCGGCTCTTGGCGGCGGTTCTTCGGGGGGTAAGAGCGTCCAGTTCGAGGACGGCGTCCTCCCCGCTCAGGGAGACGGAGACGCCGAGGCCGTCGCCGAAACCGACGGTGAGGCAACAGGGAAAGCGGTAGCCGAAGCGGTGGCTGAGGAGCCAGGCGAAGCGGACGGGGATGGTGTAGGGCTGGTCGTGTCTGGACCCGTGGTTTCCAGGGCTGGTGCTGGCGATGTCCTTGGCTCGGGCCTTACGGAATCGATCGGTGGTTCGTAGAGTGGGGAGAGCAGGGCCGAGAGCAACACGGCGACCGCTACCACGGCCACGGTACACACGGGGGCGAGGACTACGGCCAGGGGTACGCGCAGCCACCCGGACACCATTCCGCGCAGCATGTAGTAAACGAGCACGGCGAACACGACGAGCACGGATAATAACAGCCAAAGAGGGTATCCCAGGTTTAGCACGCCCACGTTTCTAGTCCTCCCAGCGCATCGCCGCAAGTACGGATCCCACACCGGCGGCGATACCGACGGCGAGTATAAAGAAGCTCCCCGAGAACGCCCAGGCTACGACGCAGAGAAGTTCCGTGCAGAGCAACGCCAGGGTCAGGTATCCCGTCGTGGGGATCCTCATCGGGTCTCCACTCCCTCTCTGCGATGGATTAAAGGGCGTAGCCTGGAAGATAAACGCAACGTCCCCGCATCGATCCGGTAACGACCGAGCCTATTGTAGTACGGAAGTCGTGCCCGCGACTCTCGAGCGCGAAAAGTAGCCGGAAACCGGCCAGGTGCGGTCTACTCGTGAGAATAGGACCGGGCCGGTAAGGAGGGGGGAAGGTACCGAGGACCCGATCCTATGGGTAATATCGCCGGGCTTAGGTGTTCCTGGGAGGGGGTGCCTCGCCCGGTCTTGCAATACTTTACGATGCGGGGGGCGCTCTGCGCATCCCCCAAATGAGTGATCTTTGTGCTTCCTGAGAAAATAAGTCTCTCGCGGCCAGGCCGGCCACTATCCCTGATCTAGATACCTTCGAAGCGCCTTTGCGTACGCAGGAGCCAGGCCCTTTGCCCTGGCCCAATCCTCTGTGCTCACGCCCAGCCTGGCGCTGCGGCGTAGTTGATGGAGGTCGTCGTCCAGGCCGCCGTCGCGCTCGCCGACCATGAATTCCTGGCGCATGGCCTCGAGGTCCTCCCTCGCCACCCACCTCCGACGGTCACCCATGCCTCCTCCTCTCGTCGAAAGAGCATCGGACCACCCTAAGCGTAACCCCACCCCACCGTAGCGGCAACGCTTATTGGCGGGTTTCCTCACGATAAACCCACGTTATTGATCTCGGGAGGTGGTAAGGGACGGTCCTCTCGTGCAAAATACCATCGTCCGTCGCCGCCGGCGGCGTCGTTGTAGGGGGAGCGGACCGGGAGACTTATCGTCCGGCCGGTCGAAGGTAGAGGAGAGCAACGGGTGCGAATAAGAATAGACCTCGTAAGAAGTGCTTTGACCCTTGTGGCGCTCCTGGTCCTACTGGTCCTTGCCCCAGGAGCTTCACTCGATAAAGCCGTGGCCAAGGAGAAGACGGCCGAGGCGCCCCCCGGGGCCCCGAAGCTTGATGCCGGGTCGTGGGCGCTCATCGACGCTGACACGGGCCTCTACCTTGCAGGCAAAGACCCGGACAAGCGGGTCTCGATAGCCTCGACGACCAAGATCATGGTAGCCCTCGTCGCGCTTGACGAGGGCGTGAACCTGGACGAGCAGGTGACCGTCTCCGAGGATGCAGCCTCCTACGCTGGGTCCATCTACAGCAACATAGGACTCTACCCCTACGACAGCGTCAGCGTCAGGGACCTCCTCACGGCGGCGTTGGTCCCTTCTGGCACAGACGCGGTCTACGCCCTGGCCGAACACCTTGGGGACGGGAGCGTGGACGAGCTCGTCGGGAAGATGAACGATAAAGCGAAGGCGTTGGGCCTGAAGAACACCCATTACGAGAACCCTGCCGGCATCGACACCCGTGGCAACTACTCGAGCGCCGCTGACCTCGCGAAGATCTCGAGGGCGGCGATGAAGTACCCCGAGTTCCGTGAGATCGTCGCCTTGCCCGAGGCGACTATATCGACGCAAGACAGAGAGATAGATGTCGTCAACACCAACCTGCTCGTCGTTCCGAACTCGGGCTACGACTACGGGCCGGCGACTGGCATCAAGACGGGCACCTCTCCCCAGGCCGGAAATTGCCTGGTTGCCTCGGCCGAGAGCGGCGACGAGTCCTACATCGCGGTGGTGTTGGACGCCGCCGGGGACCTGCAACGTTTCGACGCGGCAAGGACGGCGCTCGAGTACGGCTTCGGCGAGTACGAACGCAAGCCCCTCGTAGCACGCGGGGACGCGTTCGCCGATCTCGAACTGCCCTACCGCAGGGACGAGTCGGTAAAGCTCGTCGCCGCCAAAGACGTATCCGCACTGGCCGGCCCGGGCCTGAAGGTCGAGCGGCAGGCCACCCACAAAGAGGCGCCGCCATCAGCCAAGACAGGGCGCGAGCTCGGCACCGTCAAGGTCTCCGTGGACGACCGCAGCGCGGGCGGCAGCCCTCTCGTCGTCAAGAAAGGCTACGAGGCGGCCTCCCTGTGGCAGAAGGTAACGTACTGGGCGGGAGGCCTCAAACGCTGGGTGCTGAACCGCTAAAGCGGTTCAGCACGCCTGCTTTGCAGGCTTGTCAGCACGCTCAGGCTAGCGCCTTCGCTTGTCAGCAACGCTTCGGCCGGCTTCGCCTGGCCTCGCTTTCAGCTTTTTGCCGTTCAGGCGTCGCCCGGCTGCGCACGAGGAACATCGTGAGCGGCGATCGGGTTCTACGCTTATGGCGGCGCTTTGGGACGACTGGCTGACAAGCCGCCGACCGGAGGGAGAAGGCGTGCTGACAAGCGGAGCCCGCCAGAGCGTAGCGTGCTGATAGAATAAGTTTCGTGCAAGGGGACATCGTCGACATCCGCTACTTACTGGAACGATCTCTTGGTAGCGGTGGCATGGGTGAGGTCTATCTCGCCCACGACGAGGTACTTGACAGGGACGTCGCCATCAAGGTGCTAAGGAGCCACTACGCCGGCGAGGAGGAGTTTGCCGAGCGCTTCCTGCGCGAGGCCCGCAGCGCGGCGAGCCTCTCCCACCCGAACATCGTCCAGGTCTACGACAGGGGCGAGACTGAGGACGGCATCTCCTACATCGCGATGGAGTACGTGCCAGGCGGGACCCTGAAAGAGCAGATCGACCAACGAGCACCGCTCGGCGTCCGCGAGGCGGCAGGGGTGGCGGCCCAGATCGCCCTCGCCCTCGAAGCGGCCCACGAGCGCGGTGTGATCCACCGCGACATAAAGCCACAGAACGTTCTCGTGACCTCCTCGGGCGACCTGAAGGTTACGGACTTCGGTATAGCGAGGGCGGCCTCGGCCGTCACGAGCTCCGCGTCGAGCACCGTCTTCGGCACGGCCGGCTACATCTCGCCCGAGCAGGCGATGGGCGAGTCGGTTGGCCCGGCGAGCGACCTCTACTCCCTTGGCGTGGTGCTCTACGAGATGCTGACCGGCGAGCTGCCTTACACAGCAGACAACTCTATAGCCGTTTGCATGAAGCACGTCACCGAGCCGCTGCGGCCTCCGAGGGCGCTAAACCCGGCCATCCCTGAGCCGATGAACGCCCTGGTCGTGAAGCTCCTCGCCAAGGACCCATTGGACCGCTACGCAAGCGCCGCGGGGCTCCTGACCGACCTCGAACGCGTGCGCGACGGCCTCCCCCTGAACCTGGCTACCGAGGAAACGACGCAACCTCTTGGACCGCCCGCCGCGTCCCGCAGGGTCGCAGGGAGGCGAAAAGCGTCACGGACCCTGGCGGTCGCCGCCGTCGCGATGCTCGCCTTGCTCGGTGCGGTCCTTCTCGGCTTCCCGCAAGGTGGGACGGAGAAGGGCTCCCTTCCCCGCGCGCAAGGCGTGGCCCGCGGCATCATCGCCCCACCCGCCAAAGCGGCCATAAAAACCTCCAAAACGGGCGCGACGGATGTAGTCCCCAGCGTCCCGCCGACAGCATCGGCGTCCCCCACCGCGTCACCCACCCCATCACCCACCCCATCACCCACCGCATCACCCGCCGCACCACCCGCCGCATCATCCGAAGGAGCGCCGGTGGTCCCGTTCACGCCCCCACCGGAGGACGACCAGACCCCTTCCGAGTCGCAGTACGTTGGGGGCAACTAGAGAGGCCCTGGTCTCCAGGGCGCCGACGATGCTATATTCGCACCCTGGAAGGGGCAAACGAGCGGAGGAGCGTCGGTTGGCCGAATTGGACGTCGGGCAGAAGGTTACGTACTTCGAGCTGCCGGATCAGCAGGATTATCCCTGGAGCCTCTCGGGCCAGTTGGAGCTGGGACCGGTGATGCTCGTCTTCTACCGTGGAGACTGGAGCCCCTATTGCAACGGTCAGTTGGCCACCTACGCCAGGGAGATCGAAGAGTTCGAGAAGCGTGGGGTCCAGATCGCCGGCATCAGCGTCGATCCTCCGTCCAACAACGCAGGGATGGTCGGGAAGCTCCAACTTCCTTTCCCCCTCCTCAGCGACCCCGAGGGAGAGCTCGCCCGTCTCTTCGGCCTGTGGGATGCCGATGAGGGCCTGGCCGTTCCTTCCGTCGTCGTCGTTGACCAGTCGGGCGAGGTCCGCTACCTGTACAGGGGTAGCGATTTTGCGGACAGGCCGACAGACGATGAGGTCTTCGCAGCCCTCGAAGGCTTCGACGGCGGGATAGAACGCATCACGGGCGGGCCGGAGATGCAGCTTGGCGCGACGCGGGCGAAGGAGCGTAGCGTCCGCCCCGACAAGCGTGCCATGGAACTCGAGGAGCTCACCTCCTACTACAAGGGCGTCTTGCGAACTATCCTGATCCTGCAGGAGAGGTTCGGAGGGTGGGGCCGCTCGGGTAAGAAGGCGTTCAAAGAGGTGGAAACCTACCAGCAGATGGTACGTCGTTACATCCAGGCCCTCGACGAGACGATCGAACTCAAGCGCCCTGGCACTTGAGTTCGGCACGCTTCGCCCTTCGGGCTTTGCTTGTCAGGGCGTAGCGTGCTGAAGTGCTGATTTTCGAGGGACGGCTCAGGGCGCTTTGGCGGTTGGCGATCCAGTACGGGACCTTCCAGGTGCTCGTCCTGCTCGTCTTCAATGCGCTCGTGGTCGGGTGGGCGCTCGCCGGTTCCGGCGGCGGGTCAGGCGTATTCGCCGTCCCTGATTCGCCCGCGATCCCACTCGCGAGCGGCGTAGCCGGCCTTCTTGGGGCCGCCCTGAGCGTGTGGCTGGCGGGGCGCTTCCTCGATAGGCGGCCCTTCTCAGACTTCGGGTTCCATCTCGGGGCCCGATGGTGGGTGGACCTACTCTTCGGGATGGTCCTCGGCGCGCTGCTCATTTCGGCGGTCTTCCTCGTCGAGCTGGGGAGGGGTTGGGTCGAGATCGTTGGCGCTTTCGAGACCTTCGGGACCAAAGGTCCCTTCACACCCTCCATACTCCTGCCGGTTGTTATGGCCCTGTGCGTTGGCTTCTCCGAGGAGACCGTCTTCCGGGGCTACCAGTTGAAGAACGCCGCAGAGGGCCTCAACTACCCTGTCCTCGGCCCCAGCGGCGCCGTCCTTCTCGCGTGGGTCCTCTCCTCGGTCTTCTTCGGGGCGCTGCACGCCGACAACCCGAACGCGACCCTCCTCAGCACGCTCAACATAATTCTCGCCGGCCTGATGCTCGGCTTCGGCTACGTACTCTCGGGAGAGCTGGCGATCCCGATAGGACTCCACATCACCTGGAATTTCTTCCAGGGCGCCGTCTACGGCTTCCCCGTAAGCGGCTTCGGACCGTTCGGCGCTACCTTCCTCGCCACCAGGCAGACGGGTCCGGACCTCTGGACAGGAGGTTCTTTCGGCCCGGAGGCAGGACTACTCGCCCCGGCCGTAATGCTACTAGGCATCTCCCTGATAGCCCTCTGGACCCGCCTGCGCACTGGAAAAATCTCACTCCACTCCCCCATCGCCTGTTGCGACCAGCAAGCTGGTCGCGGGGAGTAGGGTCAGACGAAGCCGGAGCGTGCTATCAAGCCCTCTTCATGAGGGCTTGATAGGCTTGATGCAGGTAGTCCGAGACGGTGACCACGGCGAACACGGCGGCCACGAGGCGGGTGACGCGCGGCACGAGCACGAGCCCGTAGGTGAAGAAGGAGGCCACCCACACGCCGAGGCAGAACTTGCACGTCAGGAGCTCGCCAACCGACCTTCTAAGGCCTTCGCCCCTCGGCTCCTCGTCGACTTTCTTGGGGCTCTTCTTCTCTTTGATCTCGGTGAAGGGGGCGCGCAGCGGGCTCGTGATCGCATCCTGGGAACCGACCAGGCTCAGCTTGTGGGTCGCCATGCCGAGCAGCGCGATGTCCCTAGCGTCTATGCGCTCCGGTACGGGCCTGCCCGAGACCTTGGCCAACAGTAGGAACAGGGCGAAAAGGAGGTTGAACGTCGCCGCCAGCACTCCGTACGAAAACAGCGGTACGTCCTCACCGTTCTTGTACCCCTCGAAGGTCTCGCCTGACGGCCTGCCATCGCTCATGAACTCTCCTCGCGTAACTATGCTCGTCCGTCTTTGCTCCAATTGGATATCCCCTGCGCGTCGCGCTGCCTAAACATCCACAACGGGCTCACGGGGCCGCCCGGCCCAGCCAGCCGAGCTAGCCCCGGCCTTCATCTTTCTCGCCTCGCAAGAGGCAAGCTACGTCAACGGCGAGACGCTCGGGGTAACAGGAGGCCAGCCCCTGCCCTAGAGCCTCTCTAAGTTCCGTCGTATCCCAATCCGGCCTTGCGGGCGCGAACGATAGCCTGCGCCCTGTCGGCCACCTGCAGCTTGGTGAAGATGTTGGAGATGTGGTTGCGCACGGTCTTGGGACTGAGGTAGAGGTGTCTTGCGATCTCCTGGTTGTTGAGCCCTGCGGCGATGAGGTCGAGGACCTCGCGCTCGCGGGCGGTCAACTCGGGGAAGGCTTCCGAGGGCGTGGCTGGTCTAGGCGTGGAGAAAAAATCCATAAGGCGGCTGGCGATCTCCGGCCCGAAGTGGGCCTCACCGGCAGCCACGGCGCGGATGACCTTGAGGATCTCGACCTGGTCCGCGCCCTTCAAGACGTACCCCCTTGCTCCAGCGCGCATGGCGGCGAACACCGAATCGTCGTCCTCGAA
>JBBPYN010000135.1:0-5880 GCA_038199875.1 Rubrobacterales bacterium
GTTTGGGGTGCCCTCAAGGCTCCTGCGTCACACTGGTGTACGGGCTCTGCGGCACCAAGCAGCGCCGACGTCGGACCACGCGACGACCTCGACCTTATTTTCATCCCTTCGGGGTGGCCCGGCAAGGGCCATGGTGCACTGGTGTGAAAATAGCCTTGGCGGCAGCTCATTTTCATGGCTTCGGGGTGGCCCGGCAAGGGCCATGGGACACTGTTGAAAAACTCCCACGGTGCCCATTCTCATCCCAGATTCGAGACCGAATACAGTGATTTTGGGTCGTTTCGAGCCCGATTTGTGATCGTAGTTGGCTCGATCCCGACTTTTTCAACAGGCTGACCCCTTCCACGCACTCGGGTGAATAGGCCCATAGGACCGGCCCCAGGGGCTCATTCGCCGGCTTTCCACGCGCGTGAGCGGGCCAGACGCACACCGTCAGAGAGTAGGACATGACGCACGCGCTGGATGGTGTCGTAGTCTAGCGCACCGCCCGGTGTCCTTATCTCTTCTATGTCGCGGGCTTCGAGGGCCTTACCCAGGGTGACGCGCAATCCTTCGGCATCGGAGCCGTCCACCTCTAAGGTCTCGTCTTCTTCCTCGAGCCTGAGGTGGGGGGCGGAGAAGCCATGCTTGCTGGCGACGTAGATGAGGGCCTGCCATTGCGGGTCGGTGAGGTTTACGCTTGTCTGGCCCTCTGCTGCCGAAATCAGGTAACCCACGGCACCATTGTACTTGGCGATCGCCCGCGTCCATGGCGACGAGGAGGTACAGCCAAGGGGTACAGACCGCACTCGGGTGAACAAGCTGCTCGAGACCCCGGCCCGTTTGGACCGGAGGAGCCGGCCGGGGTTATATACTCACCCCAGGCGAAAGGTTTTCGCAAGGAGGAAAGCACCATGCGCGAGGATCAAAGCGTCGCGGAGATGGCCAATGAAGTCCTGATGCGCCAGGCCAAGGCCCGGGCGGAGCGGCGTGGGGAGCCCATCGAAGAAGCGACGGAGGCCGTTTTGGACACCGAGGCTGGCCAGCAACTCATGGAACTCAGGGACGGTCCCCACGGCGAAGAGGGCGTCGAAGAGACGCAAGTAGACGCGGCGCGAGAGCGGGCAAAGGAGCGGGCAGAAGAGCTCGGCAGACGTCTGGGGGAGACCCCTGGGCACCCCGCGCACGGTTGACGGGACGAACTTCTGAGAACTCCGTACATCCGAAGTTCGGAGAATGGGTCAGCGGAAGTTGGGTGATCTGGGGAAACCTAGCCACAAACTGCGCGACCTATGGCGAGATTCGGGCCGCCGCCGAACCCGGGCTGACGGCGGAGCCCTGCTTGTGGCATGCTCCTCACCCGCCCGACGCGGCGGCCTCCGCGAGCACCCCGGCCAACAGCTCGGGACGAGAGAGCATCGGATGGTGGCCGGTCGGAAGCTCCGCCACGCGATCCGCCCTCTTCGCGAACTCCCGCTGCGCCTCAGGGGGCGTCGTCTGGTCCTCGGCGCACATCACGTAAACCGAGGGCTTCTCGCGCCACGCGACGGCGCGGGGGGCCAGCCCGAAGACCGCCAGAGGCTGGCGGATGAGGCGCCGTAGCGCCCCCACTACGGCCTCCTCGTCGGCGTGACACTTGCGAAGCTGTCCCAGGGGGCAAACTAGTGATGACGGGTTAGTAAGACATGTTACGAAATAGAGTCATGCCCGTCCGCCGGACCACGGTCCAAGTCGAGGCGGGTGTCCATGTTTAGCCTGAAAGTGCCGTAGGGGTTGACGTGGGTCCAGTACAGCGGCGAGAGGGCGCGCCGGTCCGCGTCGGTAAGTCTGGCGCTCCAGACGGTATCGGCGAGGACGCGCTCCATGAGCAGGGTGTTGACGTGGACGAGGGTGGACTGGAGCAGGTGCAGGGCGAGCATGGAGACCTCCTGGTTCTCGCGCTCGGAGCCGGTGAGGTCGCCATCCTTGCCGTAGAAGAGAGCAGCGTTGGCGCTGTTCCAGTTCTCCACCACCTGCAGCCCGTCGTGGATCTCCCGGCGCAACTCCGGGGAGGAGAGATACTCGCAGACGAAGATGGTGCGCACAGCGCGGCCGAGTTCCTCGATGGCCTGATAGGTCGGGTGCTTGGGGCCGCCGCGGGTGAATCGGCGTAGCACCTGCTCTGCCTCTGCGGTGCCGAGCCTCAGCGCGGTAGCGTACTTGACGAGCTGATCGTACTGTTGCTCGATCAGCTCCCAGCGGATGGGGCGGGAGAGCACGGTCTCAAGGCGCGGCCAGTGCTCGTTTCCGCCCGAGGCGGGAGGATAGAGGCGCACCGAGCCTATGTTCTTCAGGCGGGGTAACAGCTTGAAGCCGAGCAAATGAGAGAAAGCGAAGGCAACGACGGAGGCCCCGTGAGTGTCCGTATAGTTGCGTTTTATCTCGGGGTCGGTGTCGTGGCGCATCAGTCCCTCGATCATCGCGGCGGCCTCGGAGGCGGAGCAGCTTTTTAGCTGCGAGTAGATGCACACGCTCTTCTTTTCCACGTGCCAGTAAATCATCACCCCGGGACCGCCGTAGCGGGCGTGCCACTCGGTCATCAGATTCGACGACCACGACCCGAACCGCTGGGAGTCCGAGGCGCATGCGGTGCCTTCTCCCCACAGCGCCGCGTCGCGGACGGCGAACGTCTCGTTGACCACACGGGCGATGGCGGCGCGCAGGTAGTCGCGGGTTACGAACGTCCTGCGGACCCTGCGCAGTGCCGCCTCGGTCTCGCCGTGATCTCCGGTGGCTACGATCTGCTTGATGCCTACGTTGGTGCCCAGCGCGAACAGCACCAAGAGTAGCCGCCGGCGCAGCAAGGATCGCGGAAGGACTTCACGGGAGGCCACGGAGGAGAACTCCTCGGTGAAGCCGGCGAGGAAGTCGGACTCCTTGAGGACGTCGAGCAAGTCGACGATGCCCCAGCGGCGGGTTATCTCCTGCTTGAGAGAAGCGATGTTTTCCGGGTCTTCGAGCTTGCCGAGCTTCGGTACCTCTATCCATGGCTTACCGCGGCGGGTGGTGATGCGTACCCCGCCGCTGGTGCCGGGACCCAACGCTTCCTCAAAGCCGGGGAGCGCGACAGTGAGGCGGCTTTTCAGATCGGCGACGAAGGCCGACGGGTCGGTGGGCTGGCGCAGGGCCGAATAGTGTACGTCTCTGTTCTCTTCGAAGTCGGCGGGCAGGTCGTCCTCTGGGTCTCGCCACCTGCCGGCTCCCGAGGCCCAGATCTCTCTGCGGCGGAGGGCTTTGCGCAACGCGATCAGCACACACAACTCGTATGGGATGCGCTCTATGCGGCCTTTCTCGTCTATGACTGCCTCCCGCCACGCATCCGGTACGACGCCTTCTACTGGCACCGTCTCTTCGTCGGCGTAGTAGCGTACCTTCCCGTGGACCTCGGCGTAGCGTCCGAGCAGCTCCAGGGCCTCCATGACGGGGCGGTAGGCGGTGTTGTTGCAGCGGAATTCAAGCGTTTCCAGGATACCGGGCAGGCCGCGGCGGTAGTGGTTCGAGTAGGAGGAGCGGAGTACGGTGCGCACCCGGGTGTCGAAGGCGGCCTTGTTTGCCTTCGCCTCCTTGACGAGGTCGCGCAGTGTGCCCTCCCCGACCACCGGGTAGAGGGCGCGGCGCACGGTCTCGTCGGGGTTCTCCACGGCGGCCTCGGCCACCGAGAACAAGAGCCCCTCCTTGCCCCGCACCCGCTTGAGGTCGGCGATCAGTTCTCCCTCGACCTTCTTGTCCGCGCGAACATCGATCTTATGCACCAATGCGATCAAGAGCTCTACCAGGGAGTCCGTGATCTCCGCGGAGCGCGACCAGCACAGCGCCGCCAGCAGCGTGAGCCTTACAGGGCGCTGATGCTTGCGCATCCAGGCGGCGTACTCCTGGGCCGCCCGTGCCCGCCATGAGGCGAGAAGCTTCTCCGAGGCGTCGGCAAACAGGTTCTCCGGCAAACCGATCTCCCGGACGCGCTCCAGCTTGCCGGTCTGGCGCAGCAGTGTCTCAAGTCCCAATGGTCCCGGATCGGCCTTGAGCTCGGAGAAGACGTCCGCACCGCCTTCGGACTCGTCGGCGGCGACGAGCTCCTCCAGAGACGAGACTGCCTCCCCTGACAGGCGAGAGACGGTGCGCTCGCAGAATCGACGCTCGAACTCCGCCCGGGCAGCGCCGACGATCCTATCCGCTCGGCGCGGCACCTCGCCAGTAGAGCCTGGCGAACCCGCTCCTCGTCTAGCTCTACCGGACAGACCTCCTCGGCCAACCAGCCGGAGAGCCTGTCCTCATCGGCGCGGGTCACTTCGCGGAAGCCGAAAAACTGGCGGATCTGCGCCCGGTGGTACTTGATCGTCCGCCCCGAGAAGTCGTAGGAGCCGAACTCGCCGGGGTCGACTCCCACCTGAGAGGCGACATACTCTACCGCATCAGACGGAACCTCCGAGGCATCGTGGGGGAAGCGGGCCTCCTGCTCGAAGAACTTCGAGAGCAACGCGAACCCTAGACGCGTCGGCCCCCTCTTATTGCCCACCAGCCGCTGGTCGGCGTCGAGAAGCGTCCAGCACGCAACGAGTTCCTCCGGTTCCCACTCCTGGCGCAAAACTACGTCCCCCTCCTTCGCAGAGCAGCCCGCCGTAGCCGCGACGATGACCGAACGGGACTGCTCAATATTCCACGCGGATGCCCTCCATCGCCGCCTGCCGGTCGGCCTCAGACGGCAGACTGTAGCGTCTGGTCGTCTCCAGCCTCTTGTGTCCGGCGATCTCGGCTACCAGAACCAGATCATTACCAGCCCTTACCAGGTTGGTCATACAAGTGTGCCTGAGAACATGGGCAGAGACGGGCTTTTCGACGGCAGCCTCCTCTCCGAAACGCCTCACGATCAGGTCCACCGCTCTCGAAGTGAGCCTGCCACCTTTGAGGTTCAAGAATAGCGCCGCGCTGTCGGAACTTGGGTACTCCTTGCGCTCGACCAGCCACTTCTCCAGGGCCTCCCGCGCCTCGGCATTGAGCGCCACTTCCCGGTAGGCGTCACCCTTGCCGCTCCTCACGACCACGCGTCCCTTGCGGGCTGAGATGGAGACGTCCGCTCTGTCCAGCCCCACGAGCTCCGAGACCCGTAGCCCCGCGAAGAACAGCACCCGAGCCATCGCCCGATCTCGCGTTGAGCCACTCCTCTCGACCGCCCGCAGGAACCCCTTCTGCTCCTCCGGCGAGAGCGCCCCCGGCGCGACGCCCGGCAAATCTTCGCGCTTCGCGTCCGGCTTTCCCAGACCCATGAAACGGTAGAAGTTGTCTATGGCGGCGAGCGAGAGGTTGACTGATGACGGCTTCGCCCTGCCAACCGTCTTGAGGTGCGCCTTGTAATCCCTCGCTGCGTAGTCCCGGGCATTTTCGTCCGCCAGCGGATCTCCGTACTCGGCGGACGTCGCCGACAGGTACTGAAGGAAGCCCCTCACCCTGGTGCGGTAGGTCCGCCTCGTGTTAGCCGATAGCGGCTGGCGTGAGAGCCACCCCTCGTAGTCCCCAGCAACCCTCTCCAGACGCTCACCGAGCCCCGCCGACTGCTCTTCCAAGCCCATCCTCCCTGTTATCGGAAGCCGTTTCTGAAGGTTAACGATAGCAGAATTTCGTGTTATCGGAAGCGCGACAGGGAGTTTGCTGGAGATAAGCACGGTTATCAGAAGTGCTTCGGATACTCATTCGCTACTCGGAACTGGTGGCCCTGCTACTTTGCCCCTGGGGACAGCTTCGCAAGTTTCGTAACTATTCAGCCTGGTAGCTCCTGAAGATGCGGTGGTTTGGTTGTGCAAACGAGGAGGAAGCGCTTAAGATGCACCTACCATGATGCCTCGCAAGGATATCGAAGCTCTCTACCAA
>JBBPYN010000136.1:0-8280 GCA_038199875.1 Rubrobacterales bacterium
AGAGTGAAGCGAGTTCGTGGTGTAGGTCGGGGCTGTGCAGCCCTCGATGTAGTGGACGTAAGAGCCCTCGTCGGCGATGATGAGCGTCCGCTCGAACTGGCCCATGTTCTCCGCGTTGATGCGGAAGTACGCCTGAAGCGGGATGTCGATGTGGACCCCGGGCGGGACGTATACGAACGATCCGCCGGACCAGACCGCGGAGTTGAGCGCGGCGAACTTGTTGTCGTCGGGCGGGATGATGGTGCCGAAGTACTCGCGCACGAGGTCCTCGTGCTCGCGCAGGCCGCCGTCCATGTCCATGAAGATGACGCCGCTCTGCTCCCACTCCTCCTTGAGCGAGTGGTAGACGACCTCGGACTCGTACTGCGCCCCGACGCCGGCGAGCGACTCGCGTTCGGCCTGCGGGATGCCAAGCTTCTCGAACGTGTTCTTGATGTCCTCAGGCACGTCGTCCCAGGAGCGACCCTGATTCTCCATCGGCCTAATGTAGTAGTAGATCTCATCGAAGTCCATCTCCGAGAGGTCGCCGCCCCACTGCGGGGTCGGCTTTTCGAAGAACGACTCGAGCGCCTTCAAGCGGAACTCGAGCATCCATTCCGGCTCGTTCTTGTGCTTGGAGATCATGGCGACGATCTCCGGGTCTATACCCTTCCTCGGGGTCTTGAAGAAGTACTCCTCCGGGTCGTGGAACCCGAATTTGTACTCGTCGAGCCCGAGCTCCTGGATTGTCCTGTCTTCTGGCATATCTTCTGTCCCTTCCCCTAGCTCTGGGCGCCAGCGCCGAACTCCTGGCGCACCCACTCGTAGCCCTTGTCCTCGAGCTCCAGCGCCAGCTCCTTGCCGCCGCTGGTCACGAGCCTCCCGTCCAGCATTACGTGGACGTGGTCAGGCTCGATATACCTGAGTATACGCTGATAGTGCGTGATGATGACCGCGGAGAACTCAGGCCCGCGTAGCTCGTTGATGCCCTTGGCGACGACCTGCAAGGCGTCGATGTCAAGCCCTGAGTCGGTCTCGTCCATGATGGCGAGCCTTGGCTCGAGCATGAGCATCTGCAGGATCTCGTTCCGCTTCTTCTCGCCGCCGGAGAAGCCCTCGTTCAGATACCTCTCGGCGAACTTGGGGTCCATCTGCATGATCTTCATCTTGTCCTGGATGAGCCGGTACATGTCCATCGGGCTCAACTCTTCCTCGCGCACCGCGTTCACGGCGGTCCTGAGGAAGTTGGCCACGGACACCCCAGGCACCTCGCTCGGGTACTGGAAAGCGAGGAACATGCCGAGCTTGGCCCGCTCGTCCGCCTCCAGCTCGAAGACGTCCTCGCCCCTGAACGTTATGGCGCCACCGGTCACCTCGTAACGCGGATGGCCCATTAGCACGTTGGCGAGCGTGCTCTTCCCTGACCCGTTAGGGCCCATTATCGCGTGTATCTCACCTTCTCCAACCTCGAGATCCAGGCCCTTCACTATCTCCTGGCCGTCGATCTCTACTTGAAGATTTTCTATCTTGAGCATCAAACCCCTGCCGTCGAACAATCGAAAAAGTTTGCTACAGCCAAGGCTATTTAATCACAGCGACCTACCCCTAACAACGTAAAGAGATCACGATCAAGAACCACTTTCGAAATCCGCGAAACCCGGCTTTTATGCAGAATTCGTGATCCAGATCACGCCCTGCGCGGGCTTCCCAGGAACCACTATCAGTATACTCCGCAACAAGCCGCTTGTAACACCGCATAGGGCCAACTACCGGTAGTTATTGAGAACATTTCCCGATAAGGCGCAACTACACTGCTACGTTTCGCGCCACTCGTGCATCTCGCGGTCGATGAAATAGGAGATGAGGGTACGGTAGAGGTCTTCGATCACGTCAGGGTCGAGCCCGTTCTCTTGGGCCCAGTGGCGGCGAGTTTCGAGCATCGTGCGCTGGCGCTCGGGGGCGCGGACGCTCCCTTCGCCTGTCTTGAAGCGGGCGGCCGCCTCGACGTAGTGGGCGCGGCGGCCGATCAGGTGGATGATCTCCTGGTCCAGCGCGTCTATGGCCTGGCGGACGTCCTGTAAGCTCTCGCAGTCTGCGGGGGGCTTCATGCTCGCGTGACCGCGAGAACCTTCGCGTCTTCCGCCCTCATGGGCGCTTTGAGGTCGGCCTTGCGTGCAAGGTAGCCAAGCGCGTAGACCTTGCCGTCTACGGGGAACGGGGCCACCGAGGTGAGCCGGCCGACGACATCGACCGAGGAGGCTGGACCGGCCAGCTCTCTCTCGCCTTGCAGGACCTCATCGCCCGCCTCTGGCGGCTCTGTCGGGCCTGGCTCCAGTTCGAAGCGGTAGAGCATCTTGTTCGGGCTCCCACGGTAGTGCATCCTCGCCACGGTCTCCTGGCCCGGGTAGCAGCCCTTCCCGAAGTTGACGGCCCGTTGCAGAGCGTTCTCCGACTCGCCTGGGAAATTCTCTGGCGTGATGTCCGCGCCGAAGCGAGGGACGCCGGCCTCTATCCTGGCCGTCTCGTAAGCGTCGTAGCCGGCGGGAACCGCGCCACGTTCGACCAGACGCTTGCGGATGGTGTCCAGGGTGTCCGATGGTCCGATGAGGTCGTACCCGCCGACGGGCACCGCGACGCCCACGAAGAGGACAGAAGCGCCGCCTATCTCCGCTTGTTTGGTCTCGTGTTCGGCCAGGTCGGGGTTTCCGAGCAACTCGGCGGCCTGTGGACCGTAGAGGCCGAAGACCTTCCAGCCGGGGAGCTCTTCCAGCTTCACGCGCGAGAAGGGAGCGTAGCGGCCAAGTATCTCCTTCGCCGCCTCAGCGCCTTCCGGTTCCGTATCTATTAGTAGCTCGCCTTCGGCTTTGACGACGCGAAGGTCGGTCTGGACCCGGCCTTTCGGGTTGAGGAGCATGGCGTAAGTGCCAGGGTCTCCGTGCGCAGGCACGACGTTGGTCAGGACGGCGTTCAGCATACCGACGGGGTCTTTGCCCGCGAGGCGGAGAAGCCTACGCTCCGGGCGATCGACGACGGCGGCGCCTTCCCGCAGCGCGGTGTAGCCTTCGAGGTCGTTTGAGTCTGCGTTGTTCTGGGGAACTCTCAAATACTTCATAAGGCTGATTCTAAGGCACGAGAGGAGTATTTCATGGCGAGGGTGGTTGTTCTTGACGTTGACGGCACTTTGATGGACACGAACTACCTGCACACGGAGGCGTGGGCGAGGGCGTTCGAGAAAGCAGGCCACCGGGTGCCGAGGGTCAAACTCCACAGGGAGGTTGGTAAAGGCGCGGAGCTTTTGATCCGCGAGTTCGTCGACGACGAGGATACGGTAGAGGAGATCCAGAATTTTCACTCCGGGTTCTACGAGGAGATGCAGGAGTACGGCCACCCGCTTCCTGGGGCGAAGGAGTTGATCTCCTCGCTCAAAGAACGCGGCTACGAGGTCTGGTTCGTTACCAGCGCCAAAGACGAAGAGTTGGAACACCATATGCAAGAGCTCGGGGCCGATGGCAACATCGACGGCGTCGTCAACTCGAGCGCCGTCGAGAACCCGAAGCCGGCCCCCGACATCTTCGAGGAGACCCTGCGAAGAGCAGGGGCCACGGCGGATGAGACCGTCGCGGTCGGGGATGCCCTCTGGGACGTCGAAGCCGCCAAAGCGGCCGGCATACGCACCGTCGCCGTTCTCTCAGGCGGAGCTTTCCACGAGGAGGACCTCAAACAAGCAGGCGCTGTCGATGCCTACGAAGACTGCGCCGCAATCCTGGTATCCGACTTCCCTGAGTAGCAACGGGCTTAGCTACGATACCTGGCTTCAGGCACCGTCTAACCCACTACTCGCTGGCTGCGGCCGCCGAAGGAGGCCCTCGCATCCTAGTAGCAGTGGATTCCCGCTTCCGCGGGAATGGCGGTTGCGGGAGGACCTCGACGCCCCCGCGGAGCGGGAACGCGGTCCCTTTCAAACGGGCTAGGTATCACTTCTTCTCTTGCTGACGGTGGACTGCTGACGGCTGACCGCGGCCGCCAAAGGCGGCCTTCGCATCCTCGTACACCCTCGGTAGAGAAAGTCCGGTTTCACTGGCGAGCCTGGCGGCGTCGGCGTACTCGGGGGCCACGACGAATTCATCCCCGTCGATGTCTCCAACCTTGACCCTGCACTTGCCGTAGGGCAAATCTACGACGACCCGGCGGCGTCCTGCGACGGTGCGGCCGACCTTGTGGTGACGCACGCCCAGGGTCCCCGTCTCCCGCATGAGGAGCCTGGCGAGGCGCTCGCTATCGCCCGCTGCGATCAGGGCGCACGCTTTGTACGCACCGCGGCCACGCTTCATAACGATAGGCTCGAGCCAGGCGTCGATGGCGCCCGCTGCGAGGAGACGCTCTACGGCTGCCCCGAGGAACTCACCCGGGGCATCATCCACGTTCGCTTCGAGTAGCTCCACGTCGCCAACAGGGCCTTCGAGCTCCCCGACCACTGCGCGCAGCAGGTTCGGCGCGCCCCTTAGCCGTGCTCTCCCGGCACCGTAGCCTGTGGCGCGCAGGGTCATGGGAGGGGCCGCGTCCGTAAACTCGCCGCCGGTGAAGGTTCTCATGAGCGCGGCACCCGTCGGTGTGGTCGTCTCGCGGGGTTCGTCTGTCCAGTGGACTCGCGAGCCCTCGAGTACCTCGAGCGTCGCCGGTCCTGGCACGGGGAGGGGGCCGTGGGCGGCGTCGACGATGCCAGTGCCCATGGGCAATGGGCCACAGCTCACCGAGCCGGCGTCTAGGAGATCCAACGCCACGCAGCTCCCGACCACGTCGACGATCGAGTCAACGGCCCCGACCTCGTGGAAGGTAACCTCTTCAGAGTCCTCGTCGTGTACCGTGCCCTCGGCTACGGCCAGGCGGCTGAAGGCATCAAGCGCGCGCGAAGATGCCCGCTCAGGAAGGTCTGCGGCTTCTATCAGGGCGCGGATGTCCCCGAAGGTTCTGTGCACGTGTTCGTCAGGGTATTCGACGTCGGCACGCAGAGCGCCGACGCCGTTCACCTCGACCCGCTCGGTGGCGAGGTCGAAGGGTACGCCGAGGCCTCGCAGAGAGGCTGTGATCCCGGATAACGGCGCCCCCGCATCGACGAGCGCGGCGAGGGTCATATCGCCCGCCGCGCCGCCAACGGGCTGGAAGTGAACGTGGGTCAAAGCCGGCCCCCTGACCCGGTGGCTACAGGACCGCGATGAACAGGAGTTGTCGGGGCCTGGGGAGCCGCTCTCCTATTCCTCTTCCCCTCGTCCGTTGGAGATCCTGCGCACGGCCATCAGGGTGACGGCGAGGCTTATGGCCAGCAGGATCAGGGGCCTTGGATCGCTCTTCACCGCGTCCGTGAGGGGTGCCGGGTTCCTCTTCCTGCCAGCCTCACCGATCATCTTTGCCTGGCGGCTTGCCGATTCTCTCAGGCTTCTGCCGAAGCGGGTCAGGGCGCCCCTGGCCCGATCCCTGACCTTCGTAGAGGTTCGCTTCGCGATGACCTGGGGCTCCGTGTGCTTCTTGAGATCCCGGACGTCAGGTGCCATGCGGCCCCGGATCTCGAACATCTCGCGTTCTATACGCTCCGGTATCTCGCTCATTGCCTCAACTGCCCCTTTATCCAATTGATGTTCTGCTGAAGCGTGGCGATAGTCCGGTGGGGCTTGGGATCGAGCCTCCTCAGTATGCCGGCTCCGGCCCCTGCAAGTATCCCCCCGACCAGCAGCAGTATGCCACTGACGATCAGGGCCGAGACCCACAGTGAGAGGAAGACGTCGAGTATCCAAACCCCGGTAAGGGAGAGGATTATGAGGAAGACGAGCATGAAGACGCCGCCGGCGGCGAGGAGGCCGGCGCCGAGCCCGCCTCTCTTGGCGACGGGTGTCAGTTCCATCTGGGCCAGCTCGACCTGCTTGCTGACGAGTTCCTGAAGTTGCGGCCTCAGGACGTCAACGATCTCCTTGATACTCCTGTCGGAAGGCTCGGGACCCTCCCTGAGTTCCCTGCCGAACTCCGCTACCCGTTCTCGCCCATCCATCCCCACGCTCCTTTGCTCTGGTCCTAAAACCACAAGGCTATCTTGTATTCTAATTACCCCTGCCGCGCCCTGCATAATCCGGCAGATCTAGTGGGAACAACCTCGACCTTATCCTACACCAGATCCTAGTATCCAACATGCCATAAAGCACGCGAGGTGAATCGATGATGTAACATGGATTGGGTTGCACAATACCCGCCGCCCTCCGGCGCGGATAGGAGTTGGTTTGAAGCTGCACGAGGCGCTCGGCATCTCTTCCGGGGGCGTGGTCGCCTTCGTCGGGGCAGGGGGCAAGTCGGGTGCGATCCTCACCGTCTGCGAAGGGCTCGTCCAGGACGGGATGAAGGTCCTCGTGGCCCCGACGACGAAGATGTTGCTCGGCGAGGCCGACAGGATAGGCCCGCTCGTCACCTCTGAAGACGCCGACGAGCTGCGCACAAAGACCATAAGTGCCCTCTCCGAGGCTCCCGCGGTCGTGGCCGGCTCTGGAATGATCTCCAAGAACAGGGTAGGCGGTGTAGATCCTGCTTGGATCGGCGACCTGGCCGGCCTCGCCGACGTCGTCCTGGTCGAGGCAGACGGGTCGCGGCGGCGCCCGATCAAAGGCACCGCCGACCACGAGCCGGCCCTCCCAACCGCAGCCACCCTCGTCGTCGCCGTCGCCAACGTCAACGCCCTGGGCACGCCCGTGGACGAAGAGCACGTCCATCGCCCAGAAGTATTCTCACAATTGACAGGCGTAGGGCCAGGCCAGAGCATAACCTCAGGAGCCTTCGCCTCTGCCCTCGCGCGCGGCTCGCTGGCCAGGGTTCCGCAACAGTCAAGGACAGCAGCCCTCATCACCGGCGTCGAACCAGGCCGCAGCATGTCCAACGCCTCCGTCATCACCCGCGAGCTCTGGCGCCTCGGCGTCAAGAAAGTCGTCCTCACCTCCCTCCCCACAGAATCACCGGCCCAGGTCTGGGTCCCTTGAGGTCGGGGTATAGGTTGTAGACTCTGGCTCGCTTTGCGGGACACAGAGCGACAGGAAAGACGTAGCGAAACCGGCCACCCCAACTCCGACGGACGCTTCGCGCCTAGCCCAACTGGTCCGCTCCATCTTGGGAACCTGCGGACGGCGCTTCTGGCGTGGCTGTTCGCACGTTCGGCGGGAGCGCGGTTCCTGGTGCGGGTCGAAGACCTCGATCGCTCGCGGGTGCGGCCTGGGGCGGAAGAGGCACAGCTTTCGGATCTCAGGGTACTCGGACTCGACTGGGACGGTCCCATAGTGCGCCAGTCGGAGCGGATGGAGCTGTACGAGGAGGCAATTGCTCGTCTCGATGCCGATGGGCTGATTTTCCCCTGCTACTGCACGCGGAAGGAGATCCGGGCCGCAGCATCAGCCCCGCACGGAATCTCGGCCGCAGACCGTTATCCTGGTACGTGCCGCGAACTAACGGCGGCCCAGCGTGCGGAACGCGAGGCCGCCGGACGACCGCCGGCGCTGCGGGTACGTTCGGGGAACGTACGAATAGCTTTCGAGGACCGTCTGCTCGGGCACTTCAAGGAGATGGTGGACGACTTCGTCGTGCGCCGTAACGACGGCACCCCTGGGTACCAGCTCGCCGTCGTGGTCGATGATGCCGCGCAGGGTATAGGTGAGGTGGTCAGGGGCGCCGACCTCGCTAACTCTACTCCGCGCCAGATCCTGCTGTCGCGACTCCTCCGCCTGCCCGAGCCCCGATACGCCCACGTCCCGCTCGTGGTTGGCCCCGACGGACGACGCCTCGCCAAACGCCACGGCGCCGTCACCCTATCTGACCGGGGCGAGGGGCCAGACGAGGTACGCGCCTGGATGGCACGCACGCTAGGCCTCGCCGAGGTCGGAGAGACGCCGTCCGTGGACGAACTCATCATCCTCTTCGAACCAGACCGCCTGCCGCGCGAGCCGACCGTCTGGTCGCCGCAACGACCGGTGGCATAGAGGAATGATCGCCTGGCTGAGAACAAATGTCCGAATGGCATATGGGTGTTCTCCCTTGCTGGTATCATACTGGGGCTTCGGGGATCAAACGGTTAGTATTGGGAGGGCGACAGGTGCGATCGGGCAGAGGACAAGGTCTGTTACAGGCCAGGATGCTATCAATGGCGGTGGCCATCGCTTTTGTCCTGGTCTGGCTATCACCTGATGCCAGGGGGGCGACCACCAATCCAAAGGCCGATGAGGATCGGCAAGGCGCGCCCTACGCGGCCGGGGAGTTGCTTGTAACTTACGAACCCGG
>JBBPYN010000137.1:0-30667 GCA_038199875.1 Rubrobacterales bacterium
ATGGTGGCACTTCTCATTCGGGCAAAAGGTGCCAGCCGAAGCCAACCCTTCCTCCATCGTCTTGCGCTCCATTTGACTTCCCACTCTCGTTGGCAACATACTCCGCGTATCTTACCAACTCTAAATAGGGAGACTACCGGATCTTGCTTCATGAAGATACGTGACGCCGTCGCCGGGGACCTCTCTGCTATCGTGAGGATCTACACCTCCACAATCCCGAGCAGGGTGGTGTCTGCCGACACCGAGCCTGTCTCCGTCGAGCAGAGGTCGGAGTGGTTTCGCGAGCACGAGCCCTCGCGGCGTCCGATCTGGGTTATGGAAGACGGAGGAGAGGTGGTCGGCTGGTTGAGCCTGAGCGATTTCTACGACGCGCGCCCCGCCTACCACGCCACCGCAGAGATCGGGGTCTACGTAAGGGAAGACCAACGCGGCAAGGGCGTCGGACGCCGCCTGGTGGAAGAGGCCGTTCGCCGCGGCCCTGAGTTCGGCCTGAAAACCCTTACCGCCGGCGCCTTCGCCCACAACGAGGCAAGCGTCCGGCTCTTCGAGGGCATGGGCTTTCGCAAGTGGGCCCACTTTCCAAGAGTGGCCGAACTCGATGGCATCGAGAGGGACCTGGTCGTCCTTGGCCTCAGGCTGGACGAGCAGGCGCCCGGAGAGGAGATCAACGTATGAGCGACAAAGTGGCGGCGGTACTTGGTGTCGGGCCCGGGCTCGGCGCGGCTATCGCCAGGCGCTTCGCCGGCGAGGGCTTCGCCGTTGCCCTCATGGCGCGTAGGGAGGAGAGCGTCGCGCGGGTGAGGGAGGAGATCGAAGACCGCGGGGGCAAGACGATAACCGTCTCGGCCGACGCTACGGACTCCGACTCCGTTGCAGCCGCCTTCGAGCGGGTACGCGAAGAGCTCGGAGACCCTGAGGTCTTCGTCTACAACGCCGGCGCCTTCCAGATGGGCGGAATATTGGACCTCTCGCCCCAGCAGTTCGACGATTGCTTCCGGGCTAACTGCGCGGGGGCCTTCTACGCCGCACAGCAGGTACTACCGGCGATGGTCGAGGCAGGAAGGGGTACGATCCTGCTAACCGGCGCCTCGGCTGCGCTGCGCGGCAAGGCGAGCTTCTCGGCGCTCGCCGTGGGCAAGTTTGGTTTACGTGCGCTCGCGCAGTCCATGGCGCGGGAGTTCGGCCCGCAGGGAGTGCACGTATCGCACATCATCGTGGACGGCCAGATAGACACGCCAAGGTTGCGCGAGATGACGCCTGAACGCGAGGACCACACCATGCTCTCCCCAAGCGCCATAGCCGAAACTTACTGGCTTCTCCATTCTCAGGATCGCACGGCCTGGGCGTTGGAACTCGACCTCCGTCCAGCGGTGGAGAGCTTCTGAAAGTTCGGGGGCAGGACTCGCCCCCGATTCACCTCCGCGAGCTTAAACGGCGCGTCATCAGCGACCCATCGCACTCCTTACGCAAAATCTTACGGAGTGCGTCTGTATAATAACAATTTGGAGCTTCACGGAGGGAGCGCTATGGTTCAACAGCAATCGGCCTCTGTCGAAACACTGGAGGCAATCACCGACGCGTTCAATGCCCACGATCTAGACGCCATCATGGAGTTCTTTGCGGACGATTGTTCGTTAGACATGCCCCGTGGGCCGGAGCCCTGGGGGAAGCGATTTGTTGGCAAAGCGGCCGTGCGAGAGGCTTTAGCGACGCGCTTAGAGGGCCTACCAGACGTCCATTACGGTGATGGCAGACACTGGGTCAGTGGCGATATGGGCGTGTCCGAGTGGACACTGACGGGCACGATGGCCGATGGAGTCCGAGTTCGGGTACGTGGATGCGACCACTGGGAGTTTCGCGACGGGAAGGTGATCCGGAAGGATTCGTACTGGAAGATCGTCGAGAAGCCAGCATGAGGCCCGCGCTATCAGCTTCCGATTCAACTACGGTTGGTCAAGTTGTGCGCTGTTTGTAGCGGTGGAACGAGAAACAGGAGCAGCAGGCCTTCTGCGGATCGTGATCTAAAGCCGGGCCGGCTTTCCAGCCTTACCGCCTGCCGGCTACGCGTCCGGCCACCGACGAGAAAGCGGCACGCTCGGTGGTGTCGTCGAGTGGTCCGAGCTTGATGCTCTCATCCGTCCGGCGTAGAGCGTTGAGAATGAGCTGGTCGGTGAGCCAGGGGTTCTTGGGCAGCAGCGAGCCGTGCAGGTAGGTGCCGTAGGCGTTCAACCTCCGCGCGCCCTCGGTGCCGTCTTTGCCGTTATTGCCGAAGCCAACGATCACCTCGCCCAGTGGCTCTAGATCTTCGCCGAGGTAGGTCCGTCCGCCGTGGTTCTCGAAGCCGACTACCTCACGCATTTCGCCTGTTTCGGGTGCCGGGATGCGGACCAGCACGTTCCCGATCAGACGCTTCTCGTCAGGTTTCCTCGGCTCGGTATGCAGGTCGAAGATGCCCACGCCAGGAAGCTTCTCGCCTTCGGGCGTCTCGTAAGAATGACCCATGAGCTGGTAGCCGCCGCACACCCCGAGGACCACGCCTCCATCCTCCACGACAGCCCTCAGATCCGCACCCTTCGACCCCGAGAGGTCCTCGGCTAGCAAGGCCTGCTCCCTGTCCTGGCCGCCGCCGAACAGAAAGAGGTCGCATCCAGTCGGCCTTATCCTCTCCCCGAGGCCAACATCGACAACCTCTACCGCGATGCCGCGCCACTCGCAGCGCTTCTTGATAGAAATGACGTTTCCCCTGTCGCCGTACAGGTTCATCATGTCCGCATAGAGGTGGTGGATGGTTAGATTCAACGCTCCTCCCTTCGGTCGTCGCCAGATTTCACTTATCTTCCCAAAACGGATGCGTGTGGCCCATCTCGCTTAGTGTTTTCCGGATCTCCAGCATGGCCGTGTAGGTCGGGAGCACGTAGAGCGTCTCGCCTGGCGGGGTCGCGGCGAGCGCGGACTTTATGGCCTCTTCGCGGTCTGGGATGACGGGGCCTACGGGAAGTTCAGCGTACTTGAGGCGCACGGCCATGTCCTTGGCCCTGATGCCGCTGACGGTGAAGGGGGCGGCGTCGGTTTTTCCTTCGGACCTCGCGTCGGCGAGCATCTCGAAGTCCACGTCCCACAGCCAGGAGACGTCGCGGCCGTCTGCATCGTTGTCGTTTATGGCGATCAGGACGTTTCTGGCTTCTGCGCCCGTGACGAAGGTGCGTAGGATCTCGTTGAAACCAACAGGGTTCTTGATGAGCAATAGAAAAGCGACCCTATCCCCCGCCTTTACCCTCTCGACCCTCCCGAATGCCCCCCCGAACTCCCCGAGGCCGCGCGAGATCTCCGGTAGCCCGACTCCAGCCTCACCGGCCACCGCTGCGGCGGCGAGGGCATTGAAGACGTTGTAGAGACCTGGGAGCGAGATCCTGACTGCCGTCCCTCCTTTCGGGGTCGAGAGCAGAAACTCAGACCCTGTAGATCCCCCCAGCCGCACCCTGCTCGCGCGGTAGGCAGGCTCGGGCCGCGAGAAGTCGCAGCGCGGGCAGTCGTAGACCCCGACGTGCCCCATGTACACGGTCTCGTAGACGAGGGCGGTCCCGCACACGGGGCAGTCCTTTGAATCAGCGACGTGCTGCAGACGCCCGGTGTCGAGAGCGGGCTCGTCTACACCGTAGAAGACAGGTCTCCTGGCGGAACGCCCGAGGCTTGCGACGAGGGGGTCGTCGGCGTTGAGGACCACCGCGCCGCTTTGCGGCAAGTCCCCGAAGGCCGAGGCTATGACCTTGCCCGTGTAGGCAAGTTCCCCGTAGCGGTCGAGCTGGTCCCTGAAAAGGTTGAGGACCGCGAGGGCCCCTATCTCCGTCTCGGCGGCCACCTTCGGCACGCTCGCCTCGTCAACTTCGAAGAGCCCCATCTCCGAGGAGACCTTACCAGTCAGCCCCGAGTCAGAGACTAGCGCCGCGGTCACCCCCGTGACCAGGTTAGCCCCCGTCGCGTTGTTCACGACCCCAATACCAGCAGTTTGCAGGATCTTGGAGACCATCCTGGTCGTCGTCGTCTTGCCGTTGGTACCTGTGATCGCCGCCGAACCGAGCCGCAATCGCCGCGAGAGCTTGGTCAGGACCTTCGGATCGACCCTGCGCGCCACGACCCCTGGCACCGTCGAGCCTCCGCCGGTCTTCAGCGTCCGGCTCGCCAACCGCGCAGACCTGGCGGCCAGTATCGCGGCGGAGAGGCGCGGGTCGAGTGAAGGGCTCATGGCGCGGATTATATCCGCGCTGCGGAGGACCGCTTAGCTCGGAACGATTCCGAGGGGCAATCGTGGAAGATCAACCCTGCCTGGCATCCGGGACACTGTACTCGGGGTAGCGAACCCTGTACCCGAGCCCTCTGCCGACGAAAGCGAGCAGAACTACCGGCGCGAACAGCGCTCTGCGCACCGGCATCGGTAGTCCGGGTGAGTAGGCCCACGCCCCGATCTCACGTACCAGCACCGCTAGCTGCAGAGGATTCCTGGGGATTGATCTTATGGTTTTCCCGTCCCGCGTGAGGCCGAGCAGGGTTTCGAGCATTATCTCCACGTCCAGCCCGGGGCGAATCCCGGCCCTGAAACAAACCTCCTCACCATCGCTCGGGTTCCACCATTCATGAGGGACTTTCGGCGGACCAACCGCGCTGTCGCCCGGCCTCAGGATCAACCGCCGCCCTCCCACACGTACGCCGAGCGTCCCAGAGACGATCTCGAACCGCTCTTCCTGAAAGGTATGGACGTGCTCGGGAACGTGTGAGCGTGGCGGTGCGAAGTACTGGAACCGCAGCGACCCGTCTTCGGTATCCCGGCTCGACTCGAGGATGTGGAACCTGTGACCGAAGAAGCGGAATTCGTGTCCGATTAGAGGATTCTTCATTACCCCACCAGTTTTGATCGTCTCGTCTCTCCCTGCCCAACGTCATGGCAGGGACATTGTAGGTTCGAGGACGCGGCTTCCACAACGAACCACCAAAATTCACACTCTGTGACGTATTCACCAGAACTGCCGAGAATGCTTCTCTCAGCAGTTCTGGTGAACAGGGGTTGACTCTCTGCGATCATCTCACGGGCATCGGTTCACCTGTTGGACGCGCCGTTTCAACCAGGTGTGGCTCTCCCGCACGCCGGATCAGGACGACGCTCGTAGCCACGATCCACAGTACATACAGCAGCATCGGGAGGGCTGCCCACCCGGGGTATGGATCTATAACCCCGCCTGCAAGGCCACCGAGCAGTCCCAGCGCCGTCACCGCCGCCATCCAACCCAGCCACCTCGGGAGCGCTCCCCATCGGATCGTCACGACAGCGGTGGCCGAGAGCATAACGGCGAGCGGCAGGAAGGTGAGGAGGAAAGAGGCGTCGTTTATGGCGATAAGTGCCCGCGAGATCCCGGGGTCCATCCCCTTGTCGGCCATGGTGGCAAGCAAGGGAGCACCACTGCCCAACTTCACGGCGAACTCCGCCAGGCCCGCGCCGAATGCGGTAGCCGAGAGCCACCCTCCGGCTCCCTCGGCGTCCCGCAGGCACGCCCAGAGACTCCCGAGGAAGAACAGGAAGAAGGCGAAACCGAGAAGCTCTGCGAGAATGCCGGTTGCGGATTCGGTGCCGCCGAGCACATCATTACCAACCGTCAACAGGGCGACGCTGAGGAGACCACTGGCCGCCCCCAGCCGCCGCCCCGACCGAGGCTGCACCACCGTCTCGTTTCTTTCTTGCTTTTCCATTTCCCCACCTACCTTTCGACTCGCCGACCGTTTGTGCGAAGGGTAGAAGACCCGAACGGGCAGGGCGTCATGCCGTGCAAGGATTTCCGGGTAAGCCTCGAGGATGAGATTCGTTAGGCGGGATCATCCTTCATAATGCGAGGCGTTGCTAGCGCCCCGGATTACGCGGCGCTTGATCTCCGAGTTTGCACACCGCCAACCGCCGACCATGGGATCAGCACGACTCGCGGTCCTGACGGATCGCGAATCCGAGGTGCTCAAGCTGGTGGCGCGCGGGTTGTCCAATGCTGAAATCTCCAAGGAACTATTCGTGGCAGAGACGACAATCCGAACCCACGTGGGACACATCCTGACGAAACTCGGCCTGCGAGACAGGGTTCAGGCGGTCGTACTGGCCTACGAGAGCGGCCTGATCAGACCGCACCTGGGATAGTCATCACGTTGGACACTTCTATCCTGTTCCTTGTTCGATCTGACTGTTCCTGGCCGCATTTTTCGGATCCGTCGACCTCGAACGAGTCAACCCGCCAATGCGAAGGTCTGCCAGGGAACGTGCCTTCACCGGGTTAGCGCGCGGGCTTGCGACACATCCATCGGCGAAAACTAGCATAATCTCTTCCCTTCCACCCGATCCCTACGGTACCTGGCCGTTCTTCCGGGTGGCGCGCCTGGGGGGGTGCGGTACAAATAGCTCATGGAGATCTTCGAGAACTTATCGGCGAGTTCGCGGCTCGGGGACACGGAACTGGACGCCTACTCGCGGGCGGTACGTGACGTGACGGAGAGACTGGAGCCGGCCGTGATCCTGGTCGGCCTGCCCGACGGGCGCGGCGGAGGGAGCGGCGTCATACTCGGCGTCGATGGTGGTTCCGCCACGGCCGTCACCAACAGCCACGTGGTTCGCGGCCTGAGCAGCCGCGGGGCGGGAAATCTGGACGGAGACATTCAGGTTACGCTCGCGGATGGGACATCGGCCTCAGCCGAGGTGCTCGGCGACGACCCGCCTAGCGACCTCGCCGTCGTCCGGTTCGAGCCCGAGGAGGAGCCGACGGTCGCCACGCTGGGAGACGCAGGGGACCTCGTTGTCGGCCAGCTCGTCGTCGCGATCGGCAACCCTCTCGGCTTCCAGAGAAGCGTCACGGCTGGGGTCGTAAGCGCCCTCGGGCGGTCCATCCGCGGCGAGAGCGGCCAGCTTATAGAGAACGTGATCCAGACGGACGCAGCCATCAACCCGGGCAACTCGGGCGGTCCCCTGGCCGACGCCTCAGCCAGGGTCGTGGGCATCAACACGGCGATCATCGGTGGCGCCCAGGGCATAGGCTTCGCCGTCCCCGTCTCTGGGACGTTCCGCCGCGTCGTCTTCACGCTCGTGACGGAGGGACGGGTGCGACGCGCCTACCTCGGCGTGGTGGTCGAGAGCCGCCAGGCGCGCGGAGAGTTCGAGGGCGGCGCCGGCGTGCGGAACGTCGCCCCGAACAGCCCGGCCGAGAGGGCCGGCGTTAAACCGGGCGACGTCATCGTCAGCCTGAAAGGGGAGCCCGTCCACTCCAACGACGACCTCCTGAACCTGCTCGACGCATCGTCCATCGGCCAGAACGCCACGCTGCGCGTACAACGGGGCAACAGGGAGCTCTCGCTCACGGTGAGACCCCGTGAACAGCCGCAAGAGTAGCTTCGCCCTTCGGGCTACGCAGCACGCTGCCTGCGGCAGCTTGTCAGCACGTTCAGCCCTCCGGGCTTCACTTGTCAGCACGGCGCTTGCAACGCCTTGTCAGCAAGATCGTGGACATTCGAACTTCAGGGATGACAACTAGATCAAGATGGACCAAACTTACGTCCGTGAGAGAGCGGCGTGGCTGCGCGGTAATTTCGCCGCGTCGACAGAAAACTGAAAGCGAGGGTCGTAAGACCCGAAGCGTGCTGACAAGCTGCCGCAGGCAGCGTGCTGCGTAGCCCGAAGGGAGCGAAATGCCCGATGTGACTTTCGTGGTAAGCGACTTCGCGGGCGCGGAGGAGCCCGCGAAGCTGGAGCGGGCCCTGACGCGCCTGGAGTTCGTGGACCTCGTGAACGTGGACTCCGAGAAGGGGCTCGTCGCTGTCTCTTACGAGGGTGGAGAGGCGGAGCTCGCGAGGATCAACGGTGCTATAGAGGAGGCTGGCCACTCGGCCGAACCATCCCCCGGCGCCGATCCGGACGTGGGTTGATCCATGCCCGAACCCTCTATCCCTATCTCCGAAGCTGCGCGCTTTCTGGACGTCCCAGAAGAGGAGGCACGCGAACTGGCCGACGCCGATGGAAGCGTCTCCCTCGAGACCGTCAGGAGCCGGGCCGGGGCTGCCGCCATCGCAACGGAGCTGGCCCGTTCGCGGGAGGAGGCAGGACGGTTGTCAGGCCAACTGAAGGAGGTCCGCGCCTCCAACGCACGGCTCCAAGGCGAACTGAAAGGCTCGGTCGAGGAGAGAAGGCGCCTGACAGAAGAAGTGCTCGAACTTCGGGCCGCCGCCGAAGAGAGGCTCATGCTGATGGAGCGCATCGAGCATATAGCCCACGTGGAGCGGGACCTGGAAGAGAGCTCCTCCGAGCTGGAACGCCTCAGAAACAGGAGGCTCCTTGCCAGGCTGTTGAACCGCTAGCGCGGTGATTCGCGAAGCGCCCCTACATCTGATGCCTGATCTAACCCGCTTCGGTAGGGTTTGATCGGCGTGCCCAGAGCCAGGCTACTGCCAGGAAGATGCCTGCCGCGGTGAGGCCTATGATCCACTCGATGCTCTCGTAGTGTTCCAGATATGGGTGGGTTACCTTGTCAGCGAAGAGCATCTCCACGGCAAGGTAGACGAGCAGTCCGGCGCCAGCGTAGACGAGGATTGGAAAACGGTTCAACAACGACGTCAAGAGCGCCGCCCCGAAGATCACCAGCGGTATCGTCGTAGCCAGCCCGATAACGAGTAGCCCAAACTCGACCTCGCCCCCGATCCTGGCGGCCTGGACAAGTGCGATCACGTTGTCCAACGACATCACCGCGTCGGCCACGATTATGATCCTGACTGCCTGCCAGATGTTCGAACCGGCCTTAACCTTCTCCTCGTCGTTCTCGTCGCCCTGGTGGATGAGACCCCAGGCGATCCAGACCAGGAGCAACCCTCCAACGACCTGCAAGAGAGGCACCGCCAGCAGTAGGGTAATAACGAAGGCGAAGACGAGCCTGAGCACGACGGCCCCGGCCGCGCCGAACACAATGGCCTTCTTCCGGTTTGCGCCCTCCAGGGTGCGCGCCGCCATCGCGATGACCACGGCGTTGTCGCCAGAGAGGATCAGGTTTACGATCAACACCTCTGCGAGCCGGCCAAACCACTCCCCCGTCATAAACTCCATCCGACCAGCCATCCTCCTAGACAGTACGACAAGCCGCTCATCTTATCAGGAAAGTAAACAAACAGGTTCTGGGCCTGATTCAAATCAGGCGCCGGTGAGGTAGAAGACCGTGGTCACGACGAACACTATATAGAGGGACCCGGCACCGAGCATGTAGAAAGCCCTAAGGGGGGCTTTGCGCAGGAGGAACCCGAGGAAGACCAGGCTCGAGAGGATGGCGAGGACGGCGGCGAAGGCGCTAAGGAAGTCGAGTTGCCAGGATGTAAAGAGCACCCCTATAGAGACCGGGATGGTGCTCTGGAAGACCATGGCTCCCGTGATGTTGCCGATAGCCAGGGTGTCCTTATTATCCCTGAGCCAGATCACGGAGTTGAACTTCTCGGGCAGCTCGGTGGCGAGTGGCGCGAGGATC
Source organism: Rubrobacterales bacterium (assembly GCA_038199875.1). Lineage (GTDB taxonomy): Bacteria > Actinomycetota > Rubrobacteria > Rubrobacterales > Rubrobacteraceae > Rubrobacter_D. The sequence continues at coordinate 9,525 of JBBPYN010000137.1, forward strand.
AGGGCGATCACACCAGCCGGGATGCCGATGGCGACGGAGAGGTGCTCCACAGCCCCAACGAACAGGTGGGCGCCGAAGCCCATCACCGCGACCATCCCTATCAACTGCGCGGCGACGGCCCAGGTTGGCGGTTGAGAGCCGAAGGGCCAGAGTGTAAGCCTCTCGGGAACATCCCCTTCGGCTTCACCTCCCCTCCTTACCGTTTGCACCACGTAGAGCACATAGGCGGCGAGCAACACCACTGCAAGGAGGATCTTCAGCAGCAAGGGCAGGGGAAAGATGCCAGCCGCGGCGGCCAGGGCCAGGCAAGGCAAGAAGAAGACGAGGTCGGGGATGGCCGTCTGCCTGTCGGCGGTGATCTCGCTTCCTGTTCCCCGGCGGCCCCTGTAGCCCAGTGCGGCGGCCCCGACGATGAAAAGGGCCAGCGTCGCGAGCAGGAAGGGAGCGCCCAGGATCGCGCCTATACCTATCTCGCCCGCGGCGGCGCTGCCCGAGCCGGACAACAGCGCGCCGACGATGGCGACCACCGGGATCATGGTCTCAGGCAGGGCCGTGCCTACGGCCGCGAGCACGCTCCCTACGGCCCCGGCACCGAGATGCAACCGGTCGCCCATGATCTCGACGGCGTTCGTGAACAGGACCGCGGCACCGAGTATCATCGCCAGGGAGATGATCAACTCGATTATCGTCACGGTCTCTCCTTACGCCATCAGGGGTAGGAACATGCTAGATTCTTACCGCCGGCAACCTTACTATACCCGGAAGCGGAGGGCATGGACGAACTCGAAAAGACCCTGAGAGAGGTCGCCAGCGGCGACCTTTCCCCTGAATCGGCCGCCGGACGCCTGAAGAGGGGCGAAGTTCGTTACCTCGACGAGTACGCGGCCCTTGACCTCGGCCGCTCCGTCAGGAAGGGCGTGCCCGAGGTCGTTTACGCCCGCGGCAAGAGCCCCGCCCAGGTGGCAAGTATCTGCGCGGCCTTGCTGGAATCGCACGAGCGTGTGATCGTCAGCTCCCCCACCCCGGAGCACGAGGCACATATCCGCGAGACACTTCCTGAGACCCCGTTCCGGCGGGCGGGACGCTCCGTAGTAATTGGTCCCGGAGAACCTACACCGAGCGGAGGTCGTGTCGGCGCCTTGAGCGCGGGCACCTCCGACCTGCCCGTCCTCGAAGAGGCGCTCGGCGTGGCACGCGAGATGGGCGCCTCCGTGTTGAGCTTCAACGACGTCGGCGTGGCAGGCGTCCACCGCCTCGTGGCTCCGCTCGAGCAACTTAGAGAGTTCGACCCTGACTGCCTGATCGTCGCCGCAGGAATGGAGGGCGCACTGCCGAGCGTGGTATCAGGCCTCGTCTCGGTGCCTGTTATAGGACTTCCGACCTCAACCGGCTACGGCCTCGGCGGCGACGGAACCGCGGCCATCCTTGGTATGCTCCAGACCTGCTCCCCAGGCCTCTGTGTCGTCAACGTGGATAACGGCGTCGGAGCGGGAGCCACGGCGGCGTTGATCTCCAACCGCGCCGCCGCCAGCCGCACAGCCAACGAGAACAGTCGAAAAGCCAGCCACAGATAGGATCACGGTGAGAACGTTCGTGGCCGTCTTCCCGCCGCAGGAGGTCAGGGAAGCGTTATTCCGCGCGGCCCGAGACCTCCCTGCGAGCCACGACTTCCGGCTGATCGGCCAGGAGAAGATCCACCTGACCCTGAAGTTCCTCGGCGACATCACAGAGGACGAACTGAACCGGGTGACGCAGGCACTCGAGCGCCTGAGCGGGAGACACAAACCGTTCGAGGTCTCTACTTCGGCCTTCGGGGCCTTTCCTTCGAGAAGGAGAGCACGCATCCTCTGGGCCGGCCTTGAAGCAGGAGCCAGTCTACTGCGCACCGTGGCCGAAGACGTAGAGGACCTCCTCGAACCTGTCGGCTTCGAGCGAGAGGACCGGCCCTACGTACCCCACCTGACCCTCGGCCGGGCGAAAGCACGCCAGGCAAGACTCGACGGTACAGGGGCCTCTCCCCTCGCGCTTCGCTTCGCGGTTACCGGCGTGGATCTGGTGCAGAGCGTGCCCGGGGCAGGCGGCGTCGACTACTCCATCCTTGGAACCTACTCGTTCTAGAAAGCGGAGATCAGGGGCCCTATGGACATGAGGATGAAAAGCAGAATCAGGATCATGACGACGAGGGCTATGAAAGTGCTACCGCTCATGCGACCGCGCTTTTTGGGTACGTGTCCATCTGGCGGTCAATTCTAGCCGCTGGCCGACGTTGCTGCCAGCGCCCCTGACGTTTCAGAGTTCGTTCGCGTAAAATACTCTGCGCTCCGGCGCCGGCGCCCCGCTCTCTGAGAGCTTGGAGCGGAAGGCGTGGAACTCCTCCACTTTCTCGGAGATGAGCCTGACCACCGGGTCAGGGTCCGAGCGTAACTCGAGGATTCGTTCGATTATTGCCCCAACGCTTGCCTGCTCCACAACCCCCGCAGGCCTTGGCTCCTTGTAGAAGATCCTGCAGTCATAAGACGCCTTCACCTCGTCGTGGATAACCAGGATCATCTCCGGCCTCGCCGTCACCACCCGGGGCACGTTCTCTAGCTCGTACATTACCCTCCGTCGCCGGTAGACTTCCCGTTGTAACTCCTCACGTACTATCCCCCCGAACCCGTCACCTTCAACCATAGAGTGAGCCTTATCACGGCTCCTCTCGGCGCTCCGAACCCACCTGGCGACGCCTTCGAGATCCAATCTCTCCTCACATACCGGGCAGCGGTACTCCATTCCGACGGCAACCCTGAGGCCCTCAAGATGCAGGCAATTTTCGACCGATCCAACCATGTAGACGAGTATTGTACTCCTTTCCCACCCCTGCGCGACTCTCACCCGAAGCGCGAGGATTCTCTATACCTCGACTTTAACTCCATATTAAACGGGAGTCCAAGGTGCGGGAAACCAAGGACGAACATCGGTGGTTCTTCCGCCGAAGCTGTTCCGCGTTTTTCCCGCACAGGCGTATATGTTGGATCACCCCATGCCCGCAAGCCCTTTGCAGGGGCCAGGAACATTAGTTGTAGGGTGGCCACTTCGACTTTAGGGGCATGCGTCCGATCTTGGTGCTGTCTGTACGTCAAGTAAAACCTGAGTGGTCTTGCGACGCGCCCGTGGGCTACGGTTCTGGTATTTTTCGGCTGTGGTTTTCGGTAGAGGAGACGCTCATCTGGTTCTCAACCCGTCGGCCGGCAAGGGACGGGCCGGCAGGGTGCGGGCGTCTGTCTCACGGTTCCTCGAGGAGCGAGGACTGCGGCCTGTCTGGCACGTCACGGAGGGGCAAGGCCACGCGGGCGGCATCGTGCGTGGGTTGCCTGAGGAGGTGCCGGTGGTGGCTGTCGGCGGCGATGGGACGGTGCATGAGGTCGCGGCGGCGTGTGCCGGAACGGGCCGCACCATGGGCGTTGTGCCCGCCGGTAGCGGCAACGATTACGTCAAGGCCCTCGGGGTTAGCACGAGTCTTCGGCGCGCTCTCGAGGTGCTCGTCGGTGGAAGAGTCCGCGTCGTGGATACGGCTGAGGTCAACGGGGTCCCGTTCAACAACGGCCTCGGCATCGGCTTTGACGCCGAGGTTGCGGCCGGCGTCGAAGAGGCGCCGGCGTATCTAGGGGGGACAGGACGATATCTTTGGTCTGTCGGGCGACTGCTCAAGGACTTCCGGTGCCACGAAGCCAGGCTCAAGCTCGATGGCGAAATCATCGAGGCCAGGACCATACTCGTCGCGGTGGCGCTCGGTACTACTTACGGTTCCCTGTTCCGGCTCACCCCTGATGCTGTGCTTGATGATGCTCTCTTCGATGTGATCTGGTCCGAGGAGGTGAACCGTACCGAGGTCCTGCGGCTTATACCAGCCGCGCTAAGGGGTACGCTCTCGAAGCGTCCAAAGGTGCACACGGCCCGCGCGCGGGAGGTCGAAATAGATCTCGCCGAGGAAGTGCCCGCGCATGTAGACGGCGAGATGCTCGCACACACCCGCCGGTTTCATGCGCGGATACTGCCTGCGGCCCTGCGCATAGTGGCGCCGTAGAAAGTCGGGGTAGGGGCGTTGGGGTCGGATGAGTACGTTATAGGGTCGGCTGCTGTGGTAAAAAGCATTGTGCCCCTTGGGGTGCAAGGTCGTGTTTCCTACAGTGTGAGGGTCCGGCGAGAACATGAGAGCGTTCGTATTTCCTGGGCAGGGCGGCGGGGTGTCCGAGCCCGCGCCCGATATGGTGCCTGAGATCCAGCGCGTCGTCGGTGAGCGCATCCCCGACCAGGTGAAGATCTTCGCGCGCGCGGCGCGCGACGCCGACGAGAGCCGCATTCTGGAGGTGCGTCCCGACGTGGTCGCAGGGCACTCACTCGGCGAGTACGGCGCGGCCTACGCGGCCGGCTGCTTCGACTTCGAGACAGGCCTCTGGCTCGTGGCCCAGCGTGACCGATTCCTGGCCGAGGCCGCCGAAGAGTGTCCTGGCGGGATGGTCGCCATCCTCAGGACGGACCCGGCCGAGGTCGAGCAGGCGCTTGGCGACGACGGGCCCGTCGTCGCCAACTACAACTCCCCGCGCCAGACGGTCGTCTCCGGGCTGCGCGACGCACTCGGTGACGCCGTCTCGCGGATAAGGGGGCGCAAGATCCCACTAAACGTCTCCTTCGCCGCCCACTCCCCGTACGTGGCGGCGGCTGGCGAGAAGATGCGCGACGTACTCGATTCCGTCGAGTTCCGCGTGCCGCAGGTCCCCGTTGTAAGCGCCATGGACGGCGCGGTGCATACGAGGGCCGAAGCCGTAAAGGAGGCGCTCAAGGAACAGATGGTCGCACCCGTGCGCTGGGTCAGGGTCGTCGAGACGCTGGCCAAGATGAGGGTGGAGGAGTGGGTGGAACTCGGCGGCAGTGGCGTCCTGACCAGGATGCTCAAAGATTTCGAGCTACCCTCCCTCAAGGGCATCACCTTCGAGGACCTGCGCACCCGTCTCTACGGCCAGGCTCAGAACCTCCTACCGGGCGAATAGGCTACCTGGTCGCTTCTGCCTCCGTCTCGGCTTCGGCCTCTTCGAGGGGCATGGCGCCGCCGGAGATCTGGACGATGTCTTCCTCGATGGCGGAGACGTTGCCGTCCATGCCTGACCACACGCCGATGGAGAAGCCCTCGTCGACCGGCTCTCCGAGCTTCTGCCCAAAGGAGACCTCGTCCCCCTCCGTGACGAGGGCGGTCGCGGGCTTGAGGAACCTCCCGCCGAGCGGGATGCTCACGCCGCCCACCTTGCCTACAAGCGAGATCACACCCTCGGGACGCCTGGTCTTGATCCCCGCGTACTCCTTGGAGGCTACGCCCCTGGGGATGACGAGGAAGCCGTTGGTGGTGCGCCGCACATAAGCGTCGCCCTCGCCGAGCGACTCTAACCCCATCTCGTTCAGGTAGGGACCGCCGTCGATGACCGAGAGGTTGCCAGCCTCGGCCTCAACGTCAACGCCGGCGAGCTTCACCAGCTCCGTGGCTGAAGACCCGAGCGGCACCTCGAAGAGCTTGAGCTCGAGGTCGGGGCCGAAGACCTGCAGATACTTGGTCGTAACCGGCTTGCCGAGGAAGAACGCGTTGTAGATGTTCAACAGCGTCTCGGAGTTGTTAACGATGTGCCCCGCGTCGAGCGGCAGACCTGGGCGCTTGTTGCCGTCGGGCAACTCTACGCGGCGCGGAACCCACTTGCCCTTGTCCTCGTTGAAGATGTTCTTGATGAGCGTCTTCTCCTCGCCCATCGAGTACTTGTCGGGCACGTGCACGACCTCGTAGAGACCATCCGCGCTCTCGTCGTAGCGGGAGAACCACTCCTCGTCCTTGAAGTGGACCCCCATTATTACGTTCTCGATCCCGAATATGGTCTTCATCGCGTCGAAGAGCGTCAGGAACTCGTCGAAGTAATCCCTGTGGAGCATCTTGTCAGCCCAGTAGCCGGGCTCCGACTCGGTGCAGTTTACGATCAGGTTCGGCTGCGGGTTCTTCCACTTGAAGTAGGTCGGAAAACCACCGCCGCCGGCCCCGACGATGCCGGCCTGGCGCATGATCTCGACGGCCTCGTCCCTGCTGAGGGCCTTTACCTCATCAAGATTGCGCTGCTTTAAATCAGCCAAGATCCTTCCCTCCGAACACTCTATACATCAGATACTTGCTGTTACAAACATCGTGCAACTATTACAGGCAGTATACCCTTTGCGCCTTTATGTTGCTAGTTCACAAAGGGCCGCTCTGGTACACTCTCGAACGCTATGAAGCTCTCCCGACGCAGTGCGACTATCCTGCTAATCATCGGTATCTACATGCTCCTCACCTGGGGTACGAGGGTCTTCACGTTCCTCGCCGAGTTCCGCGCGGGGACGCTGGTCGCGCCAGGCATCCACTTCTCGCTAGTCGTCATCGGCCTCGCCATCGGCATCTATTTGGCGTACTTAGGTATCAAAGGCCGCAGAGCGGCCTAACGGCTAAAGAGGGCGATCGAAGCGGCTCTCTGAGGTTTCGGGAAGGTCTTTGGCCGAGTAGTTGGGGACGGCCTTGCGCAGGAACTCGAGGGACCTTCCCGCTTCCTGGCCGCGGGCGTGGAAGACCATGGCATCGACGAGTTCGGCGAAGTTAGAGTCGCCTGGCTGGGTCGTGTTCTCCGAGGAGAGCTTGAAGACCATCTGGTGTGATGTCGACTCGCGCTCCTCTCCCTCTTCGAAGAGCTCTTCTCTAAGTTTCTCGCCTGGGCGCAGGCCGACGAATTTTATGTTCACGTTCGGCGCGCCCATTATTTCGATCATCTTCTTCGCCAGGTCGGTAATGGCGACGGGACGGCCCATTTCGAGCACGTAGGTCCCGTAGCCCTCGGCCATCGCCCCTGCCTGCAGGATAAGGGAGACCGCCTCGGGGATGGTCATGAAGTACCGGATCATGTCTGGGTGCGTGACCGTAACGGGGCCGCCGGCCTCTATCTGCTGGCGGAAGGTCGGAACGACGGAGCCGCGGCTGCCGAGCACGTTCCCGAACCGGACCGAGGCGTAGACGGTCTCAGGGTACTCGACGGAGAGGTTCTTGACGACCATCTCGGCCAGACGCTTGGTCGCGCCCATCACGTTCACGGGGTTTACGGCCTTGTCGGTCGAGACGTTGATGAACTTGCTCGTCCCGTAGGCTCCCGAGGCGCGGGCGACGTTGAGGGTGCCGAGGACGTTGTTGACGACCGCCTCGGTCGCCTGCAGCTCCATCATGGGGACGTGCTTGTAGGCGGCGGCGTGGAAGACCAGTTGCGGCCTGAAGCTCTCGAAGGCGAAGCTGACGCGCTCCGCCTGGGTAACGTCGCCGACGAAGACCTCGGCATCGTGGAAGTCCTCGCGCCTGAGCTCCGTGTTCAGGTAGTAGAGGCCGCTCTCGTCGCGGTCAAGCAGAACCAGCTTCGCCGGCCCGAGGCGTGAGATCTGGCGCGAAAGTTCCTTCCCGATGGAGCCCCCTGCGCCGGTTACGAGAACCCGCTTGCTGTTGATGTAGCCGGAGAGAGCTTCGAGGTCTATGTCAACGGGCTCGCGCCCAAGGAGGTCTTCGATCTGGAGTTCGCGCAGCCTGATGGCGCCCTCGGCCAGGAACTCTCCGAGGTCAGGCATTACCTTCACCTCGGCCGAAGCACGGATCGAGGTGCGCCAGATCCAATCCATCTCCTCCCTGCCGGCCTGCGGCTTGGCTATGATCACCTGGTCTATGCCGTGCTGGGAGATGAGGTCGTTCAGGTCCTCGACGACGCCGAGGACCGGCGAGCCCTCGATGTGCCTTCCGACCTCCGCGCGCGAGCCGCTGACGAAGCCGACGACCTGCGCCTCTGAGGCAGCGGTGCGCCAGATGTGCCCGGCGAGCGCCACGCCGGCCTCTCCCGTGCCCACGATGGCCACCCGGGTCCGACGCCCGACCTCACGCAGAGAAAGCTCGTAGAAGACCCGCGGATACAGTCGCACGGCGACGAGCTGCACGTAGGCGAGCACCGAGCCGACCAGGGGCACCGAGAGCGGAACGGGATTACTCTCCATGAACCCGAACCCGAACGGGCCCACGCAGAACGCCGTCAGGAAGAGGCCGCCGGCCGCTATGGCCGTGGCGCTCAACACCTGCACGCCCTGATAGATGCCCGTGTACCTGAGTATGCTCCTGTAGACGCCGCTCTCGTTCAAGAGCAGTACGAACGCCAGCGCCGAGAACACCGCGAACGGCCAGAACAAGAAAAACTGTGGTCCTTCAGCGTCTCCCTCCACCCTGACAATGAGCACCACCGCGAACGATTCGATGACGATGAGGGCGTCGACGAGCATAGCCGCCCCGCGTCTGAAGGCTGGCGGCGAACGATGGAAGACCCTCTGCATCCGGTCCGCGAGACCAAGCAGCCTCTCCCCCGTCCACTGAAAAATCCACATAGCCCTACATATTAACTTTTGTTGGGTGATCTAACCACTCTCTGCGCCCTGCGGGCTCCGCTCGGCAGCCTGCCGTGCTAACTCACAAGCTTTGGCAGGGCGGCGAGGAGGGCGCAGCAGGCGAGCGCGAGCGCGACGCCGGCAAAGGCCGTTACGCCGCCCCCTGAGACCAGCAGCGCGGCGAAACCGGTAACGACGCTCATCCCGTAGTAGAGGTTGCTCGTGCGTCTGTGCATGCTCGTAGTCGGTGTGATCCGCTGGTAGATGTGCTCCCTGTGAGCCAGGAAGATGTTCTTCCCGGCCCCGCCCTTGAGGCGTCGTAGTAGGGTGTAGCCTGTGTCGAAGAGGTAAGGCGTAAAGACTACGACGCAAGCCAGGAAACCCAGAGGCGTCCACTCCTGACCCGAGAGCGCTGGCGCGTAGAGGGCCACCGCGGCCAGGGTGAAACCGAGGAAGTAGGCGCCCGAATCCCCGATAAAGATGGATGCCGGGCTCATGTTCCAGATCAAAAACCCCGCGGTAGCCCCGATGACCGCTGGGAGGAAACCACCCACGGTCCCGACGAGCGGCGCGAGAAAGAGCGCGTTCACGAGCGCGACGCCCCCCGTGAAACCGTCTATGCCGTCCATAAAGTTGAAGGCGTTGCTGAGGGAGACGATCCAGAATACCGCGACGAAAAAGACAAGGGCCCCGAGTACCCCGGGGGCATCAGAGAGGATCGTCGGCGGGTAGTAGATTAGCAGGCCTGCGGCGGGCAGCGCCTGGAAGACGGCCTTGACGCTGAAGTGGAGGTTGGAGAGGTCGTCCGCGAGCCCGACGGCCCAGACCAGGGCAGCCGCGGTGAGCAGGGGCCACATCCCCTCCGAGCGCAGTAGCGCCGCGCCAACGAGCGTCCCCAGGAATATCGCCACCCCTCCCAACCTCGGGGTTGGGACCTCGTGCGAGCTGCGGAGGTTCGGCACGTCGAGCAGGTTCCGCCCGACGGCGAACCTCACGAGCAGCGGCACGAGCGTCCCCGCGGCCAGGAAGGCAAGGCCCCCGGCGACCAACCCGCTCACCGTGGCGCCCGCATCCTATAAGAACGGGTTCTCAACACGCAGATCTTCGATCATCTGTCCGTGCCGCATGCCCTCGGTGGGCAGTCCCAGATGCGGCGGTTTGAGTCCGGCCAAACCCACTCCTCTCGTGCTGCACGGCTGCAGTGTAGCAACCTAAGAACGCAGCATCCCGAGCTTGCGTAGGCGGGCGACTTCGAGGGCCACGCCTTCGCGGAAAGGGCGAGGGGCGTATTCGAGGTCGCGACTGGCGTCCTCGTACGGGTAAGCCTTGTCCTCGCGCAACCTCGTCACCTGGCCTGAGTCGATCGGCAAGGGCAGACGCAGTCTCTCCGCCGCGACGAGGGCCAGGCGGACGGGCTCTATGGGCAGCCTGACGATACGCGGCTCACTGCCGAGGGCCGCTGCCGCCGTTTTCACCAGGTCGAGGTACATCAGGGGGTCTGCGCCTGGCAGGTCGTAGCTGTGGTGTACGGCGTCGGGGCGCTTCATGGCTTCCAGTACGCCCCTCGCACAGTCTTCGTGGTAGACGGGTTGCCAGAGGTTCGTGCCTGCACCAAACATAGGGAAGACGGGCCAGCGGTCGATGAAGCGAAGGAGACGGTGCACGTTCCTGTCCCGCTCGGAGCCGTAGATCATGGACGGACGTACTATCGTCCAGGCGAGCCCGCTCGCGCGTACCACCGCTTCCATCTCAAGCTTCGGACCGGAGCGGAAAGTGTAGGCCGAGTGCGCGCTCGTGCTGCCGACGAGTACGAGTCGGCCGACGCTGGCCCGGCGGGCGGCCCGCACTACGGCGGGAGAGTGTTCGATCCCAGCGACGTGCAAGAGGACGTCAACACCACCAAGCGCACCGTAGAGGTCTTCTTCGTCTCCGGCGTCGCCGCGGAAGACTTCCACAGGCTCCCCGGCGAGCCGCGAGCCATTCGGGCTGTCCGGGCGAAGGAGGCAGCGGATTTCGTGCCCCTCGGTCAGCAGTAGCTTCAGGAGCTCACCCCCGAGCAGCCCCGTGGCCCCTGTGAGGAGCACCCTCATCCGGTGCCGCGGGCGGGAGGGACCATCTCAGTACGCCAGAAGTTCGTCCCTAGCCAGACTTCTCGCCTCCCTCGGGGGGATTCTCTTTCTTCTCGCCGTCCCCGGCAGGCTTCTCGTTAGCCTCGAACAGATGCACGACGACGGCCCGGTTCACCTCGTTCTTGACGACGTAGGAGATCTGGGCCTGCTGGTCTTCTTTTATGTCTCCCAGCTCCGCCTTCTTTCCGCTGAGCGTGATCTGGGCGTTCTTCCTGACCTTGAAACCGAGCGGTTTCTTGCCCTGGGCGCTCACCGTCGGGCGCAAGGAGAGCCTTCTCTTGTCGTCCTTGAAAGCCCGTACTAGCCCGAAGGCTATCTTCCTCTGGACCTGCTCCTTCTTGGTGACCTTGCCTGCGGCCTTGCCATCCTGTTTCTTCTCTTGACCGCCGCCCCCCGATTGGTCGCTACCGCCGCCGCAGCCGGCAAGCGATCCGACGATTAGAACGGAGAGTATGAGCGGGAGGAGCAGGGACACGGCCGAGCTTTGTCTGCGACGCATGGGGGATCTCCTTAGCCTATCCGTCGGGGTAGTTACTCTGGTCAAACTACCAGAAGAGTCGATAGGTTATCAACTGGTCGGGCTCCGACGCAGGCCAGGCGCCATCCGGGGATCCCTTTCCGGTGCGTTACGGGCCTTCGGTCGCCATGCACGTCGTACCGTGGCAGAAGCTGAGCAGTTCCAGCCGCGTCTTCAAACGCGCGGCCGCGACGGGATCGGCCGCTTTGTAGATATTTTCGAGCTCGTAGGGGTCTTCCTGCAGGTCGTAGAGCTCGCGTTCACCGGTCTTCCACCGCACGAAGGTATGGGTCATGGTCCTGAGGGCCTCGTAGTCGGGAATATGGAACCGTTGTCTCTGATCTTGTTCGTTTAGGATGGCCGTCCGCCATTCGGGGCCAGCCGGCGGGTCCCGCCCCAGGAGCGGCGCGATGGTACGCCCGTCGACGAAGCCGGGGGTGCCGACGTCGGCCCAATCTGCGAAGGTGGGCGCGAAGTCGTTGTTGATCACCAGCTGGTCGCGCGTCACCCCGGATGGCACGCCTGGCCCCCTGATGACGAGCGGCACGCCGGCCGCTTCTTCGTAGGGTGTTGATTTCTTGAGCAGCCGATGCTGCCCCCTTTGCAGCCCGTTGTCCGTGGTGAAGACAACGTAGGTGTTGCGCAACTCGCCCCTGTCCTCGAGCAGGCTCAGGATATCGCCAACCATCTCATCCACGTCCCTGAGCGACCGCAACCGGTCGCGGTGCTGCTTCTGCAGGGTCTTGATCTGGCCTGGTGTCAGCCTGGATGTGTCGCGGATCCAGGCCGGTTTGTCCGAGACGTCCGCCTCGTTGAAAGATGGGGGTCTGGGGAGCTGCGCGCCGCTGAACAGGTCGGCGTCACGGTTGGCGTAATCGGCAGGCAGGTGCGGCGCGAAGGTGCCTGCCCAGAGCATAAAAGGCGGGTCGGAGGCGTCGTCGGTCGCCCGCCGCAGGAAATCCAGGGACTTCCGCGTGTACACGTCGGTCATGTGGGTCGAGCGAGGGTAGTGACGAATGTTGCCGTTCTGGTTGAGAACGTGGTCCGAGGCCATGCCTATCATGCCGTCCCACTCGTCCCATCCGGGCGGTATGTAGTGCTTCTCGGTGTTGTTGAGGTACTTGCCGACCAGCCCCGTACGGTACCCCGAGTCCTCGAGCCAAGTGGCGAACGTGGATTCGTCGAGCCCACGCCTGCGGAAGAGCACCGCGCCGCCTTCTGGTATGTCGTTCGCCATTATGTGGTGGTTGTGGGGATACTGGCCCCGTAGGGCCGTCGCCCGCGAAGGGCAGCACAGGGACTGCGTGACGAAGGCGTTGTCGAAGGTGACACCGGCGTCCATCAAACGCGACCTTACGACGGGCATCCGCGAAAGCATCTTCTCTTCCATGTCATCGGTCATCACGAACACGATGTTCGGCCTGCCGTCGGTGGATCTCGCCCGGTTCGCCTCACCGGGCCGCGGCGAAGCGTTCGTGACGTCCGCGCCATTGTCGGCGTCGCCCACACCACAACCGACGGCGAAGAACAGCATCAGGGCCAGAGACACGATGGCCGATTTCAACGCCCTCACTAAAGACCCCAAGCCATAGCCTCACATCTTAGACGTTCGCCGCCAACTCTTCAGCGCGGCGATAGTAGACGGGCGCGCAGGCCAACTTGCGTTGAGTGCCAAGACGAATTACGCTTGCCCGGTCTTGTTTGACGACAGAAGAAGGAAGAGCTTGGGCGCGGGGCACACACGACGGGAGTTCCTCAAGGCTGCGGGTGCGGGCGCTGTTGGGGCCGCCCTGCTTAACACGCTTGGATGCAAACCGGCGGATTGGATCTCGACGGTAGCCTCCTCCGGGCAGTCCGGGTCGACGCAGAGGTTTCGCTCGCGCCCCGACCTGAAGCCGCCAAGCGTCGGGGTCAACGTCGAGGCTTCCGACGGGGTGGCGCCAGGGTACGTCTTCGTCGCGGTCAAGAAGGGAGAGGGGCAGGACGGGCCCATGATCATGGACAACCGGGGGCGCCTCGTGTGGTTTTCCAAGGACAGGTACGCTACAGACTTCAAGGTGCAGATTTACAAGGGAGAGCCCGTGCTCACCTGGTGGCAGGGTGGGATCGTGGCCGGGCACGGCGAAGGGGAGTACGTGATCTTCGACTCCTCCTACCGCGAGGTGCACCGGGTGAGGGCGGGCAACGGCTACCCGGGCGACCTGCACGAGTTCTCCATCACCCCGCAGGACACCGCGCTCCTGACCGTCTACACCGAGACCCGCGCAGACCTCTCCCCCATCGGCGGCCCGAGAGACGCCCCGGTGTGGGACGGCGTCGCCCAGGAGCTCGACCTCGAGACCGGGGAGGTGCTCTTCGAGTGGCACAGCCTGGATCACGTCGGCGTCGAGGAGTCCTACCGCCCCCCGCCCGAAGATCCCGAAGCGCCCCTCGACTACTTCCACATCAACTCCATAGAGGTGGAACCCGACGGCAACTTCCTCATCGACGCCAAGGGAACCTACGCCGTCTACAAGGTGGACCGCGCAAGCGGCGAGATTTTGTGGCGTCTCGGCGGCAAGAAGAGCGACTTCGAGATGGGAGAGGGCACCCGAACCGTCTCCCAGCATGACGCCCGCCGCCAGAAAGACGGCACCATCACCATCTTCGACAACGGCGCCACGCCCAAAGTACACGACCAGTCACGCGGCATCGTGGTAGAGCTCGACGAGGACAACATGACAGCCACCCTGGTGCGGGAGTACACCCACCCCGAGAAGCCGCTGGCCACCTCCCAGGGCAACATGCAGGTGCTCGTCAACGGCAACGTCTTTATCGGCTGGGGGACCGAGCCGTACAGCTCCGAGTACAGTCGAGACGGCGAGTTGCTCTGCGACCTCCAGTTTTCGGGCGAGACCCAGTCTTACAGGGCCTTCCGGCAAACGTGGAGCGGGCGCCCGGCGGAAGATCCCGCCGTCGCGGCCGAGAAGGGCGAGGGAGGCAAAGTAAACGTCTACGCCAGTTGGAACGGGTCCACCGAGACGACCACCTGGCGGGTGCTCGCCGGGCCCGGTCCAGGGGATCTCGAGCCGGTCGGCTCCGTCCCGTGGGACGGTTTCGAGACGGCCATGGCGATCCGCACCGACGAACCTTACGTGGCCGTGCGGGCCGAGGACGACTCGGGCCGAGTGCTCGGCACCAGCGAGGCAGTCGAACCGAAAGGCTAAGCGATACGGCGTACGCTGCCCGTCCCTGGGGAGCCGGGTACCTCGACGCCGGTAATGCCCACAGCTACGGCGAGAAGTCTTGATCGTTTCTCACCGGAATGATGTTGGCGCCGTCCGCCGCGTGCTTCGTGCCCCCGAATGCCGCTTTTTTCGGGGATCACGTAGCCTTGTCCGGGCAGACGTGGCGCTCGGCCTCGCCGATACCCCTGGCCGCCCCGTTGACCGTCGGCCGGGTACCCTGGGAGGTGACCCGTTATGCGCAAAACGTCCTAAACAACCGACTTTCCGCACCCCCTCATAAGTGGTTCAGGAATTAGAGATGTGCCATGATCCGAGCCATGAGCGAGACACTGGAGCACCTCGGATTGGTCGCTGGGCGGGCCGCCGAAAGGCTCGGCCTCGGGGTGGCGTTTCGCTTCCTCAAGGACCCGATGCGTTTGGCCTCCACGCTCTACCTCAAACGGGTGGAGCGGGTCATGGCGCTAATGATGGTGATGACGGTGTGCCTGTTGGTTTACGCGGCGTTGGAGTACCGCATCCGCAAGAGCCTCGCCGAGCACGAGGAGAGTGTACCCGATCAAAAGGGCGAGCCTACCACTCGGCCCACCGCGAAGTGGGTCTTCGAGCTATTCATGGACGTGCATTTGCTCACTATCGCGACGGAGGAGACCATCCGCACACTGATTCTCAACCTCCGGGAGGAACTCAAGAAGCTTCTCGAACTAATGGGAGCAGCCTACATGGAGCTATATTCGTGAAACGCTTCAGGAGGGGAGCGGAAAGTCGGAACAACCTTGGGCTCACGCCACGTGTTACCCGGCTGCTGCCCGTAATGCTGGTTTTTGCGCTGATGGTAACGACCGCGCCGGAGGCCGCGGGCGAGGCCAGAGACTCGCTTCACGGTGCCCGAGGGCTTCGCCAACCGGGACCGCCGCTCCTCGTCATGCCGGCACCATCACCGCTCCCCGTCGCGCCCCTTATAGACGTCTTCGATCACCCGCTTGGCCTGGGCATCTTGCTTTGTCACCGAGTCGCCATCCTTTTGATCGAGGTTCGAGCCGGCAACCAGTTCGATCCCTTGCGGGAACCTGGACTTTATCCTCTCCGCGTACCCGGAGCCCCCCGCTGTCCGCATGCAATCTCTCAGCCGTAGCACGGAACCCGCACCCATCCAGACGGGCGCTGCTTTGGGGCTCTGGTCGGTGCTCTTCAATAGGGCGAACCCGTCGTCCTTCGTGACCTCTCCCTCCTGGTGGACGATCTTGAAGGCGCCACTATCGGCCAGGCCGGACGACGAGCTCAGGAGTCCCGGGTAGGTAGGATAAGCCGCCATCATCAAGAAGTCCGTGTCCTTCTCGTGCATCTGACTCACCACGTTTGGCACCGAGATGGTGGCGGCTCCGCACGGCACGTGCCCTCCCCCCACGTTGAGCCACACGGTGTTGGGTGGCGTGCGGTAGACGGTGTTCTTCTTGCGGGTATGCTTGTTCGACTTCGTCGGGTTCACGAACTGACGCTGGTCCAGTCGAAGCCGCGGCAGGGTGTGCCGGTCGCCGTCCAAAAAAGATAGGTAGTTCGTGTACAGCGGGGCGGCCACGATGGCCTCCCCTTCGGGCACGTTTTCGGCTATCCAGCCGGTCATCCTTAGCGCCTGCGCAGCAGCTTTCCCCCCTTCGGACTGTCTGGAGGAATGCTCGAACAGCATGTTCCTCGTCTCGATGCCAGCGGATACCGTCAGGTAGGCTATCAGGGAGACGGCCAACACCATCGTTGGCCAAGCGGCGTACCCGCGCTCTTTGACTGCTCTCGCCAGCAGCCCGCCGGCGTCCGCGGTCAGCGCGGCCAAGGCGCACAGCAGCAGTGTCTGCGGGGTGAGAAACTGTCGTGGATGCCAACCTTCGATCGTGACCAGCAGACAAACGGGGACCTGGAAGAGCAGTGCCATCGCGAACAACCGCCACGACGGGCTTCCCCGAAGCGTCCTCCAGACCACGTAGCCACCAGCCACCAGCAGAAGAGGCCACATCGCGATGTTGGGCGCCACGCGCGCGGCAACGTAAGTACTCAACGTATCGAAGCTCGTCTTAGACAGTGCGGCGCCGCCGGTGCTGAGGAGCAAGCCGGTCAGCGCCATCAACCACGCGACAACCAGAAGCCGGCCGGTCAACCGGCGCCAACGTTCGTTTGCCAGAAAGCGGTCTACCATGCCGGAGAGGTACGTTGCCACCGCAAGGCCGGCAAATATCAGCGTTGCCACGACGGCCACGATCTTGAGCCCTCCGCCCGGCAGACGGCCAACCAGGTACACCTGTTCGCTGACCGTCCATACCCACGCCCACCAGGGAATACAGACGAGGGCTACGCCCAGATAGTGCCACAACGCCCCGCGAAGATGCCAGCCCAGCAACAGAACCGCGAGCAGCGCGAGGGGCAGGTTCACGAACGCCGTCTCTTTTGTCACTACAGAGGCCCCGAGAAGCAGCCCCGACAGCAACGCCAGGGAGATCGCGCTCCGCTGTATAGCGGCCATCAAAGCGAGCAGCGTAAGCAGGTTTATCGTCAGCAGCACGGCGTCTATGTTGAGCGCTTCCGGGTTTATCGCGGTGTAGCTCAGCAGCGTGACCAACGCCGCGGCGATCAGCCCGGCAACCTGACTGCAGATTCGCTTGACCAAAAAGTATGCGAGCAGCGGGTTGGCCAAGGCCAGCAACCGCACGCACCACGCCAGGCTCTCCGTATTGCGTCCGAAGAATGCCATCAGAAGGCCGAGCAAACCGGGGAACACGGGCCCGCGCTTCGTCTCCGGAGCCCCCCCTATCAAAGTGTACCCTCGTCCGGAGACGAGATGCCAGCCGCCGAGTAGGTAACGTCCAGCATCCTGGGTGACCAGCCACTCGTACCCGAACCATACGAGCGGTGGCAAGGAGAGAATCACGACGAGGGGAAAGACCGCGAGATCCGCCCAACCAAAGCTGCGGAACCGCATGTCGCGGAACCGCATGCCCGGTGATCTGGATTTGTTGCCGTCCTGCGGCAGGTCGGCTCCCCCAACTCATTCGGAAGGCGAAGCTTCGACGCCTTCCGAGTACTCTTCGAGATCCATTCGGTAATTGTGCAGTCGCCCGGGGGTACTTTTCAAGCCGCCCGTCCCGTCACACGGGCTGGCATGCCCAGGCAGCGCGGCCCCCGCGATTCAAGCAACTACTCGAGTCTCTACCGGGACCATCTCGTGCAATGCCATCAAGGTCGGGATACGTTTTGGGCTTCCTCGGGCCGGTTTTCCAGCGCTTCGATCGGGGACGGCTGGGGGACTACAATGAGCGCACCTCGGTCAACGGGCCGCTTTGAAAGCCTGGCTGCTCTGCTCGTTCTTCGGTCCACTCTTCCCAGATCGCCGATTCCCACAACGGGTACGGCAGATACGCTTCTTTGGGGGGCCTCCCGGCCAGCTTCTCGGCGCCATAAAACCAGAAAGAAGCGTAGCCGCCGAAGCGCTCGTTCAGGCACGAGAGTTCTTCCCGGTAGAGTTTCGCCAGGTAGACCGCCGACTCTGCCAGCATACGGCCCGCCGACCTGGCGTGGACCCTCTCGCCGATACCCCGAGGCATGAAGGACGCGTCCACCCCCAGGAATCGATACACGCTCCCCAAGAGCTCCCCGGGGTAGAAGTGGATGTCCTCGAGGAAGCCCACGAAGATCTGCTCCTCCGGGTAGAACGCTCCCCAGTTTTCGAGCGTCCTCAGGTAATCGGTTCTCGCCCGGTACCCCTCTCTCTCGAAGTCCCGATGAAGCCTCGCGAGCCGGGCAGGGCCGATATCCCTCTTGCCAGCCTGATCGAGCCGCATCATGAGTTGGGAGTAGGCCCGCTCTATAGGGTTGCGCATCATAAAAATGAGTTTCGCCTCAGGAAGGAGGGCGTGGACGCGGGCTATAGCGTCCCGCCCGAGCGTGGAGTAGGCTGGTGTGATCTCGCCCATCACCTTCCCGCGTCCCGGCTCGAAGAGCGAAGCGTACCACCCGTCGCTGGGTGCGCCAGCATAGTACCTCAGGTCCCAGAGGAACTCCTCCCCGAAGTGATGCCCCCAGTGTTGTCGGAGGCGGTTCTTGACCTGGCGGCGCCAGCGTTGGTTCACGGTGCCTTTGCCGGTCATCTTGCCGTAGAGCCGCGAGATGGGGTTTTTGGAGTCGTTTATCCGCTCGTTGAAGTAGTGGAGCTCCTTGATCTTGGGCATCCAGATCTCGGGGTGAAGCTGCAGGTTGCGGCCCAACCAGGTCGTCCCCGCCTTCTGCGCCCCTATGCCCAAGAAATCCGGGTACGTTCTCCTGGCGACGAGTAGTGGGGCCAGGCGGTCCTTGACGCCGGGAGGCAGCCTGCCCGCGACGCTTCTCACCACGCCATCCGCACGTTCGGCAGCGGACCGCTCTGCGGGGACGCCTCCCTGCTGCCCGGCGCGGGCTCGAGCCCCGTCTCCTCCGCCCAATTCGCCCACAAAGGCGACTCCCACAAAGGGTAGGCGATCCTCTCCTCCGCGGGCGGGTCCCCGACGAGCCTCTCCGCCGTGTGGCGCCAGAACGAGGCGTAGCCCCCGAAGCGCTCTTCCAGCGCCCTCGCGCCTTCCAGGTAGCTCTCGGCCAATCCCACCGCTAGGCGCGTGGGCATGGTCTCCACGTCGCGGGAGTGGATCTTGCGCCTTATCACCCTGTAGTCCGCGGAAGGGTCGACCTTCAAGAACCTGTAGACGCGGGCGAGCAGGCGGTTGGGGTAGAAGTGCACGTCTTCAAGGAAACCCACGAAGATCTGCCGCTCGGGAAAGAAGGCGCCCCAGTTCTCCAGCGTTCTGAGGTAATCGGAGAACATGCGCGAGCGTTTGCTCTCGAAGTGCCTGTAGAACTCCTCGTCGGTCACGTCTTCGATGTTCCGCTCCCGAACGTCCATCAAGCTCTGCGACCAGGCGCGCTCTATGGGGTTGCGCATCAGGAAGACGATCTTCACCTCGGGCATGATCTCGTGCACGTGTGCTATCTGCTTCCGGCCCAACAGCGAGTAGTCCGGCGTCGTCTCGCCGACGGTCTTCCCCTTTCCCTGGGCGAAGAGGGAAGCGTACCAGTCGTCGTTCCAGGAACCGAGGAAGTACCTCAGATCCCAGGCGATGTCGGAGGCGGAGAACTTGGAGTACCTGCCCATCTGCCGTCTGACCTGCCGGCGCCAGCGCTCGTCCATGGCACGCTCGCCCCAGAGCTTGGACCTGAGCGAGGTCTCGGCCCCGAGCTTCTCGTCGAAGTAGTGGAGCTCCTTCTCCTTGGGCATCCAGATCTGGGAGTGCGCCTGGAGGTTGCGGTGCAGCCACGTCGTGCCCGCCTTCTGTGCGCCGATGATCAGGAAGTCGGGAAACCGCTTCTTGCGCGCCAGCGGTCCGAAGTAGCCTCCAACGCTCTCGGGCATTCGCCGCGCGATGCTCTTCACTGCACGACCCGGAAGGAGGAAAGCGGCCCGCTTCGGAGTCCGGCTTCTTCGATCCCCTGCCGGTAATCGCTCCACTCCTGCCACAGTGAAGAGTTCCACAGTGGGTACGGGATCCGTTCCTCCTCGGGAGGATCTTCCGTCAGGCGCCTGGCACAGTAACTCCAGAAGGAAGCGTAGCCTCCGAAGCGTTCGGCGAGGCGCTCGGTCTCCGCCCTGTACAAGCGCGCCAGGCAGGTGGCCATTCTGGTGGGCATGGTGTCCGACGAGCGGACGTGGATCTTCTTGTCCAGCATCGGCGGCACGAAAGAAGGATCGGCCCCCAGGAAGCCGTAGATCTCCTTGAGCAAATCTCCGGGGAAGAGGCCCACGTCTTCGAGGAAACCCACGAAGATCTGCTCCTCGGAATAGAACGCTCCCCAGTTCTCCAGCGTCCTGAAGTAGTCGGTCAGTAGCCGGGTGCTGTTGCGACCGAACTGCTTGAGAAGCTCCTGCTCGGTGGCCGACGCCGCCGACCCTTTCTCCGCCTTGTCGAAGCTCATCACGGCCTGGGACCAGGCCCGTTCTATGGGGTTGCGCATCATGAAGATCAGCTTCGCCTCGGGCACCAGTTCGTGAACGTGGGCCACCTTCTTCTTGCTGAGGACCGAGTAGGCGGGCGTGATCTCGCCGGCTATCCTGCCCCTTTTGGGCTCGAAGATCTTGCCGTACCAGACGTCGTTGTAGGGTCTCATGTAGTACTTGAAGATCCACCGCAACTCCCTCAGGGAGGGTCTGCGAAGCGTATTGACCTTGAGCCAATGCCAGGTCTGCCTGCGCCATCGTGCGTCCGCATCGCCCTTGCCCAAGAGCCGGGAGAGCGCGCCTGAGCTGTCGTTCATCTTCTCATCGAAGTAGTGGACTTCTTTTCGGGGCAACCACATTTGTGGGTGAGCGTGCAGGTTGCGGTGCAGCCAGGTCGTACCCGCCTTCTGCGCTCCTATGCCGATGAAGTCAGGGTACATTAGCGTCCTCCCGCTGCTGAGCTTGTGACCCCCGGGGACCCGGTCGACGAGGGCTCGGGCGTGACGAACCCGCCAAGTTTACCGCCCGCGGGCCCTGGTGCCAGCCGCGGTCACGACATGCCACGGGATTCCACCCTTGGCCCGAGCCGCCGCAGATGCTCCGTGAGCCGCCCCATAAACTCCCCGAAACGCTCCCGCTCGCGCTCCAGCGTGTGCCGCCCGACCGTCTCGTAACCGTTGCGCCGCAACCGCTCTATATCTCCCGTACCCACCGCGCGCAAGCCCTCCAGCGCACCGACGTAGCTCCTGGCATCGTTCATCCCGACCTCGATGCAGTTCTCGCCGAAGCGGCAGTAGGCGCGGTTCCCGCCGGCGTCC
>JBBPYN010000138.1:0-20513 GCA_038199875.1 Rubrobacterales bacterium
GAGCACCATGTAGCCGCGCGGGCGCAGGACATCGAGGCCGCCGTCGAAGGTGTCGTTGCCCACGGAGTCGTAGACGACGTGGACGCCCTCGCCACCCGTGATACGCTCCGTCTCCTCCACGAAGTCCTGCTCGGTGTAGAGGATGACCTCATCAGCGCCTGCTTCTCTGGCGAGCTGTGCCTTCTCCTCGGTGCCTGCGGTCCCGATCACGGTCGCCCCCCGTATCTTCGCGAGTTGGACGAGCAGAAGCCCGACCCCGCCTGCCGCCGCGTGTACGAGCGCCGTCTGGCCTTCCTGAAGCGGGAAGATGCTGTGCGTGAGGTAGTGCGCAGTCATGCCCTGGAGCATGACTGCCGCCGCCACCCTGGCCTCGACGAGCGTGGCGTTGAAGGGCACGAGGTTCTCGGCGGGAGCTACCACGTACTCGGCGTAGGACCCTGGCGTGCTCGCGAACGCCACGTAGTCTCCCGGGGAGACGTCCTCGACGCCATCACCCACGGCCTCCACCTCTCCCGCGCCTTCAAGCCCGAGCGTGCGGGGCAGGTCGCCCGGGTAGAGACCCGTGCGCTGGTAGACGTCGATAAAGTTCACGCCTGAGGCGGCGAGCTTCACCCGCGCCTGACCTGGTCCTGGTTCGGGAACCTCGACATCCTCATAGCCAAGGACCTCGGGACCGCCAAACTCATGTATCCGTATGACCTTCACGCTTCTCTCCTCCCCACGGTGAACTCGAATCGTCCGTTATTTTAGAGCACGCCGCCTTTGGCGGCTTGTCAGCACGGCGCTTCGCGCCTTGTCAGCACGCTTCGGCCTTCGGCCTCGCTTTCAGCTTTTTGGGTTGTTGGGTTCTTGGCTGCGAGG
Source organism: Rubrobacterales bacterium (assembly GCA_038199875.1). Taxonomy (GTDB): domain Bacteria; phylum Actinomycetota; class Rubrobacteria; order Rubrobacterales; family Rubrobacteraceae; genus Rubrobacter_D. The sequence goes on from JBBPYN010000138.1 coordinate 862, forward strand.
TTTGCTTTATTGCTTACCACTGTCTCCGCCGGGCCCGCTGTTTCCACCGCGTCCGCTCCCTCCACCGGGGCCGCTGTTTCCTTTGTCGTCTGCCGCTTCCGCGGCTGGTGCGGTTGCGTTCTGGCCTCGTGGAGCGGGATTCTCCTGTACGTTGGCCCTTGGGGTGTTTCTTGCGTTCGATGGTCTCTGGACGGCCTGGCGGTCCTCCTTCTGGGCGGGAATGGGCGAGGCGGAAGAGCCGGCCGGGGCGGACCCGGGCGCGGGGCTCGACTGGGCCGGCGCGGACGGGCTCGCGGAGGAGCTCGCGGAGGAAGCAGGTTGCGACGGGCCCGAGCTGAGGGTCAGGTTCACCTCGGTACCGCGCTTGACCCTGGTACCTGCGTCAATACCCCCCTTGATGACCCTGCCAGCGGTGACGCTGTCGCTCGGGAAAGGGGTTATCTGGCCGACAACTAGGCCCACGTCGGTTAGCCTCTGCTCCGCCTCGCCTCTGGTGAGACCGGCCACGTCGGGTACCCTTACCTTCGCCGGACCGGCAGGCTGGCGCTGCGGGTTTTTTCCTCCCCCGAAGCCGTCGAACCAGCCGTTCGTGGCGTCTGGCCAGAAGGTCTGGAGGGTGGCAAATGTGCCGAGGAACAGCAGGATCGCGCCAACGGCGATCAGGAGCCAGGGCAGGCCCCTGCGACGTCGCAGGGGGGCTGGACGGACGGGTGGCATCTCGTTCGTAAGGTTCGATGGGGCGACCTTTGTAGGCTGAGCGTGGGTTCCCCAACCCTCCCCGACCGCGGCAGGACGGCGCCCGCGGGTGACCCTCCAGAGGTCGTCTGAGAGTTCGTCGGCCGAGGCGTAGCGGTCTTCAGGGTCTTTGGCCATGAGCTTCGTTGCCAGGGCGTTCATGCCCTCTGGTATCGTGGGGTCTATCTCTCTGGGGGGACGCAGCGGCTCGGTGACGTGCTTCATCGAGACGGCGATTGGGTTATCCGCGGTGTAAGGCAACTCACCGGTGAGCGCCTCGTAGAGGACCACCCCGAGGGAGTAGAGGTCGCTCTTTGGTGTTGCCGGTTCGCCGAGCGCCTGTTCGGGGGACATGTAGCCCGCGGTGCCCATCACGGACCCCGTTTTGGAGATGGTTACCGAGGAGCCCGCCCTGGCGATGCCGAAGTCAGCCACCTTGGCGGCGCCCCTTGCGGTTAGAAGCACGTTCTGGGGTTTAATATCGCGGTGGACCATGCCCCTGTCGTGGGCCGCCCCGAGCGCCTCGGCGACCTGCGCCCCCAACGCGGCGGCTTCCGGCGCCGCGAGCGGACCCTCGCGCGAGATCTTCTCTTTCAGCGTGCCGCCTGGCACGTACTCCATCGCGATGTAGGAGGCCCCATCTTCCGTCTCACCCCTGTCGTAGACCTGGACGATGTTCGGGTGGGAGAGGCTAGCCGCGCTGCGGGCCTCCCGTTTGAAGCGCTCGGCGAACTCGCTGTCTCCGGCGTACTGCCTCCTGAGCACCTTCAGCGCCACGTCGCGCCCGAGCACGCGGTCACGGGCAAGGAACACCTCGCCCATGCCTCCGCTACCCAGGCCTCGCCCGACGTCGTAACGGTCGTCTACGATTGTCTTTCTTGCCTCTGACATCCTGCCTTGATCCAGCTCCACGAACGTTACCGGCGTCATTCTACACTTCGGACCGAAACCTTACGAAAAGCGAGGGTTAGGTGGCATCCCGGCCGGGTACGGTTAAAATTGTCGACACAAAGATCCAACGGGAGGTGCCGTGGGACGAAGAGGCAGGGGAGATGCCGAGAGGACGGAGAGGCGCGAGGGAGGAGAAGGACGCCGGCGTGAGCGTTCCGAGGCCAGGCCGTCCCGCCAAGAGGGACCGTCAGGATACGGGATACAACGACAGGGTTCACGAGCGCCTCGAGACCGCATGGACCAACGCCTCGAGAGCCTGGAACAGCGCCTGGAGAGGCATCTCGTGGGCGGGGACGCGTAGATGCGTGACCCGTCGGATGGCCGTTCCTGGGCAGGGGAGGGTAGAAACCTGGCTACGAGCGGGGTAGAAGAGGACGCGTGGCGGCTACTCGGCGCTTTCTACGACCTGTCTGAGGGCAAGCTCACGGAGCCGGTACCACTCGGTGGGCCTGAGATGCCAGGCGCCGCGCCGAGGGCAGACTTCGACCCCGAGTCGACCGAGTGCGGCATCGCGGTCAGGTACCTGGTAGACCAGGGATACATTGAACCCCGTGGCCCCGCTTCGGAGGAATACGTGATCACGGTCGCAGGCTTCGACAAGGTACGCGAGATGCGCGGGTTGGGCGGCCCAACCCCGCCGGCAGGAAGGAACAGGATGAGCGACAAGGCCCAGCAAAGACTCCTCACGCTTCTGTCCATAGGGATATCCATAGGCTTGAGCCAGCCGCTGGCCAGGTTTATAGGCGAGAAGATCCCCGAACGCAGGGGCATAAGGGACGACGTGACCGAGGCCATCCTCAAGGGGCTTGTCAGGGCGGTTGCGCTCACGCTCGCCTCCCTGATCGTGCGTCAAATTGCGGCTAGCAGGAGGTAGAAGGCCAACACCGCGTGGGTGAAGGTCCTGCGTCCCCTCTGATATATTCCGCCCGAGGGGTAGTTCTTCGGAGTAAGGAGGGGCGCGATGGCCACGGTCCGTGAGGTAACCTTCGATCTCTTGCGCCGTCTGAAAATGACGACGGTCTTCGGCAATCCCGGCTCGACGGAGTTGCCTTTCCTCAAGGACTTTCCGGAGGACTTCCGCTACGTGCTTGGCCTGCAGGAGGCGACGGCGCTCGGGATGGCCGAGGGTTTCGCCCAGGGTGTTGGCCATGCGGCCCTTCTCAACCTGCACACCGGTCCCGGGCTCGGCAACGCGATGGGGGCCATGATTACGGCGTCGCACAACAAGACCCCGCTCGTGGTCACCGCAGGGCAGCAGGACAGACGTCACATAGCCCTGGAGCCGCTGCTTACCGGGAAGCTCGTCGACCTCGCGAAACCCTACGTCAAGCGGAGCTTCGAGCCCGTGCGGGCCGCTGACGTGCCAGGTGAGATCAGGCGCGCCTACCACACCGCTATGCAGCACCCGAGGGGTCCTGTCTTCGTCTCGATCCCGATGGACGACTGGGACGCGGAAGCAGAGCCCCTGGAAGACCACGCCGTGATCCACCGCACGGCCCCTGATCCCGACGCTTTAGAGCGGTTCGCGCGCATCCTCGCGGAGGCGAGAAACCCCGCCGTCGTCACGGGAGCCGGCGTCGATAGGGCAGGCGCCTTTCGCGACGCCGTAGATCTCGCCGAGAAGCTCGCCGCGCCTGTATGGCAGGACCCCATCTCGGCCCTCGCCAGCTTCCCACAGGACCACCCGCTCTTCCGGGGCCATCTCCCCCCGGCCCAGAAGCAGCTCGCCGAAACGCTCTCAGGCCACGACGTCGTCCTCGTGCTCGGCGCGCCCATCTTCCTCTATTACCCTTACGTACCAGGCCCGACGGTGGCCGCCGGGACGCGGGTGCTACACGTCTCTGAGGACCCCGAGGAGGCGGCCCGCGCGGCCGTTGGAACGAGCCTCGTCGGGGACGTGGGGCTGGCGGTCCGGGACCTCTTGGATCTACTACCGGAGACGGATCGCCCGGCCCCGCCGGCCAAGGAGTCGCCACCCGAGCCCGAACCCGGCACGCCGATGTCCGTAGAGTACGTGATGCACACCCTCGCCGGTGTGCTGCCCGAGGAGGCCACCGTCTTCGACGAGACTGCCTCCAGCAAGGCTAAGCTGCACAGGTACATACATTTCAACCGGCCAGGCGGCTACCATACGTCGGCTGCCGGGGGCCTTGGTTTCTGCATGCCCGGCTCCGTCGGTTTCAAGCTGGCTGTCCCCGAGAAGCCCGTGGTCTGTATCATAGGCGACGGGTCGAGCATGTACTCTATCCAGGCCCTCTGGAGCGCGGCCCGCTACGAGGCTAACGTCTCCTTTATAGTCGTCAACAACAGGGGTTACTCCATCCTCAAGGGCTTCCGCGACGCCATAGGCGCGGGGGATACGGTGCCTGGACTCGATGTGGAGGGGATAGACTTCGTCGGTGTCGCGAGGGGACTCGGCGTCGAAGGTGAGCTGGTCGAGGAGGACGAGGACCTCCTTCCCGCCTTCAAGCGCGCCCTGAGCGCAGGAAGTCCTTACCTGCTCGACGTGGTGGTCGACCCCGAGGTCCCCGCGCTCCTGAGATAGAAGTGAGATCCCGCGTGGCTGATGTCTTCGTCGTCGGTTCGATCAACCAGGACTTCGTCCTGAACGTGGAGCGCCGTCCCGAGCCAGGCGAGACGGTCACGGACGCCCGACTCTCGAAGGGGAACGGGGGCAAGGGGGCCAACCAGGCCGCGGCGGCGGCCCTCCTCGGCGCACAAGTGGCGTTCCTGGGCCGCGTTGGCGACGACGGGTTCGGTGAGCCGCTCGTCGAGGCGCTCGCCGAAAAAGGCGTGGATACCAGCCTGATCGAAGCTACACCTGGCTCATCCACTGGCACGGCCGTCATAACCGTTACCCCTGACGGGGAGAACGCCATCACGGTCGCCCCAGGCGCGAACCGGAGCCTCACGGCGGAGGACGTGGACGATGCTGCAGAGGCTATCGGGGGGGCTCGGGTGCTCGTCGCCCAGATGGAGGTCTCCCCCGAGGTCGTCCTGCGGGCCGTCGAGGTCGCGGCGCGGCAAGGGACCCGCGCGCTGGTCAACCTCGCGCCCCCGTTCGAGGTGCCGCGGGAACTGCTTGAGAAGCTCGACCCCCTCGTCGTCAACGAGCACGAGGCGGCCTTCCTTCTCGGGGAGAGGGTCGAAGGGGTGGATGGGGCCCTCTCTGCCGCCAGTGAGCTTCTGGCGCTGGGGCCGAGATCGGTCGTGATCACGGTCGGAAAGGACGGCGCCGTCTTCTCGGACGGCGAGTCAACAGAGCATCTCCCCGCCCCCAGGGTCGATGTCGTTGACACCACGGGCGCGGGAGACGCCTTCGTCGGGGCCCTCGCCGCAAGACTCGCCCGAGAGGATTCGCTTGAAGACGCCGTCGCCTACGCCGTGCGCGCCGGGGCGGCTGCGGTGACGAAGGAAGGCGCCCAGGGGGCGCTTCCGACTACCGACGTGGTCGAGGCTTTGTAGAGATCGGCGGAAGCGTCAACCCCTACGCGTCGCGCCAGCGAAGAAGACGGGGCCGTACGTCTGAAGAGAGTCAGGCTCGAAGCCAGCGTGGTCGAGGAGGCTCTCTAGCTCGTCGGGGTCGAAGAACCTGATGCCCCCGGTGGAGAGGAAGCGCTGGAGGCGGTGGCCATGACGCGTACCGGCGTGCAGGATGCCCATGATGGCTAGCCGCCCTCCCGGTTCCAGGACGCGGCGGGTCTCCCGCAGGACCAGCGCGGGATCTCCGAACTCGTTGAGAGAGCCGCCGCAGACGGCGCCGGCGAACGAAGCGTCGGGGAACGGTATGTTGGACGCGTCAGCCCGAACGAAGGAGGGGTTCGCCCCTGTCCGGCGGGCGCGTCGGCCGGCCTCTCTCAGCATCGAGGGGGAGATGTCTATCCCCACGGCGTCGCCGCGCTCTAGGTCGCGGGCAAGGCTGCGGGTGTAGAGGCCGGCGGAGCAGCCAAGGTCGAGGTAGCGGCCTCCGCTGACGGGACGGACGAGGCGTGTGATGATCTCCAGTTCCCTCTCGTTCGGGAATGACTCACCGGTAAGGAGTGTCAGGGAGTTGACGCGCCAGAGGGGCTCGTAGCCGCGTCCCGCGCCTGGCAGGAAGTTGGTGAGGTTGGCGAGGCTGTCCGCGCCCGTGCTGGCCTTCAGCAGGTCCAGGTAGCCGTCTTTGATCTCATAGGTCTCCTCCGTCGCCGGGGAGCGAAGCCTGGCGTCCAGGATCATACCGTCTTCCACGTTGCCCTCAACGAAGACGAGGCCCCCTATGTCCGAGGGACTGGGACGGACTATGGAGAGCAGGTCCCGGCCGAACACCTAGCGGCGCCTTCTGTCGCGCAGGCGGTTCAGGCGGACATCGAAGCCCCTGACGGAGTCGACGAAGGCGCCTGACTCTTCTGGACTCGGAGCGGCTTTCAGGGTTGGGTAGCCGCCCTCGTGGAAGACTAGAGGGCCCTTGCGCGTGTCGCCCAGGCGGACCTCGACGACCCTGCCGAGGAACAGGTCATGGTCGCCGCCGGCATAGATATCAGCAAGCTCGCATTCGATGGCTGCAAGCGCGCCGGTCGCCAGTGGCGCCCCTGTCGAGCCGTAGTCGCCGCCGAGGGAGTGGAGCGCCTGCAGGCCGCTGGAGCGCTCGGGCGAGGCGAAGAGCCTGCTCAGCCCTTCCTGGTCGTCCGCCAGGAGGCTAACCGCGAAGTAGCCTTCCTGCCTGATTCGGGGGTTGAGGCGCGCGTCCTTGTGGACGCTCACCAGGAGGAGCAGCGGGTCGAGGGAGACGGAGATCACCGCGTTAGCCGTCATGCCCTCGACTTCCTCCTCCCTCCCGCTCGTTACGACCGTGACGCCGGTTGGAAAATGGCTCATCGCGCCACGCAAAGCGTCAGCATCGGCGCCCATGACCTCCCAGGGATACCCTCGCTCGTTCGCGCCGTCAGGCGGCATTCTGGCCCTTTCCGGTAGGCCTAACTCTACCCACGCGTGCCTCCGACAAGCGAACCTCCCGCACGCAGCTCTTCGGGCCACCACTGCCCGACCGCCTCCCCGTCCGAGCCGTACCAACGACCGAGTCGCCTGTTGTGATGGACGCCGCCTAAGACGAGGCTTTCAGAGCCGGGAAGCAAGGCCGCCTCGACAGGGACGACGCCGTCACCGTCCACCCTTCCGTCATCGACGAAGCGCTCGTAGCGCCTGCGCGCCTTCTGGGACGAGGCGCCGTTGATAGCGCTGCCCGCGACCGAGAGGTAGCGTATGCCTGCCTCCGAGTGCAGGGCGCCAGGGAAGAGGTCGTTTACGCGGTTGATGGGGGAGAGGCGTTCCTTGTCCCCTACGGCGTGGGGGGTGCCTAGTGTGATCAAACGTTCCACCCGCCTGTGTCCGGAGTAGCGCCTGCCCCCGTATGGGGGATCCCCGCCGATGTAAACCCTGCACGCGAGCCCACCCGCGGAGTGTCCCACGAGGACCGCCCGTTTGGCCTCGCTCTCCAGGAGGGCCATGTCCACAGTGCTCGCGACTTCGAAGACCAGTTGTCCGAAACCCCTGAGGTACCCCGTGGCCCAATCCACCGGCGTGACGGGGACCACGTACACATCGGAGCCGGAGATTGCCCGCAGCGTGTCCGCCAGGTTACGGTAACTGGCCGGCCACCAGGTGGCCCCGCCTACGATGACTATAGGTGCGCCCGACATGCCAGAGAGTATATCCGCCCTTCAGGCGAGGCTCGTCTGGAGGCCGTCGATCACGAACTGGACGGCGAGCGCCGCGAGCAGAACGCCAAGGACGCGCGAGAGCACGTTGGCCCCCGTCTCACCGAACAGCCGCATGACGCGCGGGGCTAGCAGCAACGAGCCCAGGGTCAGCAGCAGGATCACGAGCAGTACCATCATGAAAAGCGCCACCTGGCCTGCGCTGCTGCCGCCGGTATAGAGGAGGACCGTGGTGATAGCTCCTGGGCCAGCGATCAGTGGGATGGCCATGGGGAAAACGGAGATGTCTTGCTGATATTCTTCCTCCTCCTGCTCGCGCACGGCCGTGGCGCGCATCCCGGAAGGCCTGGCGAAGACCATGTCCAGAGAGAGCAGGAAGAGCAGCAATCCGCCGGCGATGCGAAACGCAGGAAGCCCGATGCCAAGGGCCTCGAGCAACACGTCGCCGGCGAGGGCGAACAGGAAGAGAACGATGGAGCCGAGCACCGTGCCCCTGATGGCCGACTCGCGCTTCCGCTTGTCCGAGAAGCCCTGTGTGAGCGCGGCGAAGATGGGGGCGAGGCCGAGCGGGTCGACGACCACGAGCAGCGTCACGAACGCGTTGAAGACGAACTCCATTGGTCGAGACCTTACCCTATAACGAGGTGCCCGAATCAGGAATAACACGCCACCCTCCCCGCAACGCCCGAGCCCGGTCCATGGTCGTCTCGTCGATCCGACCTTCTGAGACCGTATACCGTCCATGCACCTCTTCCGAGAGCGCCTGTATCATCCGCGTTACGTCCACCGGCAGGTCTCCGACGCTCTGGGGGCGGAAGGGTAGTCCGAGAAGGCCGTAGAAGCGTTCCAGCACGGTCCTGACCTCATCCGTCTGTGAGACCAGTATGAGGGCTTCGAGGCGCGCGGCCCGCCGCGTGACCCGCTGCGCAAGCCCAGCGTGCTTGACGCCCAAGGGACCGCCTGAGCGCACGGAGTAGGCCCCGGGACAGAACTCGTCTGCTACCTCGCCGCGCTCCGCTTCCACGCCGACGCGCCTGAGCGCTGAGGCGATGAGATCCAGGCCCCCCGCGTAGCGCTCGTAGAGGCCGTGGCGCAAGTCCTCGACAGGGAAGGTGAGCGAGAACGATAGAGAGCCCCTGTTCGCAGCGACGGCCCCCCCGCCGGAGTTCCGTACCAGCACGGGAAATCCAAACTCCGAGGCTGCTTCCGTCGCCGCCGCGAAGCCGGGAAGGCGCGTCTCCTGCCGCGTCGCCCCTACGTAGCGTGAGGAGGTCCAGATCAGGGCTGTGGTACCACGTCGGTCCGCTGCGACCTCCTCCAGTACGGCCTGTTGCAACCCGAAGCCGACTTCAGGGTCGTCCAGGGGCTCGGCGACCAGGATCTCCACTCTCTCACTTAATGGCAACGGACCGCACCATGGCTCTCTACATATCCCTGGTCCGAGTACGTCAACCTCCGACTCCCTTCGCGGCTTCAACCGGATTTTCGGGGAACCCGTCAATGATGGTCCCGCACAATGCTACGATAACAAGAGCTGAGGATGCAGGCTCGACCTCTAGTAATCGGGAAGAGGACGGATGCCCCCGAACGAGATACACCTCGTAGCGCCGGAAGCGCCGCTCGAGACCTCGCGGCTCCTCCTCGAGCCCCTGAAACCGGCCCACGCCGCTATGCTCTACGAAAATCTGCAGGACGAACGGCTGTACCGGTTTATTCCCCAGGATCCTCCTGTGTCGCCGCAGGCACTAAAGAACCGTCACGTGGCCCTGTCTTCACGACGTTCCCCCGATGGCCGCGAGGCGTGGCTGAACTGGGCTGTGCGCGTGCGGGTCTCCGGTGACTACGCTGGCACCATCGAGGCGACGGTACACGAAAACCTGGAGGCCACGATCGCCTACACGGTATTCGTGCCTTATCAGCGGCAGGGTCTCGCCGCGGAGGCGTGCGGACGCCTGCTCGCGCATCTGTTCGAAGATTATGGGGTTGGCGTGATCGCGGCGGAGATAGACACGCGCAACGTCGCCTCCACAGCCCTCGTCGAGTCGCTGGGATTTCGGCGCGTCGCATTTCAGAAGGACGCAGACCATTTCAAGGGTTCCTCCAGCGACGAGTACCGTTACGAACTAGGGTAGAGCGTATGGCGCGAGGGGCACGCGCGTTCCTGAAGGTCGGACCTACCGTGGTGCTAAGATAGCAGCCCGGAAACGGAGTCGGACGGTACGGAGGACGATGCCCCAGCAGCGAGCCACGAGCCTGGAGAGGCCATGAGGCGGGAGGAGAACCCGTGGCGCACGCTCGGTTCGAGGCGCGTCTACGAGAACCCCTGGATCTCGGTCCGCGAGGACAGCGTAGTAAGACCCGACGGCGACCCTGGCATCTACGGCGTCGTCCACTACAAGAACACGGCCGTAGGCGTCCTTCCCGTCGAAGACGACCACGTCTACCTCGTCGGCCAGTACCGCTACCCCCTCGAACACTACTCGTGGGAGATACCCGAGGGCGGCTGCCCAGGGGACGAGGAACCGCTGCGGGCGGCCCAACGCGAGCTGAAGGAGGAGACAGGTCTGGAAGCCGAAAGCTGGCGCAGGCTCGGGGAGGCCTACCTTTCGAACTCCGTCGCCGACGAGTACGCGGTATGGTTCCTCGCCACTGACCTCGTATCAGGCGAGCAGCAGCCAGAAGGAACGGAGGTCATCGGCGTGCGGCGCGTTCCCCTGCACGAAGCGGTAGCCATGGCGATGGACGGCAGGATCACGGACGCCCTCAGCGTACTCGCGCTCACGACCTACGCGCTCGACCGCTCCGTATCGGGGGCGCAATGAAGGTCTGCGCGCTCGCCGGAGGGGTCGGCGGGGCGAAGCTCGCGGCTGGCCTGCAGGACGTGCTTTCGCCGGGGGACCTCTCTGTGGTCGTGAACACCGCCGATGACTTCGACCTCTGGGGACTCCACATCTGCCCCGACATCGACACGGTCATGTATACGCTCGCCGGCATCTCCAACCCCGAGACTGGCTGGGGCATAGCTGGAGAATCCTTCGAGACCCTGAAGATGCTCGAACGTTACGGCGAGGACACCTGGTTCAAGCTCGGCGACAGGGACCTCGCGACCCACGTACTCAGGACGGAGCGCCTGCGCTCGGGTGAGACGCTCACTGGGGTGATGGCCGGGCTCTCCCTCGCTCTCGGTGTCGAGAGCGCTGTGTTGCCGATGAGCGACGATCCGGTCTCCACGGTGCTCGAGACCCAGGAGGGTCGTCTCGATTTCCAGGAGTATTTCGTGCGACGCGGACAAAAGGACGAGGTGCTCGGGGTTGAACTGCGCGGCATCGAGGACGCCGCGCCCACGGAAGCTGTGCTGGCGGCGATCTCAGGTGCCGACGCCATCGTTATCTGCCCGTCGAACCCGATCGTTAGCATCGGTCCGATCCTGGCCCTGCCAGGCGTGAGGGAGGCCATGGCCCGTTCCTCCGCGCCGAAGGTGGCGGTCAGCCCGATCGTCGGCGGTCGGGCGCTCAAGGGCCCTGCGGACAGGATGCTGGGCTCGCTCGGCCACGGGGTCTCGGCCACGGGCGTGGCCTCGATGTATGTGGGCCTGGTTGACGGGATGGTCGTTGACAGTATCGACGAGGGCGAACGGGAAGGCATCGAGGCCATCGGGATGCGCGTCCTCGCGACCGGGTCGGTGATGCGCGACGCCGCAGACCGGGCGCGCCTCGCTTCGGGGACGCTTGATTTCTGTGCTGGGATGGTGGCACGTTGAGCATGACCGCCGGCGTGTCTGTGGTCGTGCCCGTCAAGGACCTGCGGGGGACCAAGAGTAGGCTCGCCCCGATCCTGGATCCGGGCGCCAGGGCGGGGCTCACCCTGTACATGATGGGCCGCGTCGTGGCCGCTGTCAGGGAGGCCGGGATCGAAGACGTCTGCGTGGTGAGCCCCGACGCGATCGTGCTCGACGAGGCGCAGAGGCGCGGCGCTACGCCGCTCGTGCAGGAGAGCCGCGGACTCAACCCCGCCCTGGAAGAGGGACGCCGCAGGGCGCTCGACCTCGGTGCTCAGACGCTGCTTATCGTCCCCGCCGACCTGCCGCTCCTCGACGCGGGGGACGTGCGCGCCGTACTGCTCGAGGCGGCCGACGGGCCATCGGGGGTCATCTCCCCTGACGGGGCGCGCTCAGGCACGAACACACTCCTGATCCGTCCACCTGACGCCTTACCTTTCGCCTTCGGTCCCGAGAGCTTCGAGGCGCACCTCGGGGCCGCCCGCAAGCGTGGCCTCGACCTCAGGGTCTGCAAGCGGCTCCACCTCGCCTTCGACCTCGATACGGCGGGTGACCTTACGCGCCTCAGGAAGACCGGAGTCGCGCACCCGTGAAGGGGCTTGAGGTGCTTGGCGTCGAGGGGTTCCCCGAGGTCCGTTCCGGCGACGACCTGGACCGTATGATTCCGAAGGCTGTGGCCGGTGACCTGCGCCCTGGCGACGTCCTCGTCGTGACGCACAAGATCGTCAGCAAGGCCGAGGGCCGTCTGGTCGACCTCCGCACGGTCGAGCCCTCCGCGCTCGCAAAGGACTACGCGACGCGCTACGGTAAGGACCCGCGCCAGATCGAGGTCGTGCTCAGGGAGAGCAGGCGCATCGTGCGCATGGACCGCGGCATCATTATCTCGGAGACCCACCACGGCTTCGTCTGCGCCAACGCCGGCGTTGACGCCTCAAACGTCCCAGGCGACGACACCGTCTGCCTGCTCCCCGTAGACCCCGACGCCACCGCGGAGAGGCTCCGCGACGCGCTCGCCGAGGACCCCGGCCTCGAGGTCGCCGTCGTGATCACGGACTCCTTCGGCCGGGCCTGGCGGCACGGCATAACGGACGTCGCGATCGGCGTCTCGGGCATGGACCCGGTCGCTGACTACAGGGGCATCAACGATCCGCACGGCTACCCGATGGAGGCGAGCGTCCTCGCCATAGCCGACGAGCTCGCCGCCGCGACCGAGCTGGTAATGGGCAAGACCGACGGAATCCCCCTGGCACTCGTGCGCGGGTACTCTTACGCCCCGGCTTTTGGCAGCGCACAAGAGTTGCTCATGCCGCCCGAGAGGGACATGTTTCGATAGCACGCTGCGCCCTTCGGGCTACGCAGCACGCCTTCTCCCTCCTGCTCTACGGACGCGCCATCAGACACGGTGGCGTCGAACCCGAACTGAAGAACGTCAACTCCCCGGAATGGAAGCCCCGCGAGGGACCTTCTCACCGCAAGAAAGGGAAAATTTGATTAATCCCGACGAAGTTTATCGGAATTTTGTTGACGTATTGCCGTCTGGCGCTTAGTATCCGGCGCATGGAGTTGCAAGGCACGCAGGGACGGGCGACGGGGCGAATGTCATTGGCCCCGCCCGCGGGCGCACGATGTAGTGCGCGCGCCTGATCTCAACCCCTGACTTTTTGTTACACGATTACATATGGAGGGTGGCCCGATGCATGAATCCCTGCGTTCGAAGCGTAACGATAGGATCTTACCCGGCCTCGAGGCACTAGAGCGGGAGTCCGAACTCCTCGAGGGCGCCGACCCGCGGGAAGTTATAGAGTGGGCTGTCGAGACCTATGGTGAGGGCCTGGCGCTCTCGGCTTCGTTTGGAGGTGGCGAGGGGATGGCGCTCCTAGACATGATCTCCAAGGTGACGGACAAGGTCACCGTTCTCACCATCGACACTGGATTTATCTTCAAGGAGACCGCCGAGTTCCGCGAGGAGGTCATGCGGCGCTACAAGTTGCCCGTCGAGGTCTTGAGGCCAGAGCTCACGATCGAGGAGCAGGTCGAGTGTTACGGCGAGCAGATGCGCACCTGCACCCCGAACCTGTGCTGCCAGATCCGCAAGATAGAACCCCTCCAGAAAGCCTTGAACCGCTACGACGCCTGGATGACCGGCATCCGTCGGGAGCAGACCCCCCAGAGGGCTGGCACGAAGGTCGTCGCCTGGGAGGAGCGCTACGAGGCCGCCAAGATAGCGCCCATGCCCGGCTGGACAGAGGCGCAGGTGTGGGACTACGTGAGGGCGCACGAGGTACCCGTCAACCCGCTGTTGCACCAGGGCTACAAGAGCATAGGCTGTGAGCCGCAGACCAGGCCAGTGCACCACGACGAGGACCCGCGGGCTGGCCGGTGGGCCGGCACCGACAAGACCGAGTGCGGCATCCATTTCGTGGACGGTCAGGTCAGGCGCGCAGGCGCCTGAATTTCGAAGATTCACCTTTCAGAAGAGCAGGTTTTTACAACATGAGATTCCTCAGGGAAGACCAGACCCTCAACAAGGTCGAACGGATCAAAGAGGCGCGCCATCCCCTGGAGGTACGCCAGGCAATAATAGATACCTACTCGAAGGACCTCTCGGCGATGGACGAGGTCCCGGGCGAGGTCGAGCGGCTGAAGTGGGTAGGCATCTACCCGCAGAAGCAGGGCGGCGACGCTTTCATGATGCGGATCAAGATCCCCGGCGGGGTCCTGACGCCGGAGCAGGTAGAGGTCATCGGGCAGATAGCCGCCGACTTCGCCCGCGGTCCCGTGCCCAACCCCCACTTCGGCAACAACTTCCTCGACCTGACAACGCGCCAGGACGTTCAGATGCATTGGCTCGAGATGAAGAACATCCCGGAGATCTGGCGCCGCCTGGAAGACGTCGGCATCACGACAGTGCAGGCCTGCGGTGACTCGGCCCGCAACGTCCTGTGTTGCCCCGTCTCCGGCCTGGGCCACGACGAGGTCATCGACGCCTTCCCCGTGGCGCAGGCGATTTCCGCGTATTTCACCGGCAACCGCGAGTACGCCAACCTGCCGAGGAAGTTCAAGATCAGCGTCACAGGATGCCTGGAGGACTGCGCCCAGGCCGAGATCAACGACGTAGGCATGCTCCCTGCTCGTCTCGAAGACGGCACGCTCGGCTTCAACCTTCGGGTGGGCGGCGGCCTCTCCGACGGACCGAGGATGGCCTCCGACGTGGACGTCTTCGTCAGGCCCGGGGAGGCGGTGGAGATCACCCGCGGTATAGCCCAGGTCTTCGGCGAACTAGGCGACAGGGAGAACCGCTGGACCGCGAGAATGCGCTACCTGGTCCAGGAGCTGGGCCCCGAAGGCTTCCGCAAAGAGCTGGCCAAACGCGTCTCCGTAGACCTCACCCCCGCAGGCGAAGACCTCACCAGGAGGTACCGCGGCGACCACGTAGGCGTCCACCCCCAAAAGCGTAGGGGCGGGTCTCAGACCCGCCCCTACTACGTCGGGCTCAACGTACCCGTTGGCAGGATGGGCGGTGAGCAATTCAGGGAGGCCGGCAGGTTAGCGGGGCAATACGGAGACGGCGTCCGTCTCGCAACGGACCAGAATTTGATCATCTCCGGCGTCCCTGAGGCGCGCCTCGACGACCTGCTCTCAGAGCCCCTGCTGGAGCGATATTCCCCGAACCCAGGGGCGTTCGAGCGCGGGGTCGTGGCGTGCACGGGGAGCGAGTTCTGCCGCTTCGGCATCGTCGAGACAAAGGTCAGGGCCGTGGAGTGGGCCCGGGAGATGGACGAGAGGGTCGGGGATCCAGGGCAGGAGGCCGTGAGGATGCACTTCTCGGGTTGCTCGGCATCCTGCGCGCAGCCTCAGATCGGGGACATAGGCTTCCGCGGCGAGACCGCGAAGGCAAGCAACGCCATAGTCGAGGGCGTGGACGTAGGGCTGGGTGGTTCTCTAGGCAAGGACGCCGCGTTTATCGACTGGGTAGAGGGCGCGAAACCGGCCGAAGAGGTGCCAGACGCCCTCGCCTCCGTCTTCGAGCGGTTCAAAGAGGAGCGGCGAGAGGGCGAGCGCTTCCACGAGTGGGCCAGGCGAAAGAGGAACGCCGAGTTGCGTGAGGCCCTGAGGAAGCCGGTGCGGAGCGGGGTCTCTTCGTAATGGCCGGCTTCGATATCAGGGACATGATGAACGACATCGACGAGGCCCCTGGCAAGGTCTGGTTCTGGGACCTGGAGAAGGCGGTCATCGACGCGGACCGCTGCGTGCAGTGCGGCGTCTGTGTCGCAGCCTGCCCGACAGACTCCATCGGCATCGGCGAGGACGACCTTCCCGAGCTCGTCAGGATGTGCACCGGCTGCTCGCTGTGCTGGGACTTCTGCCCGCGCGGCGGCCTGCAGTACGAATCGACCTGGAAGATCACGGGAGGCTCGGCCAGCGAGAACATCGAAGGTATCGGGCGTGTGGAGGAGAGCTATACGGCGCGGGTCAAGCAGAGGATAGACGGCGTGCAGGACGGCGGGTTCGTGAGCGCGCTCCTGATCTCGCTGCTCGAAGAGGGCGAGATCGACGGCGCCTTGCTGGCGCGCGAGAGCGAGACCGAGCGCTGGAAGGGAGAGGCTTTCCTGGCGACGACGCCGGAGGAGGTTCGCGGGTGCGCGGGAAGCTTCTACAATCAGACGCTCGCGCTCGGTCACGTCGACTTCAAGGACTATGACTTGCCACCCAACCCGAGGATCGCGGTCGTAGGGACGCCTTGTGAGATCGAAGGCATAAAGGCCATGCAGGCGAGGCCATGGACGTGGGGCTCCTCCAAGGTCGAGGCCATAACGCTCACGATAGCCCTGCTCTGCACCAAGAGCTTCAACTACGAGAAGTTGATGCTCGAAGAGATCAGGGACAAGAGGAACGTCGACCTCGACGACGTGGGGCGCGTCGACATCATACGAGGAAAGATGATCGTGCAGGACCTCGAAGGTGTGACCGTCTTCGAGGAGCCGATCCGTGACTTCCACGGGGCGGCCCTGAAGGGTTGCGACGAGTGCGCGGACTTTATGGGGCACGCCGCCGACATCTCAGTGGGGAGCGTCGGGAGCGCTGACGGTTACTCCAGCGTGCTGGTCAGGAGCGAAGAAGGCCTCGCCGCCTTCGACAGCGTCAGGGACCGTCTACAGCTGCGTCCCCTTGACAAGCCGCAGGCTTTGGATAAGCTAGACGGTTTGGACAAGAGGGTGGCCTTCAACAGTCTCAAGCGGGCCTTCGACCCCGACGCCCCACTCTTTATAGACTACGAGGAGCACCTGAACGACTACGCCGGGACGGACCGCGCTCCGGTCGAGCACGAAGCGGTGAGGTACTAGTTGGAACGTGCCATAAAGAGCCTGCCTCTGCCTGATGAGCCCACGTGGCTCAAAGCCCAGACCCGTGCCCTCCTGGAAGAGTCACCAGAGGAGGGAGGCCGCGTCATCGCAGACGCGGCTTTTGTCTCTGACTCTCTCTGGGAAGAGTGGGGGGCTGAGCTCGAGGACGCCGGCATAGGCTACGACCGCTTTCTGGAGATCTCACGCGGTTACGCGGGCGAATTCAGGCTCTGGGTCGTCGGCGAGCGTCCCTGGGACCATTGCGCGGCCGGCCTCGCCGGTCGCTTGTTGCGTAGACTCCCGGCCAGACAGGCCACTATTCTCGCGGAGGTAGAGCTATGAACGTCAGCACCGAGTACACGACCATCGCCCCGCACGGCGGCGAGCTCGTAGACCGCAGGGCTCCCGAAGAGCTGCGGGACGAACTACTTAGTCGGGCCGAAGGGTTCACGAAAGTCAACATCGGTCCGAGGGCGCTCTCTGACCTGGAGATGATCTCGACCGGGGTCTTCTCGCCTCTGACGGGCTTTATGGTCAGCGAGGATTACGAGAGCGTCGTCGAGACGATGCGCCTGAAGAACGGCCTTGTCTGGAGCCTGCCGATCACACTCCCCGTGAGCGAGGAAGAGGCTGATGAGATCAGGGTTGGCGAGGAGATCTCGCTCACAGACGCCACGGGACGCATCCTCGCGACGATGATCGTCGAGGACCGCTACTCCTACGACAAGGAGCACGAGGCCAGCGAGGTGTTCGGGACCACGAACGCGGAGCACCCAGGCGTCGCCGCCGTCTACCGCCAGAAGGACGTGCTCCTCGGCGGCGAGGTGACGCTGCTCGTGGACGACCCCAACCCCAAACCCTTCCCCGCATACCACTACGGGCCGCGCGAGCTTCGCCAGGTCTTCGCGGAGAAGGGTTGGAAGCGCGTCGTCGGTTTCCAGACCCGTAACCCCGTGCACCGCTCGCACGAGTACATCCAGAAGAGCGCCCTCGAGATAGTCGACGGCCTGCTCCTGAACCCGCTCGTGGGCGAGACCCGCTCAGAGGACATCCCCGCCGACGTGAGGATGAGGTCCTACGAGACGATCCTGGAGCGCTACTACCCCATGGACCGCACGATGCTCGCGGTCTTCCCGGCGGCGATGCGCTACGGTGGACCCCGCGAGGCGATCTTCCACGCCATCTGCCGCAAGAACTACGGCTGCACCCACTTCATCGTGGGTCGCGACCACGCGGGTCCAGGTAAGGACTCGAGCGGCAAGCCGTTCTACGGCGACTACGACGCCCAGCACATCTTCGACGAGTTCGAGGAAGATGAGATCGGGCTGACCCCCCTGTTCTTCGAGCACGCCTTCTTCTGCCTCGAGTGCCAGGGGATGGGGACCACGAAGACCTGCCCCCACGACAAGGAGCACCACGTGTTCATCAGCGGGACCAAGGTGCGCGAGATGCTCTCCAAAGGCGAGTACCCGCCCCCCGAGTTCTCCCGCCCCGAGGTCATCGAAGTGCTAATGGAGGGGCAGCGGACGTAGCAAGTTTGTTAAAATACGTTAAACTAGTAACAGTACGTAACTGATAGGCAAGGAGAGCAAACAATGGAGAATGGGACCAGGAACGGCCGTGGCTTCACGCTTTGGTTCACGGGGCTATCCGGGGCTGGCAAGACGACGATAGCGGAGATCGTCGAGCACGAGCTAAAGATGCGCACGCGGAAGATAGAGGTTCTTGACGGGGACATAGTAAGGACCAACCTCTCCAAGGGCCTTGGTTTCTCAAGGGAGGACAGGGACACCAACGTCTTGAGGATCGGGTTCGTGGCTGACCTGTTGACGCGCAACGGTGTTGGTGTGATCGTCTCTGCCATCTCGCCCTTCAAGGAGGTGCGCGACCAGGTAAGGCGCACCGTCGGGGATGACTTCATCGAGATCTTCGTCGACGCCCCGCTCGAGGTCTGCGCCCAGAGGGACGTCAAGGGTTTGTACGCGAAGGCTTTCTCGGGGGAGATCCCGCAGTTCACCGGCGTCTCCGACCCCTACGAGGCGCCCGAAGCCCCTGAGTTGCACATCAAGACCGACGAGGAAGATCCCCAGGAGAGCGCGAGGAGGGTCATTGGCCACCTCGAAGAGCTTGGCTATCTCATCCCGGTCGAAGCGCTCAACCGGGCGTAGGGACGCCAGGGCGTGATAGATCCCACGCCCGCACTCTTCGGGCTGCTGGTCGGTTTTCTGGTAGGCCTCACAGGGGTCGGGGGTGGCTCGCTCATGACGCCTTTCCTGGTGGCTGTCGTGGGGGTGCCGGCCCCTACCGCAGTCGGGACCGACCTGACCTTCGCCACGCTCACCAAGCTGACCGGCTCTTTCCAGCACTTCAGGCAGCGCTCGGTCAACCTGGAGATCGCATTATTCCTTGGGATGGGCAGCATCCCCGCAGGCCTGCTTGGGGTCGGAACCCTGGAGTGGATAAAGGATGCCTTCGACCCTGAGACGGTCGAGTCCATCATGGTGACGATCATAGCCGTTACCCTCGTCGTGGTAGGGGCTTCCCTGATCTTCCGCGAGTACCTCATGCCCAAGAGGACCAGGGACCCTAAGCCGGGGGCGTGGGACGGTAAGGGCCGCATGAGCACGCGACGCCGGATTCTCACCGTTTTTCTCGGGGCTTTCGGCGGTTACCTGGTCGGGCTGACTTCCATCGGCTCGGGAAGCGTGATGGCCGTCCTGTTGCTCCTTTTCTACCCCATAGCGCCTGCCGTCATCGTCGGCACGGACATCACGCACGCCGTGTTCCTCTCGTTTGTGGTGGGCATAGCCCACATGACGCAGGGCAACGTAAACTTCGGCCTGGCAGGGACCCTGCTCCTCGGCGGAATTCCCGGTGTCCTGGTCGGGAGCCGGCTCGCGCCTTACATCCCCAGCAAACCCCTCAAGGCGATACTGGCCATCATGCTGATCTTCGTTGGAGTTCGCCTGCTCCTGGTGTGAGGGCCGTTCGCGAACCGCCTCTAAGGGCAATACGGTTTAGTTAAGGAGAACAACAGCTTCTCGGAAGGGTTTGGTCGGCTGAGGCCAGTGCCGATGGTCGGGGGTTTTGACCCTGAACTTGGACATCTTGCGTTTGACTACCCGGGGATTGCTGCGGTTCGTCCTC
>JBBPYN010000139.1:0-12183 GCA_038199875.1 Rubrobacterales bacterium
GCCTCAGCTCGCGCTCGCCTGGGTGCTGCGTCAGGAGGACGTGAGCAGCGCGATCATCGGCGCCTCGAGGCCAGAGCAAGTCGACGACAACGCCGCCGCCTCAGGCGTAGAACTCTCCGCGGACATGATCTCCGAGATAGACCGCATACTGGAAGGGATAATGCGGTTCGACTGAACCCGCGCTCCGCAGGATGGGCGCGGCGAGGGCGGTTCGCGAACCGCCCCTACATGTGAACCGCTCTAAGCTGCGTTCACGGGACTACCCGCCTGCAGGACGAGGTGGATGCGAGCGGAGTCCTGTAATACGGAGGGGTCTTCTAGCGGGTCGCCGTCGACGACGAGGAGATCTGCGGTGGCGCCAACGCGGACCTCTCCAACATCTTCCAGGCCGAGGGCCGCGGCTGAACCCGAGGTGGCGGCGACGATGCCCTGCATGGGGGTCAGGCCGCCTTCGACCATGCGTACCAGCTCGCGGGCGTTCTCGCCAAGGGGGTATGAGTCGAAGCCCATCGCGATCCTGACGCCGGCCTCCCTGGCGGCGGTGAGCGTCCCGTAGGCCTCCTCGCGCTGCCTCTTGGCCTGTTCCACGAGGGTGCATGGGTACTTCTCGGCGTGTTCCTCCGAGACATCGTGGAAGGTGGAGAGCGTCGGGACGAGCGTCTGATCCTGTTCGGCCATAAGGTCGAGCAGCTCCGGGGTGCGGTGGAGGGAGAGGCCGTGTTCGATCGTATCCACCCCTTCCTCGACGGCGATGCGGATGCCGCCGGAGCCCTCGGCGTGGGCCGCGACGCGCTTCCCCAGCCGGTGCGCCTCTTCGACGACCGTGCGGACCTCCCCGCGGGTTAACTGGGCCGGTTCAGGGTCTTCCAGTACGACGCTGCGGGCGCCTGTGGCCATGATCTTGACGAAGTCAGCGCCCATCGCCAGTTGCTCCCGCACCGCCTTGCGGATCTCATCGACCCCGTCGGCGGGCCGGTACATGGTGGTGAAGATGCGGCAGCCGGGGCTCGTGGCCGAGACTATGCGGGCGCAGGTGAGGATACGGGGTCCCGGAGAGAGCCCCAGACGGATCGCCTGCCTGAGGTGAAGCGCGTGGTCGTCCATGCTGCCCACGTCCCTTACAGTAAGGATGCCCATCTTGACCAGGTCCCTGGCGAAGTTCGCGAGCTCGAAGTAGTGGACCGCGTCCGCGCGGGGCTCTTCCCCCCGCAGGAGCGGCGGCAGCGCCTCGTAAGAAGAGAGGTGGACGTGCGCGTCCACGAGCGCAGGCATCAGCGTCTTGCCGTAGAGGTCCATCGTCTCGAAACCCGGCGCCGAGTCTGCGTGGGGTGAAATCTCGGCCACGCGTCCGCCGGCCAACCGGACGGTCGCGTTCTGGATCTCCCCTCCAAGCCCATCCAGCACGCGAGCGTTGGTCAGCAACAGTTCGCCCATCCGGTCCTCCCCTCGAAACCTGTCACGACGCTTTCTATTCTACGGGCAGCCAGGCGTCTCGTTCGGGGCCTTCCAGGAGGACGCTATCTGGTGTAGCATTGTGGGCGTGGAACGTGATCCCATAACGGTTTCCCCGAACTCCTTTACCGGACGGCTCCCTCGACCGTCCCTGCCCCGACCGTCCCTCTAGGGGCCGCGCTCGGGGCATCCGCGTCTCTTGGGTTTCTACGGAAACCTCGTGCGCGGGAGAGGCTCCATTCAAGAATCGAGAGAGATCGAGGGATCATCTTGTTGAATTTCACCACGAGAGAAGACACAGAAGTAGACAAAGCCATCACCCGGAACGTACCAAAGGCCGTGGCCGAGACGGGCTCGGGCGTTCGCCAGATGGACGACGCCGACCTGGAGCGCATTCTGGAGCTACGTAGCGTCGTACGCTGGTCCGCCGACCCCAGAGCCTTCGACCTGCTGCGGGGCGTGCGCGGCGCCCGCTGGGCCGTTGCGGAGGCACCAGAAGGCGCCCTGACCGGCATGGTCGGCGCCGTGCCGCTCGGAGATATCGGCATCCTCTGCCACCTCGCGGTCCACGACGGTTACAGGGGCTCAGGCCTCGGCGCCCTGCTCTCATCCTGGGCTGTAGCCTACCTGAGAAGCCGCGGCGCGAAGACCGTCAGGCTCTACTCGACCAGGAAGGCAGAGGGACTCTACTGCTCGCTCGGTTTCGAGAAGGCCGCGCCCCGCACCGTGTACCGGCTGGAGGAGGGGCACCGGAGGCTCCGCGTGCCCGGTCAGGTAGACGGTCACAGGGTCGAGACGCTCACGTTCGGCGATTTGCCCGAGCTCTACGGCGTTGACCACTGGAGCTACGGGGCCGACCGTTCGGCCCTGCTCTTCGCCACCCTCAGGCTCCATCCCGGACGCGGGCTCGTCGCCCGCGACTCGTCGGGCGGGATCAAAGGATACCTGATCCGGAGCGCTATCGGACGCACAACCCGCATCGGCCCCTTCCTGGCTTCCTCACCCGACGTGGCACGACTCCTGCTCACCCACGCGCTATCGGCGACCGGCGCCGCACCGGCCCAGGTCACGCTCCCTGGACCTGCCGAACGTCACGCCCACTCCCTCCTGCAAGAGTTCGGCTTCGAGGGCACACAGGACCGCCTCAGGATGGAGCTGGGAGAGACGCAAGCAGCCTGGCGGGCCGGGCTCGTCCACTACGGAACGACGCCGTATTTAGCAACCTAGGCTTCAGGTCGACTACGTGTGGATGCACAATCGACCGGGGTGAAGCGACCGACGTTATGGTGGGTCATGCCGTCCCGCGCGGTGGTTCGCGAGTTCCTGTTTAATAAGGGGATGTTCGATGGAGGAATCTTGAGTACCGCTGAGAACGTCACCCTCAGTGGGTTGTACGTCTACCCGATCAAATCGTGCGCCGGGATCTCCCTGCAGAAGTCCGAGTTGGGCGCAACGGGGCTTCGTCACGACAGGCGTTGGATGCTCGTCGACGAGACCGGCGAGTTCATGTCGCAGCGCGCCCACCCACGGATGGCTTTGATCTCCACCTCCGTCTCCGGAGAACACCTGACCGTCGGCGCGCCTGGCATGCCCGACCTGGAGATACCGCTTCGGCAGGAGGACGAGAATTTGGTAGACGTGAGCGTCTGGGGCGACGCGAACCGGGGGGCGACCGTGGGCGAGGAAGCCGACCGCTGGTTCCGCGAGTTCCTGCAGTTCCCCTGCCGGCTGGTCCGCAAGCAGGAAGACGAGCCTCGTCTCGTTGACTCGTCCTATGCGGTGAGTGGGGACCAGGTCAGCTTCGCCGACGGGTTCGCGTTCCTCCTGATCTCCGAGGCCTCGCTCGAAGATTTGAACGGCCGACTGGCTGATCCTCTGCCCATGAACCGTTTCAGGCCCAACTTCGTCGTCGATGGCTGCGACCCCTACGCCGAGGACGGCTGGGGCCGGCTCCGTGTGGGAAGCGTCCCCTTCCGTGTCGCGGAAGCATGCCCGCGCTGCGCCGTGACCACGGTCGACCAGAGAACAGGCGCCCGCGGCAAGGAGCCCCTGCGCACGCTCGCTACCTACCGCAAGTCCGAAGGAGAGGTGTTTTTCGGCCGCAACCTGATCCACGACGCTTCAGGCACCGTGCGCGTCGGAGATCCCATCGAGGCCACGCCTCGCTGAGCGGCGACCCTATCTCGTGAGGACTTCCGCGAGGAGGTCTGGCTCGACGTTGCCGCCGCTGACGGGCACGAGCACGCTCTCTACCTCGGGCAGGTCCTCCAAGATCTCAGCACCTATGGTTCCCTGCCCAGCCATGAGTACCTCGTCGTCGTAAGGGGGCACGGGAACGTAACCGTGCTTCACCGAGAGCTCCTCCGCCCGGCGAGACCGCTCGGCGCTATCGGGACCGACGAGGACGACCTCGGCCCCTAGAGCGGCCGTCGCGTCGAGCTTGACGCGGGGAGCGCCCCGCGGCATGACGATGACAGCCCGCGTGTCCAGGGCACGCGCCGCGTAGGCGACGGCCTGGGCGTGGTTGCCGCTGGAATGGGCTACGACCCCACGGCCTCGCTCCTCTGCGGAGAGGACTGAGATCCTGTTGTACGCGCCGCGCAGCTTGAAGGCGCCGGTCGGCTGTAAGCTCTCCGGCTTGAAGTACAGCGCCCGGTTCCTCGCGGGGCACGGTACGAGGGGGGTGCGGAGCGCAACTCCTTGCAGGCGCCTGCGCGCAGCCGCTATGTCATCGAGCCCGATCACGACCCATTCCCCCTTTCTTACGACACGCACGAGTAAAGGCCGATAGATACTCCAGCATCGTAACAGGAGCGCAACACGGCGTTAAACATCTTGCAATCCCTACCCCCCTATAATGTGCCGCGCCGATGACCGAACACCTTTACGTGGACGTGCGAACATGACCGGACGCGGACGGGAAGCGAGGCGGGCTGCCGTCCTCTTGCTGCTCTCGCTCCTGACAGCCGCGTTCCTTGTCGGCTGCCTGAAACCGGGCCAGGTCGACCGGTCGGTACAGGCTTCTTCCGGGACAGCGTCTGGCGGTCCTACGGGGAGTAAGTCCGGCGGCGGAGGCGTTCCCGAGTCGACGGTAGGGGTGACATCGCGTATCGAAGGGGATCTTGCCGGGATGGGCGACGTTTCTTCCGGGGACCCGTTCGTCGACCGAACGGAAGGGAGCGGCGGTTCGGGCTACGACGCGGACACCGTGCTGGCGGTGCGTTACGGGGATCAGGGGGACTACGAGCGGGCGGTCATCGACCTCGGTACCGGCGAGGAGCCAGCAGGTATCGTGCCTGAGTGGACCCTGGTGGACCCCAGGGATGACGGACTACTACGCGTAAACCTACCTTCGGCGAGCGCGACGTGCGTCTCGGACGGCAGGTTCGGCGATGGGTTGCTGGGGAGCTTCCACGTCGTACGCACCCCGGAGGGCGGCATGTTCGTGGACTTCTTCGCGCGCAAACCTTTCCTCTACAGGGTGGTCGGGCTCGAGGATCCGGCCCGGCTCGTCGTAGACTTCAAGCCGACGGGGGCAGATCTGAAGGCGTCGCTCCCGGCTGAGGGCGGAGATACGGTCCTCGTCGAGCCGCGCCCGAAAACCAGGATCTCCGACCCGCTAACGGTAAGCGGTTACTCCCGCAACCTGGGGGCCGCTGACACCATCACCCTGACAAGCCCGCACGGAAAAGTCCTGGTACGCAAGACCGTCAGGAGCAACGACTGGAATCATACCTGGGGATACTTCGAAGCCACCCTCGACCTGCCGCCGTTCTCGGGAAGGGGAACCCTGAAGGTCGGGACCAAGAGCGACGGCTCCTTCGAGGGCGTCGAGATCCCCGTTAGGGCCGGTTGATAGATGTTCGAGGGCTGCTCTAGTCGAGAGAGTTGACGAAGTGTCCAGGGTTCAGCGGTTCTCCCGTGGCGCGCAGGACGGTGTCGCGCCAGTTCTCGCGGGCGCCTGGGCCGAAGAAGGACTCGAGGAGGTAGCGGCCCGCTACCTCGTTCTCGTAGAAGGGGCCATGCGTTATGTGGGATTCCAGGTAGTTCCTTAGCTGGGCCGAGATCAACTCCCCAAGCAAGTAATTGTGGTAGTAGACGGGGGCGACGGCGACGTGGATGACAGCGGCCCAGTCGGGCTCGTCCCTCCCTGGCGGACGGGCCACGTAAAGGAATCGTTCGACGAGATCCCACCATACGGAGTTCAGTTCTCTACTATCTGGATCGGCGTAGAGGGCCTGTTCGAAGTGGTACATGACGAGCACGAAACGGGTGAGGATCATCCTATGAGCCCTGCTGTGGGCCGCGAGCTTCCTTGCGTCTTCCTCCAGGTCTTCCTGGCTTGCGTCCGCGACGGAGCGGAGCCAGCCCGGGTCGTCGATGAGTGCTCCCATCATGAGGGCGATGGCCTCGGTGGTGTTGGCGTGGGCATAGGTGCGCAGCAGGTAGGGGAGCCTCGGGTTGACGTGGCGGTCGTAGACGGCGTGGCCGAACTCGTGCAGCATCGCGTCCATCCAGTTGGCGTCTGGCCTGACGTTGGCGAGCACCCTGACGTCGTAAGGATACTCCCGTCCGATTCGGGTGCAGAAGGCGTGCTGGCTCTTGCCCTCTCTCTCGTAGAGGTCGCTATTGGAGATCACACCCCGCACGTCGAGCCCAAGGCCGTCGAAGGTCCTGCGGGTAAGCTCCTCCAGGTCCCTCCCCTCGAAGTAGCCGTCAAGGTCGACGCCGGCCACGTCGGGTGCCCTGTGGAAGAATGGGCCAGAGAGGTGCCAGGGCATGACCTCGGCCACGTCGAATTTCCGCCTCAGCTTTGCGTCGATGCCGTTCTTCAGTTCACTGAACGGTGCGTCGGTAGCCGAAGCGAGTTCGTCCATGATCCCGGCTAGCTCTCGGGCTTCGATCTCCTGAAGCTTTAGGGAGCGGGCGTAGTAGTTCTCGTACCCTTGCTCCCTGGCCAACTGGTTCCTGAGTCGGGCCAGCTCCCTGACGGTCCCCTCTACCTCGCGGCCGACTGACTTCGAGGCCTCCCACGCCTCCCTGCGCAGGTCCTCATCTTTAGAGGAACGCAGTAGCTCCCTGACCTCGTTCTCCACCAGCTTCTCGCCCCCGACGACGCTCCTGTGGTTGCCGTAGATGGCGTTGGCCTCGGCCTCCAGTTTCTCGATGCGGCCGAGGATCTTCCCGTCCCCCTGCCGCTCCTCGAACGTCCTGTAGAGAACCTCGACCCGGCGTCGCAAGAGAGGGCTCTCTACGGAGTCAAGGTCCTCGTAGTGGGCACTGAGCATCTCGTACTCGTCCCTGTCGGAGAAGAGCCCGTTGTACTCCTTGCCAGCGCCCACGAACTCTTCCTGCGCCTCCTCCGTGCCCGAGGTCGCCAGGTTCCACCAGGCAGCGTCCGCAGCCCTCTCCACAGGCGCCAGACGTTCCTCGAACCCGGAGATGAAGCGCTCTAGCTCGGAGGCTGGGATCACGAAGCGACTCCTTCCAGGGGTTTCTGGATCAGCGCCTGGCGGCGCTCTCGCGGCGGCTACCGAGGTAGACCACGACGAGCAGGACGATGATGCCCACGGTCGCGAACTGCAACAGCCCCTCCGGTCCCTGGCCACCGACGACCAGCGCGGCCACGAAGGCCAGGGCCAGCGTCGCGTAACCCGCGGCCCTGAACGCGAAGTACGCCACGATCAGCCCGACCAGTGAGTACAGGATCGGCATGAAAGGGGCAAGGACCGTGACGAAGGCGAAAGCCCCAGCTTCTGACTGTCCCGTCGCCCACAGCCCGATCTGGCCGATCGCGATGAACGCTAGAAAGGCGGCGACGAAGGTTATGGCGCCGCTCTTGAGGGTTATCGGTTCGGGGTCGAAGCGGTGGGGCTCGTACCAGCGGGCTTCGCTTACGTCGTAGCGTCCGCGGGTCCTGCGTCCGCTTCCGGGGCCACTCGCCTCCCTACGAAGCGACTCGTAGGGGTCCTCTTCCTTTCTGCCGAAGCGGTCCCTCAGACGCTCGCCGAGGGAGGGACCACTCGACTCGCGCTCCCTGCGCTTGGCGGAGAGCTCGTCCTCTACGGAGTCGAAGTCAAGGTTGAGCCCAGCCAGCTGGTCGGCGGCGTGGGCCAGGTCGAGGGCTTCGTCGTGCTTGCTGCGGCGGTTCGGGTCCGAGAGGACCGCGTTGGCCTCCTGCAGCCGGGAGAATTCCTCAGCGCTGCCGCCCGGATGGTCGGGGTGGTGCTGCTTCGCCAGGCCGCGGTAAGCGTTCCGGATCTCAGTCTGGGATGCCTCGCGCGAGACACCGAGCACCTCATAGTAGTTGATTTGATCTGCCATCGTTTCCTTATTCTAACCCAAGGTGGCGCCTGTGGTCCCGTCCGCCAGCGCCAGCCTTATCTCCTCACTGCACCACGCGTCTTCCTCCGTCTCGGCCGCCATCCTGAGCGACCCTTCTGCGCCCCCGATCTCACCAAGCGCCCACGCCGCATGCCCGCGCACGAGCGGCGACGAATCTTCGCGTAAGGCCCGTACGAGCGCGGGAAAGGCCTCTTCCAGCTTCAGGTTTCCGGCGGCCACGCAGCAGTTGCGCAACAGTCCGGCCCTGCCCGGGCGCGTTAGAGGGGTTCCCGCGAAGGTCTCCTCGAACTCCTCATCGGTGCGTATCTTCAACACCTCTACTATTTCCAGGTACGGTCCGTGCCCGGCCTCTGCGGAGAACTCGGGCCACTGGCTCCTCGACGCTTTCGTCTTGTTGTACGGGCACACTTCCTGGCAGACGTCACAGCCGAAGGCCCAGTCGCCTACCTGCTCACGTAGCTCGCGTGGGATCTCACCCCGGTTCTCGATAGTCAGGTACGAGATGCAAAGCCTGGCGTCAACGACGCCAGGGGCCTTTATTGCCCCTGTCGGGCACCGGTCCATGCAACGGGTACAGCGTCCGCAGGTGCCCGTGCCAGGTGGATCCGGCTCCAGGTCGAGGTCGACGATCAGGTCAGCTATGAAGAAGTACGAGCCTACGGCATCGTTTATCAAGCAGGAGTTCCGCCCGAAGAACCCGAGCCCCGCGCGCTGGGCCGCGGAGCGCTCCAGGAGAGGCACGGCATCGGTGAAACCTCGGGCTTTGATCCTGACCCCAAGTTCCCCTTCCAGCTCCTCCCTAAGCCGGAACAACCTCTCCTTTATGACCTCGTGGTAGTCCCTTCCCCACGCGTACCGCGCCACCCTACCCCCACCCTCGTTCTCGGGATGGTCCCCAGGGTAGTAAGAGACCCCCAGAGAGACCACGCTCCTGGCGCTCTTCTGGAGCCTCTTCGGGTTCGAGAGAAGCTCCACTGGCCTGTGCATGTAGCCCATGTCGGCGGCCATCCCCGCCTCCTGCCACTCCCGCAGACGCTCGCCGCCCTCACGCAAAGGCTCCGCTGGCGCCACGCCGACGAGGTCGAAGCCGGCCTCCTGCGCCCGCTCCTCGAGAACGCGCCGCGCCTCTGCCTTCTCCTGTACTTTTCGCCCTCCGCTCATACTGCCGCAGATTGTACCCGGCGTCGCGGCGAAAGCCTGTACTGCATTTCGGGGCCGCTTACGATCTCCTACGGCCGCGAGTTCTTCGACGTCGGGACCGTCTGGATCAACGCGAGCCCTGACGGCGCAGCTTCGGCGGCATCGGGGAGGCCTGCCCGTGAAAGCTCTTGCTGACAATCAGGCCAACACACGATAGATTCCGGGCATGATGAAAAATTTGCATAACCATCGCCTCCTCTCCCTACGCGCGGGGGACAGACTGTGATCCTCTTACGTCTACTGGGGATAGGGGCAGCCTACGGCGCCGGCTTCATGTTCATCAAGTCGCTCTTCCCCGAGCCTTTCGTGCTCCTGATCCTACAGGGAGGACAGAGCAGCGAAGGCGACCTCACTACCCTGGCCCTCGTCTACATGGGCGTCGGGTTGCTCGCCGGGCTCATCACAGCACCGCTATTCGGTGGCGCTTTGCTCCTGCGTCGCAGCCGCAGGGAAGGACCTGGCCCGCGCCTCATCCTCAGCCTCTCGCTGGCCCTGCTGATCGGTCTCGTCTCCGGCATCCTCACGCTCATCGTCTACGCGACCGGCATCCTCCCGCCCGGCGGCGTCCTCGACCCCCTGCTCCTCATAAGAGACGCTAACCACCCAACGGGGGTACCGCTCCTCGTCGCCTGGAGCATCGCCAGAGACCTCCTGCCAGCCGGTCTCGCCGGTCTCTTCCTCTCGCCCCTTGCCGGTGGCGCGCTCCAACGTCTCTACGCCGCCGAAGGCCCCCCGGAACAGAAGACCTACGAGTGGGAATAGCCTGCGAAGCAGGCTTGCTCAAATAATGCTTACCAGGGTGGAGAGTTTGCACTCGGCGAGTGCGTAGTCGTCGCGCCTTTGCGTGGCGCGGACCATGTACTCGATGCAGTTGCTGCGGCAGTCCACTTTGCCGCAGGGGATCTCGACCGTGCCGAGGTCCTCGACAATGCGCACGACGGGGTCGAGCTCGTCGCCTGGCGTCGCGTCGACGTGGCGCACGTATTCTCCCTCTTCGAAGTGTTGCCGCCCGTAGCGAAAGACCGTCATGCGAAGATTGTACACCGGCTTGACCTGGATCACATCGGGCCGTACGGTGCTTCGCCCGCAGCGATTCCTTGAACGACAACGGCTTTTCGCACAACTTCCTTTATGATTATTCGTGATGGCTGACCGTACGAGTGCGCGGGAGTAGACGCTGAGGCTGACGTTAACACGAAGAGAGTTCTTGAAGGTGTCGGGTGCAGGGTTGGCAGGGGCTTCTTTGCTCGCCGGGTGCGGACGCGAGGGCGTACTCCCCGACCTTCCGGACGATACCCCGCCGGCTGACGCGGCGACGAACGTTGTCTTGATCATCATGGACAGCTTGAGGAAGGACCACGTCGGCGCCTACGGCAACGACGAGATCCACAGCCCCAACCTGGACGCCCTCGCCAGAGAGAGCCTGCGCTTCACCAGGGCCTACCCCGAGTCCGCGCCGACCATCTGCGCGAGGAGGGCCATTCACACGGGCTTGAGGACCTGGCCTTTCGATGATTGGGAGCGTTACAAGGGCATAGACGTAGGCCTGCAGGGCTGGCAGCCGATCCCGAACAACCAGACGACCCTCGCGGAAACCTTGCAAAGAGCAGGCTACGAGACGATGTTCGTCACGGACAACCTGCAACAGTACGACGCATCCATGAACTTCCAGCGCGGCTTCGACGCCTACGACTACATCAGGGGACAGACCACGGACGACTACAGGCCGCTGTGGACCGCCCCTCCCGAGAAGGTCAGGCAAGCCCTGATAAAACCAGGCGTCCTTGGAACGGGGGGCACGCAGTACTTCCGACAGTACTTTGCCAACACGGCCTACCGCAGGTCGGAGGAGGACTGGTTTGCCCCACAGGTGTTTACCAGGGCCTCCGAGTTCCTGGAAACCACCAGTCCCGACAGGCCGTTCTTCCTGACCGTGGACTGCTATGATCCCCACGCGCCGTGGGACCCTCCCGAGAAGTACGCAAACATGTACGGCGGCGGTTACAACGGGCCCGAGCCCTACGCGCCGATCGACGGGAGCAGCGACTACCTGAGCGAGAGGCAGGCCGGGCGGATGGACGCCCTCTACTCGGGCGAAGTGACGATGATGGACCGCTGGCTCGGCCGCTTCCTGGACAAGATGGAGGAGATGAACCTGTTCGAGAACACCCTCCTTATCGCCATCTCCGACCACGGCGTAGCCTTCGGCGAGCACGGTATCGTCGGTAAGATCCCCTCCTCCCTCTGGCCCGAAGTCACGGACATAGTCTTCTTCGTTCGCCATCCCGAGGGCAAGGGTGCTGGAAAGGCGAGCGATTACTACGCCTCGACCCACGACGTTGCCCCGACGATCCTGGGTTTCCTGGGCGTAGAGCCCCAACAGGAGCTCGACGGCCAGGACCTCAACGTTATCCTCGAAGATGAAGCGCCCGCGGCGAGGCCCCACTTCTCGCTCGGGTACCACGACCACGTCTTCACCCGCGATGAGCAGTACGCCATGATGGGCCGCAACGACGGGACGGAGGCCAGGCTCTACGACCTGAGGGAGGACCCAGGTATGTACAGAGACATCGCCGCTGATGAGTCCCATATCGTCAAGCGCATGTTCGACGACTACGTCCTCGGAGATGCCGGAGGACCCTTGCCCCGCTACTGAGCGGCAGGTACTACGAAAAGACCCGTGAGAGGAGTTGCCCTTGAGCCTCACCTTCTACATCGTGGACGTGTTCGCCGAGGAGAAGTACGCGGGCAACCAGCTCGCCGTGGTCCGCGGCGGTGCGGATCTCTCCGACGAGGCCCTCGGAAAGATAGCCCTCGAGATGAACTACTCAGAGACAACGTTCGTCCTCTCGGAAGAGGAGGCCGACGGCGGCTACGACGTCCGCATCTTCACGCCTGGCAGCGAAGTGCCCTTCGCAGGCCACCCGACCCTGGGAACGGCGTATGTGATCCGGCACGAGATCCTGGCCGGGCCAGCCGAGGACATCACCCTCAACCTGAAGGCCGGCAAGATCCCCGTGACCTTCGGCGAAGTGCTCTGGATGCGCCAGCTTCCTCCCACCTTCGGCGCGACGCTCGACCCTGTCCTCATGGCCCGAGCCCTCAACCTCGAAACGGCGGATCTCGACGAGCGCTTCCCCGTACAGGAGGTATCAACCGGGCTTCCGGCCCTGGTAGTTCCGCTAA
>JBBPYN010000140.1:0-31189 GCA_038199875.1 Rubrobacterales bacterium
CTTTAGCAACACGGGCGGTGTCTTCAGGAACGGGAGCGATCGGCTCCGGGCGCATGGACATGACTCTGCCCTCCGAGAAGCTGGCTGTCTAAACTACCTCCCGGAGTATGCAGCCCCACCGACGAATAAACCAACAGTATCGTTTAGGGACACAACCGAGGGTTATTCCTGTTAGGTTAGATTGGCCACTGAATCGGACAGGGAGAGCCCCCATGTGTATCGTCGCCCTTCGCGTCTTTATCTATTCGGTTCTGCCCGTTCTTGCAGCTACCATCCATGTCGCCCTAGACAAGAGCTGCCGAAGCCGCCAGCGGATCCTCGAGATCTTCCTGCTATATCTCTTCGGCGTCGGCGTAGCAGGTAGCGGGATCGGCGGCTTTTTCGGCCACTCATTCGCCTCCGATACTGTAGCCCAATCCATAGGCTGGCCGAAGGGCAACCCTTTCCAGCTTGAGGTGGGCTTCGCGAACCTAGCGCTAGGCGTCCTGGGTATCGTCGCCATGGGTCGGCGCGATGGCTTCCGCGAGGCGACTGTCATAGCAGTGAGTGTCTTAGGCCTGGGAGCGACCATCGTCCACGCCATCGATGTTTTCGAGACCGGCAATCTGGCGCCCGGCAATACGCTGCAGAACGTGAGTAATCTGTTCAAACCGGCCCTGTTGATCGGCTTCCTTGTTGCCCTCAGGAGGACGGAGCGCTCGGCGGGTTCGGAAACCACCAAGCCCACGTTTGAGGCATGGCGGGCACCCAGGGTGAGGGCTGTGGGGCTTATGACCGCTAGCGTCGCGGCCGGCTTTGGCGTCGGTTTTGGCATCGGCCAGCCCATGATCAGCACCTTCTTGGGGATTCTGGTCGGTGCTGGCGGTGTGGTATTGACCATATCGCGCACATCCCGTGGCAGGGTTATTCACCGAAGCTCGTAGAAGGCAAATTCCGGGAAGTTGTCATGCAGGATCTCGCATAGATCAACGCCCAGGTGTCATTCGGGCGCGGTATCCGCCTCCGGGGCTCAAAGCGCCAAATACCATATGTTGTGGTGTCGGATAGAGATGCGAAACCGTACATTGGGTCCGACGAGGTCCCACGCTAGAGAGAACCCGACTATAAGCAGATTTCTGCCGAGCTAGTTTGCTGGAGACCGCGGGCTAGGGAGCCTCCACGAGCCCGCGGCGGACGGCGATCCTGGCCGCCTCGGTGCGGTTCTGGGCTTCGAGCTTGGCGAGGATGGAGCCGACGTGGAACTTGACGGTCCGTTCCGAGATAAATAGTTGCTCCGCTATCTCCGCGTTCTTGAGACCCTGGGCGAGGAGCGCGAGCACCTCGAGTTCCCTTGGCGTGAGGCGCCTGTTCTGCGGGACGTCTTCCTCGCCGTCTATGCGATTTAGTAGCCTGTCTGCGACGGCTGGTTCGAGGAG
The DNA here is from genome assembly GCA_038199875.1 of Rubrobacterales bacterium. Lineage (GTDB taxonomy): Bacteria > Actinomycetota > Rubrobacteria > Rubrobacterales > Rubrobacteraceae > Rubrobacter_D. Next base: position 1,416 of record JBBPYN010000140.1, read on the forward strand.
GGACCCTCCGGCCTGGACGGTGCGGATGGCGCCGAAGATCTCCTGCCGCGATGCGCCCTTGAGCAGGTAACCGCGGGCGCCCGCGCGCAGGGAACCCAGGATCCTCTGGTCCGTGTCGTAGGCCGTGAAGACGAGGGTGCGCGCCCGCGAGCCCGCGTCGCGCAGTTTTTCGAGTGCCTCGACTCCGTCCGTCCCAGGCATCTCGAGGTCAAGCAGTATCACGTCGGGGTCAAGGCTCCCGGCGAGCCTGACGACTTCTTCTCCATCAGCAGCCTCACCTACCACCTCGAAGTCGGGCTGTGTGCCTAGCACGGCGACGAGCCCTTCGCGCAGCATAGGGTGGTCGTCGGCGACGAGGAGCCTGACCTTATCCACCGCGCTGCCCCCCGAGTGGCACCTCGACCTCGATGCGCGTACCCCCGTACGGGCCGCCTTCCACCTTGAGTGAGCCGCCGATCATCCCTACTCTCTCCCTCATGCCGACTATGCCGTGCCTGCCTTCCTCGACGCATGATGGGTCGAAGCCGCGGCCATCGTCCTGGACGATGAGCCGCACCGCATCGGGCGTGGCCACGAGCCGGACCGTCACGCGGCTTGCGCCGGCGTGGCGGGCGACGTTGGTCAGGGCCTCCTGGCAGACGCGGTAAAGGGCGACCTCGACCCGCGGCGGGAGCGGGCGGCTGCCGTTTACGGCCCCGAACCTCGTCGCCACGTCCGTCTGGGCTTCCCAACGGTCGACGAGGGTCTTGAGTGCTTCCGGCAACGAGCGGCCTTCGAGCGGGGCAGCACGGAGGTCCAGGACCGAGCGCCTGGCCTCGTCGAGGTTGGATCTCGTGAGCGAGAGCGCCCGGCGCAGTGGTTCGCGGGCCCGCTCGGCGCCTGACTCGTCGTCGAGGAGGGCTTCCGCGGACTCGAGTTGAAGGCCTGTTGCGGTGAGTCCCTGGGCCAGGGTGTCGTGGATCTCGCGCGCCAGCCGGTTGCGTTCCTCGACGGCGCCAAGCCTGGCGCTGCGGTCGAAGAGCCTTGCCCGTTCGACGGCGATGGCGAGCAGGTCGCCTATGGTCGAGAGGAGCTGGAGATCCTCGGCCGAGAGACCCCTCCACTGCGGGCTCGCGACGTTCATGACGCCGAGCTTCTTCTCCCCGGCCTAGAGGGGGATGCTGGCGTGGTAGCGCAGTCCGCCGGTGCCGTCGACCAGGCCGTCCAGGCGGGTGCAGGTAAGGACGTTGACGTTGGCCGCGCCTTCGAGGTCACCCTTCTTGTAGGTGTCGAGGCAATAACAGTAGCCAGCGCCGTCCATGCGGCGCGGATTATCCGCCAGGGCGGGGGGGAGGTTGCGGGCGGCGGCCAGGTAAGGCTCAGGGGAGGAATCTTCAAGCAGCCAGATCCAGGCCGTACGCAACCCAAGGAGCTCGGCCACCTGAGAGAGCGTGAACCCGAGCGCCTCGCCCAGCTCGACGGAACGGTTGAGCTCGCGCGCGATCTCGTTGAGCACCGAGAGCTCGTGGTTGCGTCTCTCCAGATCCTCCCTGCCCGAAACACTCGACCCAGACATCGTTAGCTTCTCTCCAGTTTCTCCAGCCTCAGACGAGTTTATCAGCGCGGGACCAGGAAGCCGGCGTCCCTGGTGGAGTTGTGCGGCTTTGGGAAGGGGAATATAGTTGTGCGTGATACACGAGTTACGTAACGTCGAGGAGGAAGAGATTATGGAGGTGGACCTTGCCCGCCAGCTCGAGGACCTGTTCCACGAGGTTGGTGAAGCCCACCATCAAGCCTACATCGAGACAGACGGCGCCGACCCCGAGTGGCCGCTGTGGTACGCGGACTACCTGCGGGAAAGACTCTTTGCCCTCCTCGACGCCACCTTTACCAAGAGCGAGCTCGTTCACATGCTCGTCCTGGTCGCCAACGAGCAGCCGCTCAGGGCCCCAGGAGCCAACTGGGCCAGATACTACGCCAGGTTCTTCATCGAGCTCTACGCATAACGTCTCCGGGTTGGTTTGGCTGAAGATCCCTTCTGCTCCGCTCTATTCGATCACGGCTCCCTCCTGTTCGGCCCGTCCGAGTGAACCGGCAGTACGGTCGTCGGAAGACTAGCCGTTTGGGTGATGCGAGAGTCCCACGCCGAATGTAGGGTTGATCTAATATCGGCAGTGGGAGGTCATATGGCTAAGAGCATCAGGGTTGGTGCCCACAGTTGCGTCGTCGACCCGGCGTCGCCGTGAGCGAGACCTCGAAGCAGGATGCGGTCTCGGGGAGGGATTCCGCCGAGGAGCAGCCCTCCTCGCGCTTCGTGCGTCCGCAGGTGATGCGAAATCTGATGAGCGGGCAGCGGGACGAGGAGCGAACGTCGACCTGGCTTGAGCTGTTCTTCGATCTGTGCTTCGTCGTGGCGGTCGCGGCGCTGGCAAGCGGGCTGCATCATGAGCCGGACGTGGGCGGGATGCTGCGGTTCCTCGGGCTCTTCGTGCCTGTGTGGTGGTCGTGGATGATCTTTACGTGGTACGCGACCTCCTTCGACAACGACGACGTTCCCTACCGCGTGACGCTGCTCGTGGCGATGCTCTCCATACTGGGGCTCGCCGCATCCGTGGGGCGGGTCGGCGTGGACCCTGCAGCAACGGTCAGCTTCGTGTTGACCTACGCTTTTATGCGCCTTCTCGTCGCGGGCCTGTTCTTGAGGGCAGGGCGGTACGTGCCAGCCGCCATGGGCAGCTTCGTGTTCTTCTACGCCGCCGGAAACGTTATCGGGGCCACCATCTGGCTCTCTTCGCTCCTCGTGCCCGCACCTTTGCGATATGCGGTCTGGGCCCTCGGGCTCTGTGTAGAGCTACTTGGCCCGATACTCGCCGTGATGACCCTGGACAATCCGAGGGTCACCTTCCACCCACGCCACATCGCCGAGCGCTACGGGCTCTTCACCCTGATCGTGCTCGGCGAGTCGGTGCTTGCGGTTGCCTCTGGCACGTCAGGCACCGACTGGGCCCCGGCGGCGGTGCTGACCGCGGTCGTTGGCTTCGTTGCGGCGGCGTGCATCTGGTGGCTGTACTTCGACCACGTGGGATCCTCGGGGATCGAACTCGGCCCACGCCCCGCGTTCTACTGGGGCTATGGACACTTCGCCGTCTACGCCGGCATCGCCGCCTTCGGGGTCGGCGTCCAGCTCGCCATCGAGGCCGCGGCTCCGCCCGCTCTTGCGCTGGCCACGGGAGCACCGTCTTCAGGAGGCTACGGCCTGGGGGCGAGGACGGTGCTGGCGGGTGGTGTCGCCCTTTTCCTGCTAGGCATAGCGTTCGTCGACCGGGTAAATGAAGGCACCACGAACGACCGCGTGCTGCTAGCGCGGCTCGGGGCGGTGGCGCTCCTCGTACCGGTTACGGCGCTCGGTTCTCTGCTCTCACCGCTCGCGTTTACCGTGACGGTCTCGCTGGTCTTGCTTGCCCTGACGACCTTCGAGTCGCTAAGCGCGGACCCCCAAGGAGAGCCACCGACAGGTTAGGATCGGGAGGCTTGCCCGGCCTCGAGTTGCGGTTCTACGCCCGTCCGTTCCTGAACCAGCGTCTGAGGAAGTAGGCGAGGAACAACAACGCGACGATCGCTATGACGCCGTAGCCGAGGGACCTCGCGACTGCCAGCAACTCGTCCCAGTACTGGCCGAAGATGTAGCCGACCAGCGAGTAGGCCACGGCCCACACGACCCCGGCAGCCAGGTTATAGGGGAGGAACCTGTAGTACTTCATCCTTGTAACCCCGGCGAGGAGCGGGGTCATGCTGCGCAGGCCAGGTCCGAAGCGCCCGACGAAGACCGTCTTCCCGCCGTGCGCCTCGAAGTAGCGTCCGGCTCTGTCGAGGCTCTCCTCGTTGATCAGGAAATGGAGGAAACGCATCTTGAGGATGCGGTAGATCAGTGGTCTTCCGCCGACGCGCCCGATCCAATACACCGAGTTGTCTGAAAGAAAAGCCCCCACAAAGCCGCTCAGCATCACCAGCGGGAGCGCGAGCTGCCCGCCGTTCGCGAAGAGTCCGCCGGCAAACAGAACGATGTCCCCCGAAGCGGGGAGGCCGAAGTTGTCAAGGGCCGCCCCGAATATTATGACCAGGTAGCCGTGGGCCACGAGCAAGCTCGTCACGAAATCCAGTACACCCTGGGGGGAGTTCGGGATGGATCGGATGACGTCCAGAAGGCTTTGCATGATCCGCACGGGTTATACCACGCCGCACCTACTCGCATAAGGAACGGTTGACGCGTGATGGCGGCCCGGCTATGCTGCCAGGGGACAAGCAAGGGGTGAAAGGGACCAGGAAGCCGGTGCGAGCCCGGCACGGTCCCGCCACTGTAACCGGGGAGCGAACCCGAAGTATAGCCACCGCCGCCGCGGGAAGGCCGGGGGAGCAGAGAGCCGGGAGTCAGGAGACTGGCCTTTCGCCCGTGACCCCAAACCGGGGCGAGGACCCCGAGAAGGAGGCACCTATGGAGAAGATCCTCGGACGGAGCCAGCCCTCCACCCTGCCGCTGTGGAGCCTGCTGGCCCTGACGCTGTTGCTCCTAGCGCTGTTCGTGCTGCTCTCGGCGAGCGGGGCCCTGTTCGCGCCGCTCCTGGGGCAGGCTGCTGGTCCGTTTAACTACCTGCACGAGTTCGCCCACGATGGGCGGCACCTGCTCGGCGTTCCCTGCCACTAGATCAGCGCGTGGTCTCGGCCTACCTGCGCCGCGGCATGGTCGCCGGGCTGCTCGCCGGGCTGCTTGCCGGTCTCTTCGCGTTCTTCGTCGGGGAGCCATCCCTCGACAGGGCCATAGCGTTGGAAGAGGCGTCACATGGCGCCCACGACGAGGAGGTCTTCTCCCGCTCGACCCAGAAGGCCGGCCTCTTCTTCGCCACAGGCCTCTTCGGGGTAACAGTTGGAGGAGTGTTCGGTATCTCCTATGCTTTCTTCCGCGAAAGGCTCGCCGCGGCCAGCGACCTCAGGCGTAGCATCTCCCTCTCGGGCGCCATCTTCGCCGGTGCTTTCCTGATCCCCTTCCTCAAATACCCCGCGGAGCCGCCATCCGTCGGCGACCCCTCCACAATAAGGGAACGCACGGCGGCCTACTTCACGCTCGTCGCCCTCTCGCTCCTGGCCTTGCTCGTCGCCTGGCTAGCCGCCAGAACACTGAAGATGCGTGGAGTTGGCGCTCCGAGACGCCGCCTGGTGGTCGGCGCCGGGCTTGCCCTGATAGTGGCCGTACTGTTCCTGGCTCTGCCTCCCGCGCCTTCAGCTGAAGGGTTCCCGTCCGGGGTATTGTGGGCCTTCAGGCTCTCATCCCTTGGCACCCAGCTTGTGTTCTGGGCCGGGCTCGGACTTCTCTTCGGGCTGCTGTGCGAGCGGGCCCGTCGGAAGGGGGCGATATGAGCGGCGCCTTGCTCGTCGCCGGGACCCATTCTGACGCAGGCAAGAGCGTCGTCGTGGCCGGCATCTGCCGCTGGCTCGCGCGCGAGGGTGTGAGCGTTGCGCCGTTCAAGGCCCAGAACATGGCGCTCAACTCGTTCGTCACGCGGGAGGGCGCGGAGATCGGACGCGCCCAGGCCCATCAAGCGACGGCCGCGATGGTCGAGCCCGAGGCCGCCATGAACCCGATCCTTCTGAAACCTTCAGCTGAACGCACGACGCAGGTAGTCGTGCGTGGCAAGCCCTGGGCCACGGCGAGCGCCCTCAGTTACGGGGAGATGAAGGGGAGCTTGATGCCCGTGGTGCTCGAGTCGCTCACGGCCCTGCGCCGCCGCTTCGATGTCGTCGTCTGCGAAGGGGCTGGGAGCCCGGCTGAGATCAACCTTCGCAAGAACGATCTCGCCAACATGGGCCTGGCGCGCGCCGCCGGCCTTCCCGTACTCCTCGTCGGGGATATCGACCGCGGCGGCCTCTTCGCGAGCCTCTACGGGACGCTCGCGCTCCTCTCGCCCGAAGACCAGGCGCTCGTCTCGGGCTACCTCGTCAACAAGTTCAGGGGAGATCCAAAGGTTCTCGAGCCTGGCCTGGGCAAGATGACGGCCCTTACAGGCCGCCCGTTCTTCGGGACGCTGCCATGGGTCCCCGGCCTCGGCCTCGACGGCGAGGACTCGCTAACCCTCGACGCGCCGCGGCCCGTGAAGCCTCCACTCGGCCGCGACGCCCTGAGCGTCGTCGTCGCACGGCTCGGCCGCATCAGCAACTTCACGGACTTCGATGCCCTTGCCCACGAGCCTGGCGTCTCTGTCCGCTTCACAGGGTCTGCGGAAGAGATACTGGACGCCGACCTCGCCGTAATCCCCGGTACGAAAGCGACCGTCGAGGATCTAAAGCTGCTACGTTCCCGCGGCCTCGACAGGGCTTTCGCCGCGAGGGCGAAGCGTGGCCTGCCCACGCTTGCTATCTGCGGTGGCTACCAGATGCTCGGTCGTCGCATCGAAGACGGCGTGGAGAGCACGGAGCCAGAGACCGTCGGGCTCGGGCTACTGCCCCTCGAGACCGTGTTCGAACGGGAGAAGTCCCTTGGGCGCCCGGAGGGGCGGGCCGTAGGCTTCGGGAACGCGGAGGTATCGGGGTATGAGATCCACCACGGAAGAGTCAGACGGGACGGCGGCGACCTGCTCTTTGAGTTCGGCGAAGACACCGAGGGCTGCCGGGTCGGGGCGACGCTCGGTACGTCCTGGCACGGCGTCCTCGAGTCGGACGGCTTCAGGCGCGCCTTACTTGCGTGGGTGGCCGCGGAACGCAACCTCGACTGGAGGCCCGGAGATCAGTCCTTCGCCGCCGCCCGCGAGGCGCAACTGGAGAAGCTTGGGGACCTTATAGCGGATAACGTGGACCGCGAAGCGGTTATGCGGCTGATAGAGGACGGACCGCCCTCCGGGCTGCCGGTTGTCAGGCTACAGGCTACAGGCTACAGGCAGCAGCAAGGAGACTCGAACGGTGCGTCCGCGCCAGGCGAGTCGCGGCCTGCAGGCGCAGAGACTACGTCGTCCGCCTCGTCCGTGTTCGCGGCGATGGATACCATGCCGGCAAACCTGAAACCTGATGCCTGATGCCTGATGCCTTCAAACCATCGACGCTGCTTTACGTTACAACCGCGGACACTGAAATTCTGGCCGCTGCGAGGGCCTCGGAGCGTCTGCCCGAAGGCTTCCCCGAGGTCAGGTGCGCCAACCCCGCTACTCTGGAAGACCCCGCGTCGTTTTTCGATAAGGAGTTGCCTGATGCTAGGGTCGTGCTTGTGCGGCTGCTCGGCGGGCGGAGGGCGTGGCCCGAGGGGCTCGAAGAGCTGCGGCGGCGTTGCGCGCGGCTGAGGGTCCCCCTGCTTGCATTCGGAGGGGAAGCCGAGCCCGACGCGGAGCTTGCGGCCTTGTCTACCGTCCCTTCAGGGACCGTGCTCGAGGCGTTCGAGTACCTGCGTCACGGCGGGGTCAGCAACACGCAGAACCTGCTCCGCTTCATCGCCGACACCGTCCTTATGGAAGGCTACGGCTTCGAGCCGGCCTCACCGCTGCCCGAGGTTGGCATCTATCATCCCGGGTTGCCCGAGGGCTCTACGGTCGAAGAACTGCTGGCCCACCACGACGCCGCGCGCCCGACCGTGGGTGTGATCTTCTACCGTGCGCACTGGATGAGCGGGAACACCGCCTTCGTGGACGATCTCACCGGATCGCTCGAGGAGGCAGGGACAAACGCCCTGCCTGTCTACTGCTACTCCTTGCGGGCGGGCACAGGCGGAGGAGTGCCCGCCCTGGAACTGCTGAAAGACAGGGTCGATTGCCTCATCACCACTGTCCTCGCCGGTGGTGGGTCCAACGCCGCCGACGCCCACCGTTCCGGCTCGCCCGAAGAGTGGTTGGAGTGGGAGGTCCCCGCCCTCGAAGAGCTCGGAGTGCCCGTTATACAGGGCATCTGCACGACCTCGACGCGTGAGGCCTGGCTCGCCTCCGACGCAGGATTATCTCCCCTGGATACCGCCTGGCAGGTGGCGATCCCCGAGTTCGACGGCCGGATCGTCGGGGTCCCGTTCTCCTTCAAGGAGCGCCTCGGCGACGGCTCGCCCGTCGGCGCTCCGCTCACTCTGTACAAAACCGATCCAGAGCGCACCGCGCGCCTCGCTGGGCTCGCAGCCCGCTTCGCAGGCCTCGGGAGGTCGTCGAACGCGGAGAAGAAAGTGGCCGTCTTGCTCTCCAACTACCCGACCAAACACTCCAGGGTAGGCAACGCCGTCGGCCTGGATACGCCGGCGAGCGCGATCGGGTTGCTTGACGCGATGCGCCGGGCCGGCTACGCGGTAGAAGGCGCGCCGGATGATGGCGACCAGCTGATCCACTCGCTCATCGCCGCTGGGGGCCACGACCTGGAGTTCCTGACAGGGGCTCAGCTCGGAGACGCCGCAGGACGGCTGGATACGGAGGTCTACGCAGAGTGGTTCGCCCGGTTACCCGAGGCGTTGCGGAGCGAGGTCGAGGAGCACTGGGGGCAGCCGCCAGGGGAACTCTACGTGGACGGTAAAGACTTCGTGGTGGCCGGCCTCGTGTTCGGAAACGTGTTCGTGGGCATTCAGCCGCCGAGGGGGTTCGGGGAGAACCCGATCGCGATATACCACGACCCCGACCTTCCGCCGACCCACCACTACCTCGCCGCATACTGGTGGATGATCGAAGAGTTCGGCGCCGACGCCGTAGTCCACCTCGGCAAGCACGGCACCCTGGAGTGGCTGCCTGGCAAGTCTCTCGGACTCTCGCCTTCGTGCGCCCCCGATGCAGCCCTGCGCGACGTTCCGCTGTTCTACCCCTTCGTCGTCAACGATCCAGGCGAGGGAACCCAGGCCAAGAGGCGGGCGCACGCCACGGTCGTCGACCACCTGATCCCCCCGATGACCCGCGCCGAAACGTACGACGACCTGGCGAAGCTGGAGCAACTCCTCGACGAGTACTACCAGGTGGAGACGCTCGACCCCTCGAAGCTGCCCGCGATAAGGGTCCGTATCTGGGAGACCCTGCGCGACGCGGAGTTGCACAGCGACCTCGGCGTCGAGGAGCAGCCCGAGGAGTTCTCGGACTTCCTCACCCACGTCGACGGATACCTCTGTGAGATCAAAGACCTCCCCATCCGCGGGGGCCTCCACGTCCTCGGCGAGACTCCTGAGGGTGAGCCCCTGCGCCACCTCACAGCCTCGGTCCTCCGCCTCGGCGCCGGTGAGGTGCCAGGCCTGCGCCGCGCCGTCGGTGACGCCTACGACCTCGAAGAGAGATCCCTGGCTGAGAACGGCGGCACGAAGGTAGAGGCGCCGCCGGATCTCGCCGAGCGCTTCCCTGGAACGGCAGCGACTGCCTCGGACCTGCTCGATAGGCTGGAGGAGGCGCAGCAGGCCCTGCTCCTCGCGCTGGAAGCCCGCAACTGGGACGCAGAGGCCGCGCCCATGGTCTGCGAAGATGTTCTTGGCGTCGCCGACGCGGGCGTTGTCCGCGCGCTTCGCTTCGCGGCCGGTGAGGTCGTGCCGCGTCTGATGCGTACACCAGAAGAGATGGGTAACCTGCTCTCAGGCCTCGGAGGAGGGTACGTGCCCGCCGGACCTTCCGGCTCCCCCACGCGCGGCCTGGTCAACGTGCTGCCTACCGGGCGCAACTTCTACTCCGTGGACCCCAAAGCGCTGCCCTCGCGGCTCTCGTGGGAGGTAGGGCAGGGGCTCGCTGACGACCTGTTGCGACGCTACCTCGAAGAAGAAGGTCGCTATCCCGAGAGCGTCGGCATAGTGGTCTGGGGCACGGCTGCCATGCGGACGCAGGGGGACGATGTCGCCGAGATACTCGCCCTCCTCGGCGTGAGGCCCGTCTGGAACGAGGAGTCAAGGCGGGTGACCGGAATCGAAGTGGTCCCGACCGAAGATCTCAGTCGGCCCAGGATCGACGTTACCGTCAGGATCAGCGGTTTCTTCAGGGATGCTTTCCCTAATTTGATCTCCCTCATAGACGATGCCTTTACCACGGTCGCCACCCTCGACGAGCCCGACGACATGAACTTCGTCAAGAAGCACGCCAACGAAGAGAAGCGCGAGGGCGCCGACGAGCGTCGCTCGACCACGCGCATCTTCGGCTCCAAACCAGGCGCCTACGGGGCCGGACTCCTCCCCCTGATGGACGCCCGTAACTGGCGTACTGACGAGGACCTCGCCGAGGTCTACGCCGTCTGGGGAGGTTATGCCTATGGTCGAGGGTTAGACGGCATCGAGGCGCGGGAGGCTATGGAGTCGAACCTGCGCCGCACGGAGGTCGCGGTAAAGAACATAGACAACCGCGAGCACGACCTCTTCGACTCCGACGACTACTTCCAGTACCACGGCGGTATGATCGCCGCCGTCCGCGCCCTGACCGGCCGCGACCCGAAAGCGTACATCGGCGACTCAGCCGACCCCTCCAGGGTAAAGACGAGGGACCTCTCGGAAGAGGCCCGCCGCGTCTTCCGGAGCCGTGTGGCCAACCCGAAGTGGATTGGGGCCATGCAGCGCCACGGCTACAAGGGCGCCTTCGAGCTCTCTGCCACGGTGGACTACCTCTTCGGCTACGACGCCACCGCTGGCGTCGTGGAGGATTGGATGTACCGCGACGTAACCAGGAAGTACGTCCTCGACGAGGAGGTAAGAGAGTTCATGCGAGAGTCAAATCCCTGGGCCTTACGCGCCATCTCGGAGCGTTTGCTCGAGGCGGCCCAACGCGGCCTCTGGTCCGAGCCGGACGTGGAAGACATTGAAGCCCTAAAACAGGTTTACATAGAGAACGAGGGAATGTTGGAAGAGCAAGCGTGAAAACTACTACTCCCTACTCCCTACTCCCTACTCCCGCTCTCTACCCTTTCTCCGCCATCGTCGGCCAGGATGACCTGAAGATGGCCCTGCTCGTGAACGCCGTCTCACCCGAGGTAGGGGGCGTGCTGGTGCGCGGTGAGAAGGGTACGGCTAAGTCCACCGCGGTAAGGGCGCTTGCAAGGCTGCTCCCCCGTATCGAGGTTGTCTCCGGTTGCCCCTACTCCTGCGATCCGTCGAAGCCGAATCCCGAGTGTCCGGCGGGACCGCACGAGAGCGGGGCTTCCACAGAGACGAGGCCGGTGCGGCTGGTGGAGCTACCCGTCGGGGCGAGCACGGACCGGCTGGCGGGGACGCTTGATATCGAGAAGGCGCTCTCCGAGGGGAGGAAGGCCTTCGAGCCGGGGTTGCTCGCGGCTGCGCACAGGGGAATTCTGTACGTTGACGAGGTGAATTTGCTCTCCGACCACCTCGTGGATCTACTCCTCGACGTGGCTGCGATGGGCGTCAACCACGTAGAGCGCGAGGGCGTAAGCGTGCGGCATCCCTCGCGCTTTATCCTGGTCGGCACCATGAACCCCGAGGAGGGCGAGCTCCGCCCGCAACTCCTCGACCGGTTCGGCATCACCGTCGAGGTGTCAGGGAGCCCTGACCCCGCGGACAGGGTCGAGGTCGTCAGGCGCAGGCTACGCTACGAGGCGGCCCCAGAAGAGTTCTACAGAGAATGGTCGAACGCGGACGCGGACGTCGCCGCTTCAGTGGAATCGGCCCGGTGGCGCCTTCCCGGCGTCGTCCTTGACGAGGATATTTTGTTCGGCATCTCGACCCTCTGCGCCGAACTGGGGGTGGACGGCCTCCGCGGGGACCTGGTTACCGCCAAGACCGCCCGCACGCTCGCGGCCTGGGACGCCAGGGACGAGGTGGCGCTCGACGACGTGAAAAGGGCCGCCCTGCTTGCACTCTCGCACCGCCGCAGGCGCGGCCCCTTCGAGCAACCGGGCATCGACCCGGAAGAGATCGAGAACGCACTCTCCAAAGACGGCCCCGAGCCGCCGGACGACCCGGAGGGGGGCGCACCGCCGCCTGGCGAGGGCCAGAACGGTGGCGAGCGTTCCCCTGACAAGCGGGGTCCAGACCCTTCGGAGGCGCGCACGGGGGCTGGGGAGCGGAGCCATTCGGCGTCGGAGCCGTTCGAGCCTGTGCGGCTCGAAGCGTCCGAGAAGGGCAGGGGCGGCCCCCTCGGAAGAAGGAGCCGTATCACGGGCGAGGCAGGGCTTCCGGTCGGAGACAGGGAGAACGGAGAGAACCCCGCAGACGTGGCGCTAGCCGCGACGGTGAGGGCGGCCGCGCCTCATCAGAAGGCGCGGGGCAGGGAAGTAGGGGGTCCCGAGGTCCGTCCCGGCGACCTGCGCCAGAACGTCAGGGAGGGGAGGGAAGGGAACCTGGTCCTCTTCCTCGTCGACGCGAGCGGCTCGATGGCGGCCCGCAAACGCATGTCCGCCGTAAAGGGCGCCGTTCTGTCGCTTCTCAACGACGCCTACCAGCGCCGCGACAAGGTCGCCATGATCTCCTTCCGGGGCGAGGGAGCAAAGATACTCCTACCCCCAACGTCGAGCGTCGAGCTGGCCGCCTCGCGTCTGGAAGACCTTCCCACAGGAGGCCGCACGCCCCTCGCGGCAGGCATCGAGAAGGCCGCCGAGGTGCTGAAACGAGAGAGCCTGCGCGACAGGGAACGCAGGCCGCTGCTCATCCTGCTGACCGACGGAAGGGCTACCGCAGGGTCCGACCCGAAGGCGGTGGCTGCACATCTGCGCTCCCTTGGGGCAGCGTCTTTCGTGATCGACACTGAAGAAGGATACGTCCGACTCGGGATGGCGGGTGAGGTGGCAGGGGCGATGGGGGCGAGGTGCCTGCGGCTGGAGGAGTTGCGGGCCGACACGCTGGTGGATCTCATCGAGAGGAGAAGGGTGGCATGAGCGAGGCGCAGGAGATGAGGGAACCTAGAGAGAAGCGGCTCAGAAAGAGGTCGAACAGGGAGAGGCCGCTCCTCATCGTCAACACAGGCCACGGCAAGGGCAAGTCAACGGCCTCTTTCGGGGTCATGCTCAGGGGCTGGGCGCGCGGGTACAAGATAGGCGTCTACCAGTTCGTGAAGAGCGGCAAGTGGAACGTCGGCGAACAGAAGGCAGCCGAGGCTCTTGGCAACATCGACTGGTTCAAACAGGGCGACGGATGGACGTGGACCGTGAAGGACCTGGAGCACTCGGCCGACCTCGCCCGCGAGGGGTGGGAGGAGGTCAAGCGCCGTCTCGCGGACCAGACCTATGACATGCTGCTCCTCGACGAGTTCACCTACCCGATGAAGTTCGGATGGGTCGACACGAACGAGGTCGTGGAAGTCCTCGAGAACCGTCCCGGTTTCCAGCACGTCATCATTACGGGCCGCGACGCCCCGCCTGAGCTGGTCGAGATCTCCGACCTCGTAAGCGAGGTAAGCAAGATCAAACACCCCTTCGACGAGGGCTACAGGGGCCAGAAAGGCATAGAGTGGTAGAAACCCCCCGCATAGTCGTCGCTGGCACCCACTCAGGGACAGGTAAGACGACTGTCGCCTCTGGCCTGATGGCGGCGCTGCCCACTAAGGGCCTTCGGGTCGCCCCATTCAAGGTCGGCCCAGACTTTATAGACCCCTCCTACCACACCCTCGCTGCGGGCCGGCAGGGTCGCAACCTCGACGCCTTCCTCTCTGGATCGGAGATGATCGGGCCCCTCTTCGCCCACGGTGCACAAGGCGCCGACATAGCCATAATAGAAGGCGTCATGGGGCTCTTCGACGGTAAGAGCGGCGGCGGGGAACTCGCCTCGACAGCCCACGTCGCCAAACTGCTCGACGCGCCCGTCGTGCTCGTCGTCGACGCCAGGGCGATGGCCCGCTCCGTCGCCGCCATGGTCCACGGGTACACGACCTTCGACCCGGGGTTGAAAGTGTCTGGTGTCGTGCTGAACCGCGTCGGCTCCAGCGTCCACGAAAAGTTGCTCCGCGACGCCCTGAGACCCATAAACATCCCCGTCCTCGGTGTCCTTCGCCGCGACGACGCCATACAGACGCCGGACAGACACCTCGGCCTCGTTCCCGCCGCCGAGCGCCGCGACGAAGCTAGACGTTCGCTCGACACTCTCGGAGCCGTGGTCTCCAACTCTCTAAACCTTGACGGCATAGTGAATCTGGCACGTTCTGCCGGGCCTTTGGAGGCCGAGCCATGGAGTCCCGAATCTGCGGCCCTGGATCTCCCTGAAAGCGTCAAAGTGGCCGTCGCAACGGGTCAATCGTTCAGCTTCCTATACAGGGAGAACCTGGAGTCGTTGGAGGCCGCAGGGGCCGAGGTTGCGTTCTTCGATCCAACGACCGACGAGAGTCTACCCGTCGAAACTAACGCCCTGTATCTCGGCGGCGGGTTTCCGGAGACGTATGCCGAAGCACTCTCCGCCAACGTCGCAATGCGCGGGAGCGTTCGGAATTTCGCGGAGAGCGGGCGTCCGGTCGTCGCTGAGTGTGGCGGGCTTCTGTACCTGGTCCGCGAGCTCGACGGACATCCGATGTGCGGCGTGCTCGACGCCACGGCCAGGATGACACAAAGGCTCACCCTCGGTTACAGGGAAGCCAGCGCGCCGGTAGATTCACCGCTCGCAGAAGCGGGCGCCGGGGTGCGGGCTCACGAGTTCCATTACTCGACCGTCGAGCCGGGACCCGGTCGGAGGCCGGCATGGTACCTGGTCGGCCGCGGGCCAGAAGGCTTCGTTGACGGTTCAGTGCATGCGAGCTACCTGCACACGCACTGGGCAGCGGCGCCCGAGTTGCCGCGCAGGCTCGTGCAGGCTGCGCGAAGCGCTGTGGAGGTCGGGGTATGAGCGGCCGGCTCATCGGCGTGGGTGTGGGGCCAGGAGACCCGGAGCTGTTGACGGTCAAGGGCCTGCGCGTGCTGCGGGAGGCCGACGAGGTCTTCGTGCCCGTCGCCGATACAGGCGAGGTCGGGCGGGCCGAGGCGACCGTGCGCGAGTATTTGGACGAACGAAGGATCACACGCCTCCTCTTCGCCCTCTCGGACGACACAGAAGCCAGGGAGCGTAATTGGACCAACGCGGCGACAGAGGTCTCACAGCGTCTCCGAGACGAAAAAACGTGCGCCTTCGCCACCATCGGAGACCCCAACGTCTATTCGACCTTCACCTATCTGGCGCGTGCCGTCAGGGAGATAGAACCTCAGGTAGAGGTCGAGACAGTACCGGGGATCACGGCGATGCAGGACCTGGCTTCGCGGAGTGGGATTGTCCTGCTCGAAGGCGACGAGCGGTTGGCGCTTTTGCCGTTTACGGCCGGGGAGGAGCCTCTGAGGGAGGCGCTCGCCGGGTTCGAGACGGTGGTTTGCTACAAGGGCGGGAGCCGGCTGGGGGAGGTGCTCCGGGTTGCGGAGGGAAGGATGGAAGACGGTGTGTATGGTGCCAGGCTCGGGATCGAGGGCGAGGAAGTAGTGCCCGCGCGGGAGATGGTCGGGCGTGAGGGGACGTATCTGTCTACTGTTGTCTTTACCGGAGGGGGTCCAGGGCTTGGGTAAGGTGTGGTTTATCGGGGCGGGACCTGGGGCCCCTGACCTGTTGACTGTCAGGGGGGCCGGGCTCATCGGCGAGGCCGACGTGGTGATCTGGGCCAGGAGCCTGGTACACGAGGGCGTCCTCGAGTACGCGCGTCCGAACGCGGAGATCGTCGAGTCGACGACCATACCGCTAGAAGGCGTGCGCGGTCTCTACGAGCGGGCTGTGGAAGAGGATCTGAAGGTCGCCCGCATACATTCAGGGGACCCCAGCCTCTACGGGGCCGTGATGGAGCAGATCGAAGTTTGCGATGAGCTGGGTCTCGACTGGGAGATAGTGCCAGGGGTCTCCTCTCTTGGTGCAGCCGCTGCCGCCGTCGGCCGCGAGTTGACGGTACCAGAGGTGGCCCAGTCCGTGATCCTCACTCGCCGGGCGAGCCGCACCCCGATGCCAGATGGCGAGGATATAAGGAGCTTCGCCAGGCACGGGACGACCATGGCGATCTTCCTCTCCGCGGCGAAGCCGCGCATCCTGCAGGAGGAGCTCCTGGAGGGCGGCTACGCTCCGGAGACTCCATGCGCCGTGGTCTACAGGGCGAGCTGGCCAGACGAGGAGATCATCGAGTGCCGCCTCGAAGACCTCGCCGAGCGGGTCCGTGAGGCCGGCTTTACGAGGCAGGCGCTGATCCTGGTCGGACCAGGGCTTGGCGCTGGAGGAACCCGCTCCCACCTCTACAGCCCCGAGTTCTCGCACATGTTCCGCCAGGCGAAGCCTGCGCAGAAGGGGGCAGATGCCGCCACGTAAGCTCCGCGAACCGTCCATGCCCCCGAGCATGGAGAAGGTCAGGGGCCAGCAGCTCAGGACCGGCTGGACCACGGGTACCTGTGCGGCCGCTGCCGCCAGGGCCGCCGCGAAGGCGCTCGTGAGCGGCCGGCCGCAGACCCGCGCCGACGTAAAGTTGCCTGGGAAAGGGGCGGCGCGTCGCGTCGAGTTCGAGGTCGAGCGGTGCGAGCTTGGAGGTGCTTGGGCCGAGGCCGTCGTCGTCAAGGACGCGGGAGACGACCCCGACGTGACGGACGGCGCGCACCTCACCGCCCGCGTCTCGTGGCGCGAGGAGCCAGGACTCGAGCTCGATAGGGGAGAGGGTGTTGGCCTCGTCACCAGACCGGGGCTCGGCTTGCCGGTCGGGGGGGCTGCTATAAACGATGTGCCGCGGCGTATGATCTCCTACTCGGTTAAAGAGATCCTCGACCCTGATGAGATCGGTGTCAGGGTCGTCATAAGCGTCCCTGGTGGCGAGAAGATGGCCGAGAAGACGACCAACGCCCGTCTCGGCATCGTAGGCGGCATCTCCATACTCGGCACCACAGGCATCGTGCGTCCCTTCTCGACGGCCGCGTGGGCCGCGAGCGTCGTGCAGGCCATCAACGTGATGGGCGCGCAAGGCCACAAGAGCTTCGTGCTCTCCACAGGGGGCCTAACAGAGAAGGCCGCGATGCGCCTGTTGCCCGATCTCGAAGAGGTGAACTTCGTCGAGGTCGGTGACTTCACGGGTCAGGCCATAAAAAGGGCCGTGGAGAACGGGCTCGAGACCTGCTTCTTCGTCGGGATGGCGGGTAAGATCTCCAAGCTAGCCGCTGGCGTCATGATGACCCACTGGACCCGCTCCAAAGTAGACAACGACCTGCTCGCGGAGATCACGACGAAGGCAGGCGGCTCTGGTGCGTTGATCGAAGAGGTCGAGAACGCCAATACGGCCCGTCACGCCTACGAGCTCTGGCGGTCGGCGAACCTCGATACGGCCGCCGACCTCCTCTGCAAACAGGCCGCGGAGAACCTCGCCGAATACGCTGAAGGTAAACTCGAAGTTCACGTCATCCTCGTCGATTTCGACACCCTCGACCCGGCGGGAGCCAGCCCCGGCGCGCTGGCGCTGACGACGTGGGGTCAGGCTTGAGCCAGGACCGCATTACGGTCGTTGGCATCGACGGAAGACCCCTCGACGAGGCGACAGACGGGTTGATAAATGACGCCGCGCTCGTCGCTGGCGGCGGGCGGCATCTGGAGACGCTCGGCGTGGGGCCAGATCGCGCCGTGGTCCTGAAGGGAGACCTCTCGGAGGCGCTAGAGAGGATCGAAGACACGGAAGGCCCTGTGGTCGTGCTCGCGTCAGGGGACCCGGGATTCTTCGGCATCGTGCGCCTACTCGCCGGGCGGTTCGGCAGGGACAACCTGCGCGTCCTTCCAGGCCTCTCTTCGGTCGCGCTGGCTTTCGCAGGGGCAGGGCTCTCGTGGGACGATGCGGTCACGGTCAGCGCCCACGGCCGCGACCCACGCCGCGCCGCCAACGTCTGCCGCGCCCACCCCAAGGTCGCGGTCCTCACCTCCCCCGATTTCGGGCCAGCCGAACTCGCCAGGACGCTCGAAGGTCTTGGCCGCAGCTTCGTGGTCGCCGAGAAGCTCGGCCAGCCAGACGAGCGGGTCTTCCACGGCGACGCCGGCACAGTCGCTGGCATGGACTGGGAAGACCCGAACGTGGTGCTCGTGCTCGACGAAAGACGGGCGTCGGAAACCAGAGGTTGGATCTCCTCAGGCCTCAGGAGTCAGGGGCTGTGGGCGTTGCCCGAAGACAGGTTCGAGCATAGATCCGGCATGATCACCAAATCAGCGACCCGCGCCTTCGTGCTCTCCCGCCTCGGGCCAGGACCGGGGGACCTGGTCTGGGACGTGGGCGCGGGCAGCGGCTCCATAGCCATCGAGTGCGCTCGTCTCGGCGCAGCAACTATCGCCGTCGAACGCGATCCCGAGAGTTGCGCCCGGATCCGTCGTAACGCCGAACGCCACGGCGTCTACGTGCAACTCAGCGAGGATGAGGCCCCCGGAGCCCTGCGCGACCTACCCGAGCCCGACGCCGTCTTCATCGGCGGTACCGGCGGCGGTTTCGAGGAGATCGTCAAGCTCTCCGCCATCAGGGCGCGCCGGTCGGTCGTTCTCTCCCTCGTTACGCTCGAACGGGTCGTCCCGGCCGCGCAGATCCTCGAAGACTGTGGCCTCGAGGTCGAGACCACGTTCCTGCAGACGTCGCGGATGAAGGGTGTCGGTGATCTTCACCGCCTGGCCGCCGAGAGTAACGTCTTCGTCGTCTCGGGGAGCCGGCCGTGATCGGGCTGATAGCGGCAACCGCGAGCGGCCGCCGCCACGCGGCCCACCTCGCGGAGGTCTGGCCCGACGTACGTCTCTACGACGGCAAGGCAAAACAAGCGTTACACTGTGCCTGGAACGAATGCGACGGGATAGTACTCTTCCTCGCCACCGGCGCCGCCGTCCGCCTCATCGCTCCCCTGCTAGAGAGCAAGCATCATGACCCCGGCGTGGTAACCGTCGACGACACCGGCATCTTCGCCGTCGCCCTCTGCGGCGGGCACGACGGCGGCGCGAACGCCCTCGCCACACGGGTCGCGGATACCCTGGGCGCGACGCCCGTTATCACTACCGCAAGCGACTCGATCGGCGTCACCGCCATCGACTCTCTCGGAGAGAACCTCGGCTTCCGCCTGGAAGAAGACTCGGACCTCGCGGCAGTGGGGGCCGCGCTCGTCTCCGGAGAGAAGGTCCATCTCGTCTCGGAGAGCCGCTGGCCGCTAGGGCCGTTGCCCGAGAACGTCGTCCGGACGGACGAGCGGGAGGCGCCCCTGATCCTGATCTCCGACAGGCTCGCGGAGATGCCTCGTCCGTCAGTCATCTACCGTCCGCCCTCGCTCGTCGCCGGCGTCGGTTGCAGCCGCGGGGCCGGCGCTGAAGAGATAGTAGATCTACTCGAATCGTCTTTGGGTGAGGCAGGCCTCTCTCGAAAGAGCGTCGCCGCCCTCGCCAGCATTGACTTGAAACGCGACGAGGGGGGATTGCTCGAGGCCGCAGAGAAGGTGGACGTGCCGATCCATTTTTACCCGGCCGAAGATCTCTCCGCGGTGGAGGTTCCCAACCCTTCGGAGCTGGTCCGAGGCGCCGTCGGGACGCCTAGCGTCGCCGAGGCGGCGGTGATCTCCGCCGGCGCGGAGCTGGTAGTAGAAAAGCGCAAGTCAACGAACGCCACGGTTGCCGTAGGACGGCAACCCGTAAGGGGAAGGCTGGCGCTTGTGAGCCTGGGGCCAGGCGAGGACACGCTCATTCCGCCCCTCGCGCGGGAGGTCCTCGCCGCTTCTGAGCTCGTAGTCGGGTTGGATCAGTATGTGGAGCGCGTCAGGCACTTGCTTCGACCTGGGACGCGGGTTCTCACGCCGCCGCTTGGTAACGAG
Source organism: Rubrobacterales bacterium (assembly GCA_038199875.1). Classification (GTDB taxonomy): domain Bacteria; phylum Actinomycetota; class Rubrobacteria; order Rubrobacterales; family Rubrobacteraceae; genus Rubrobacter_D. The sequence goes on from JBBPYN010000140.1 coordinate 21,093, forward strand.
CTGGAACGGGCGGAACTCGCGCTCTCGGAGGCCCGCATTGGCGGAAGCGTCGCGCTGGTATCTAGCGGCGACGTCGGCGTCTACGCGATGGCGTCTCCGGTGTTGGAGATCGCGGGCGATGATGTCGATGTCGTGGTCGTACCCGGTGTTACGGCGGCGCAGGCAGCCGCTTCACTGTTAGGGTCCCCGCTCGGGCATGACCACTGTTCTATTAGCCTCTCCGACTTGCTCACGCCGTGGGAGGTGATCCAGGCCCGGGTCAGGGCTGCGGCCGAGGGAGACTTCGTGGTCTCGCTCTACAACCCGCGCTCAAAGGGCCGCGACTGGCAACTCGGGAAGGTGAAGGAGATTCTACTCGGGCACCGCCCGCCCGACACGCCCGTCGGCGTAGTAAAGGACGCCTACCGCCCGACGCAGCGGGTCACGCTCACGGACCTCTCCTCTCTACGTCCGGAAGAGGTGGACATGCTCACCATCGTCGTCGTCGGAAGCTCCCAGACCAGGATCGCGGCAGGCCGCATGGTCACACCCAGGGGATACCTCTCTTGAGGTCCATCTTCGCCGTTACGGACGCCTGCGCCGGATGTGGCGCCTGCATAAAGACCTGCCCCGAGAAGGCAATACGCCCCGCTCCCAGGGACCACGACACGCCCCTCATCGTCCTCGAAGACCGCTGCTCCGGGTGCGCCGAATGCGCCGAGGTCTGCCCGGTCTCGGCCTGCGTCGAGATACTACTGGAGACCGAATGATACCGAGTACGAACGAACGCAGTTGCTCCATCTGGCCCCATCCGTCATTCCCGCGAAAGCGGGAATCCACCTGCCCCCGAGCGTTCGGTCCACAGCGACCTCCAACTCGCGGCGCCGGTTGTCTCCAGGATTCGCCATGAGACGCGTCCATCCCATAGAGACCGAGAGCTACCGCATCTTGCGAGGGATGGTTGACCTCTCGCACCTCGGGCCGCTCTCCCGCGCCATAGCCGAGCGGGTTATCCACGCCTCGGCGGACACGGAGTATGCCTGGAGCCTCGTTCTCGACGAGACGGCTCTCGAAGGTGGGATCGAAGCGCTGCGGCGGGACGCTCCGGTCGTCACTGACGTAGCGATGGTGGCGGCCGGGATCACAGGCCGCCACACGAAATGCCTCGTCTCCGACGCACGCGCCATTGAACTATCCGAACGGCTCGGCATCACGCGTTCGGCGGCCGGCTTCAGGCTCGCTGTAGAGGAGGTCGGTTCAGGAGCCGTCTGGGTCGTCGGGAACGCGCCGACAGCGCTCTTCGAGCTGCTCGGGCTTGACTCTTCTCCCGCGCTCGTGGTCGGGCTTCCCGTCGGTTTCGTCGGGGCTGCCGAGTCCAAAGACGAGCTTGCAACGAGCGGCCTGCCCGCGGTTACTAACCACGGTCCGAAAGGTGGCTCTGCGGTCGCGGCGGCCGCTTTGAACGCCCTGATCTACTACGAGGAGGGACGATGAAGCAGACGGTTGGCATCATGGACAGGAACAGGTCTCACAGACAAGAAACAGGCCCTGCCCTCCTGATCGTGGGTCACGGCAGCCGCGACCCGCGCGGGGCGAGAGAGTTTCACCACATGGTCGACCTCGTGCGTTGGAGAAACCCGGCCCTGACGGTCGAGGGGGGCTTTATAGAGCTCTCCCAACCGCCGATCTCTGAGTGCGTGAACCGGCTAGCGAAGGTCGGGGCGAGGAACGTCGCCGCCATCCCCCTGATGCTCCTGGCCGCTGGCCACGCGAAGGACGACATCCCCGCAACCCTGGTGCGGGAGAAGATGAACCACCCCGATATGACCTTCAGATACGGGCGCGCCCTGGGCATAAGGCCCGAGCTTCTCGAATTGATGGACGAGAGGATCTCCGCCGTCATCCCCGAAAGGGAGAAGGGGGAGACGGCGGTCCTCATGGTCGGGCGTGGCTCCTCAGACCCAGACGCAAACTCGGACCTCTCCAAGATTGCCCGCCTGTTCTACGAAGGACGCTCTTACCCCATAGTCGAGAGTGCCTACGTCAGCATGACCCCACCAGATGTCAAAGCCGGCCTCGATCGCTGCCGCAGGCTCGGACCAAGCCGCGTCGTTATCTTCTCCTACTTCCTGTTCACCGGCGTCCTCGAAGAGCGTATCCGCCAGCAGAGCGAAGCGTTCGCCGAGGCCAACCCCGACGTAGAGGTACGCTACGCCGGCTACTTCGGAGCGGACCCGCATGTGGCTGACCTTGTGGTCGAGCGTTACACAGAGGCGGTAGAAGGAGACATTCGCATGAACTGCGACGTGTGCGTTCACCGCGTCGCGCTGCCCGGCTTCGAGGAGAAGGTCGGTGCCGCGGCCACGCCCCATTACCACCCAGACGAGCCGGGGCACCACCCCCACGGCCATAACCACTAGATTTGTCCCTCGAAGACCGGGTAGTGGAGCTTGCGGCGGAGATCCCTCCATCCGACGAAGCCGCCGCCGAAAAAGCGCGGTCGCGACACCTCGGGCTTAGCAAGCCGCCTGAGAGTCTGGGACGGCTGGAGGACCTCGGCGCGCGGCTCGCGGGGATGGACGGTGAATGTCCGCCGCCCGTTCCCGAGAACCCTGCCGTGGTTGTCTGCGCCGGGGACCACGGCGTCCTCGAACGCGGCGTCTCACCGTGGCCGCAGGCAGTTACGGCGGCGATGGTAAGGAATTTCTGTGACGGAGGGGCTGCGGTAAACGCCATCGCGAAGACGGTGGGGGCGAGGGTGAGCGTCCTCGACGTCGGGGTCGCAGGCGAACTGGAGCGGCACCCCCTCTTGCGGGACGCGAAGGTGCGGCCCGGGACAGATGATCTTAGCCGCGTACCTGCGATGAGCCGGGAGGATGCTGCGCGGGCTGTGATGGCGGGCGCAGGAGTAGCCGAGGAACTCGTCGAGAGCGGCGGGGTGGACCTTCTTGTAACGGGGGACATGGGCATCGGGAACACCACACCGGCAGCGTGTCTCATCTCCGCATTTACGGGATGTCCGCCTGAGGAGACCACGGGCCGCGGCACCGGCGTTGATGGCGAGACCTTCAAGTTTAAGGTTAGCGTTGTGGAGGAGGCACTGGGGCTGCACGCGCCAGACGCAGAAGACCCTCTAGGGGTCCTGGCGGCGATAGGGGGATTGGAGCACGCTGCTATCGTCGGTGTGGTCCTGACAGGCGCCGTCTACGGTGTGCCGGTCGTCCTCGACGGGATCGTCTCGAACTCCGCCGCGCTCGTGGCCCACGCCCTCGCGCCTAATTCTTTGGAGTATGTCATCGCAGGCCACCGCTCTGCCGAACCGGGTGCTCGAATAGCCCTGGAATATCTGGAACTTGAGCCACTCCTCGACCTGTACATGCGCCTTGGCGAAGGGACGGGAGGTCTGCTCGCCGTGCCGCTCGTGCAGGCAGCGGCCAGAACGCTTGCAGAGATGACGACACTAGAAGAGTTGGGATTCGGATGACTTCGAGTCCATATGAACGGGGTCGTGTTCGAAATGCGGAGCGGATGAGGCTCTCACAGCCGTCATTCCCGCGAAAGCGGGAATCCATGATGAGGAGAGAACCTTTACGCGATCACGGTTTCTGTGGTGCCGTCAGCATTCACCCGGACCTGGCATGAACGTTCTCTCTCGAGAGACCATTCAGGGATTGCCTAGCCCGCTCGCCCGCGTAGTCGAAGTACACGAGGCGCTTGGCTCCACCCAGGAGCGCGCCCGCGAGCTTGCCCAGGCCGGAACCCCTCACGGTACTCTAGTCGTAGCCGAGGTCCAGACCGGGGGACGGGGTCGGCTCGGGCGCTCGTGGGGATCTCCGAAGGGCGGCCTCTGGATGTCGCTTGTGCTGCGTCCCGAGTTCGACGCGAGACTCGCTTCTCGCACAACCCAGACCGCGGCCGTCGGAGTTGCCAAGGCGCTCTGGGAGACCGGGGTCGAGGCACGCATCAAGTGGCCCAACGACCTGCTCGCCAGCGGGAAGAAGATCTGTGGCATCCTCGCCGAATCGAGCGCCGAGAACTCTGGCGGGCCTGTGAAGTGGAGAGGTCTCGACTACATCATTCTCGGGGTGGGTATGAACGCCAACCTCGATCCCGCCGAACTCAGTATTCCGGGCCGCAAGGTCACCACCATCCGGTCCGAGCTGGGGCACGACGTGGATTTACTGGACCTGCTCCGCGCCCTGCTCTCGAACCTCGACGCCGAGCTTGGACGCATCGAAGACTTCGGTAGCGTCCTCGAAGACTGGAGAAACCTGAACTGTACGTTGGGAGAGAAGGTACGCGTTCAGCGCTTCGGCGAGGTTCTCGAAGGCCGTGCCATGGACCTCAGCAAGGAGGGTACGCTTCTGCTCGCCACCCACGGCGGGACCGTAGAGTTGTTCGAGGGTGAGATAGAACACCTCCGTCAGGGGACTGACGTCCGATAGCTGCATAATCCTCGAGGACTAGCAAACTAGGAGGGGTATTCTTCGTCATCGGCTTCTTCGTCCTCCTCCAGGACTGCCACCGAGGTCGCCCTGAAGATCAGGATCTTACCCCGCTCGGGGAAGTCCACGATCTCCACGTCCCCGGTAACGGCGATCTGGTCCCCTACGAGCTCGTCGGCATCCTGTATCGCCGACATGTCTATCTCCGTCTCCAACACGTAGCCGGTATGCTCCTCCCCGGCTTCCATAGTCGCGCGCTTGAGTTGCCCTTCGAAGTAGGCCATGGTCGGTCCCCTCTCTTGGTTTCAGGTGGGAACATAGTACCCTTTTCGGCATGCAAGCACTTCGGCTGGGCAGTTGAAGTGTTTGACCCTCATGAAGCGTAATTCATCGCCTCTGTGACAGCCTGTTCGAGCGTCATCATCCTTCCCTCCTGCCACGCTTTCGCGAAGTCTTGTTCGCCCAGTCGGGCGCGCGTATTGGCGAGCTTGCTCTCGTATCCGAGAGATCCGCTGGGATCGAGCGCGGCGTCGAGGGATTGGAGCAGCTTCTCCGTCGCCGCAAAGAGGCGGGCCGCCCTTGCAGCGTCTTTGGCGGTCTGGATCTCTCCAGCCAGCATTAGACAGAAAGCGATCTGGGACTTGTTGTCGAGCTTGCGGCTACGAACCAGGCTCTCCCTACAAAACGCCAGGGCATGCTCGTCGTTTCCCTGTGCATGCGCCACTCGTCCCAGTTCGAGGAGCACCTCGGCAACGCCACGTGAATCGACCGAGTCCTTGAAAACCGCCTGGCTCTCCTCCAGCAGCGCATTGGAGCGCGCTTCGTCTCCCCGCATGTGCGCCGCGCGCCCCAGGTAGAGAAGCGACAGGGCGACGCCCTCTGCATCCTCGAGATCCCTGGCCATATCCAGAGCCTTCTGAAACCTGAACACCGCGCGTTCGACATCGCCCTCGAAGAGCGCTCCATCCCCGAGAACAATGAATGACCTGGCGATTCCCCAGTTGTTTTCCTGCTGGTGGAACAAGGCAAGACTCTCCTCGACGAGGGTTTCCCCCCGCACGCGGTTCCCCTGCGAAACTGCGGTGCGTCCCAGGACGAGGAGCGCGAAGGCGGCTCCCGCATCGTCACCCAGGTTCTGGTACAAGAGGAGGCTCTCCTCTACCAGCGTGTTGACCCGCGCAAACTCTCCCTGGAACCAGGCCAGCCGCCCGGCGCCAACGAGTAACTTGGCGCGCGCTGCGCCGGCGTCACCACCCAGCCCAAGCGCCCTCTGTAGCCACACGCGGGACTCGCTGTGATGTTCGCGGACATACCAGAAATGCGACAGGGCGCCGGCTAATCGCAGGCCCAATTCCTTATCGCCCCGGGAAGCGAGGCTCCACTCCAGAGAGGCACGCAGGTTGTCGTGCTCCGTCTCCAGCCGGTCAAGCCACGCTCTCTGCAGCGGCCCCTGCGACGCCCGCTCTTCTTCCTCCGCCAGACCCAGGAAGTAGCGGGCGTGCCCCTGGCGCAGCATCTCTAACTCCTCTCTCTCCTCGAGACGTTCCTGGGCGTACTCGCGCACCGTCTCGAGCATGGAGAAGCGAGGCTCCTGCTGAATGCTCGCTCGTTGCTGCACCAGGCTCTGGTCCACGAGCGCGGACATGTGCCGCAACACCTCGACTTCGTTTCCGATATCACATACGGCCTCTGCCGCCTGGAGGGTCCAGCCTCCCGCGAACACGGCGAGGCGTGCGAAGAGCAAACGTTCCTCACTGTCCAGCAGGCCGTAGCTCCAGTCAAGAGTTGCCCTGAGCGTTCGCTGTCTGTCAGGAAGATCCCGCGCCCCACCAGTCAACAGCTCGAAGCGGCTCCCCAGCCGCGCCAGCATAGCCTCAGGGGGCAACAGGCTGACACGCGCCGCGGCCAGCTCTATGGCCAGGGGAAGACCATCCAACCGCCGGCAGAGCTCGATCACCGCGTGCGCGTTCTCGTTGGTGATCCTGAACTCCGATCTCGCGGCCCGCGCCCGCTCCGCGAACAGGTGTACTCCCTCGTAGCGGTCCACCTCCAGGGACGGTAGATATCCGGCCGGGGGCAACGTCAGCCTCGGCACCTCGTAGTTATGTTCGCCCTGGAGACGGAGCACCATCCGGCTGGTTACGAGCGCCTTGAGACCCGGACAGGCGCCCAGAAGTTGCGCCAGCGGTGGACCTGCTTCCAGCAGCCGCTCGAAGTTGTCCAGTAGGAGGAGCTGCTGCTTCTCCCGCAGGTGCTGCTCCAGAGCTTCGGTTACGTTCTGCATCGCACCCTGCTCTACCCGGAGCGCCTTGGCGATGGCCGATAGGACCAGATTGGGGTCGGTGATGGGGGCAAGCGCGACGAAGCTTACACCGTCCCCGAATTGGTCGAGGGCTTGCCTTGCTACCTCGAGGCCAAGCCGGGTCTTGCCTACCCCGCCCGGACCCGTGAGCGTCAGCAGGCGTACATCAGGGTGCAGTAGCCTGTGCCTCACCTCTTCCACTTCTCGCTCGCGACCGATAAAGGGCGTGGGCTGCACGAGCAGGTTGGTGGGCTGAACGCTAGGACCATCGGCACGAACGGTGGGCATACGTGCTGCCGACTCGAAACGATCGCGATCCGCTTTCGACAGCCCGAGGACCACGGCGAGGCTCTGCAGAGTGTATCCGTGAGGCCTCCGGTGCTCCCCTCGCTCGAGGAGGCTGATCGTATCCACGCTCAGCCCGGCTCGCTCGGCCAGATCCTCCTGTGTCAAACCTGCCGCTTTTCGATGTTGGCGCAGCAGATCCCCGAAGACCACCCGCTCACCGGCGTTCACTATGCACTCTCCCTAAGTTCTGCTCTAGGCGCTCGCGAACGCGAGGCCCTGCCGGCGCTGGCAATGATAGCACTCCTCCAACGCTCCCAAACTCGTCGATCTCTCAACATTTCCTGAAGTTTATCCGGGCGATTCTACGATTTGTCGGTGGAAGGGATAGGACATCAGGCGCATGATGAAGGACAGAGATGTACAGGTTGGAGAGAGGAGGAACGCTCATGTCAGCAGAGGAGAGCAAGGAGGTCGTGCGTCGGTTTTGGGGTGTCTGGGAGGAAGGCAATATAGGCCTTGTCGATGAATTGCTGGCGCCCGACTACGTCAACCACAGCCCAGGGATGCCCGGCCAGCCAGCAGGGCCGGATGGGGTCAAAGCGATAGTGAGCATGTTCCGGAGTGGCATGCCCGACCTCAAGGTCGTTATCGACGACATGATCGCCGAGGGCGACAAGGTCGCGGTTCGCTACACGATCGAAGGCACACATGAGGGTGACCTCTTCGGCGTCCCGCCCACGGGCCACCGAGTAAGCATCGAGAGCTTCACGGTAGAGCGGGTGTCGGACGGCAGGATCAGGGAGCACTGGCGCGTCACCGACACCCTGGACATGATGCAGCAGTTGGGGGCGATCCCGACGCCAGAGCATGCGCACGTAGAGGATGGCTAACGGAACGCTTGACCCCGCAGCCAACCCGAAATACGCGGCGCCGCAGGGACGGATGTTGCTATTCTATCGCTCGTACGATTTAATACACTGCTGGGCGGATGCCTCGAACCTGGATCGGGCCGAGTTTAGAGGGAGAAGAGAGGGATGAGCGCAACGTTGATGTATGTTGGCATCGGGTCCTTGTTGGCCCTTGGCGTTGGGACCTTCGCCATCGCCGTACTTCTCTTGCAGACGGCGCGTCGCTATGTCGACCTGACCGAGAAACGCCTTGAGCTACTGCGCGAAGGGGAAGCGTTCCTGATGAAGATCGTGCAGCGGCAGGGCCGCGCTCTTGAGGAGAGCAGGGAGCGGGATGCAGAGCGAAGCGAGCCGGTCGCCGAGATGGTCGGTTATGCCATTGGGCGGCTGCCGGAAGACCTGGATAAGGGCCCACGAGAAGTGCCTGGCATACACGACTCCCCCGCAGAAGACACAGAGCAGAGCTGGAAGCGTACGCCGAAGTCGGACGACGCGGCGACGGGGCCCAAAGACGGTGCGCCGCTGCTCGGGGTCCAGGTGCCGCACCCGGACGACGACGTGCCCCGCCGTGGCTGGAACAACTCCCCGGCCAGGTTCTTCCAGAAGTGCTACGACAGGTACCTGGAGCACTACGAGGGTTACGTGCGGCTCGCCGAGAGGCTCCACGGCATGCATGACGAGACGGGCACCGACGCGGCGCTCGGAGGGCGCGAGCGGGAGGACAAGCTGCGCCGGGCCTACGACGCTATAGAGAGGACCACCCAGAGGCTCGACGTGCTCGAGGAGCACTACCCCGAGCTTGCTACCGACAGCGACCGCATCTCCTCCCGCATCGGTACAGCCCGCCTTCACGCAGACCTCACCGAGCGCTTCGGCCGCCCACGCTAAACACAACCGCCCGAGTATAGATACCAGAGCGATTCGCTGAGGGTCTCTCAGCGAATCGCTTTTTTCGTCGCCGTCTGTCAGGTTCCCTGGTCGATGAACGGATAGCCGCGCCGGGTACGATGGGAAGAAGCGGCGCGGCCGGTAGTGAGGATGGCCGGGCGCGAACCGATGGGGAAGGTCCGCCCGACCTCTGCGCTACTGTACGCCTTGCCCAGGGTCGGTGCATCTGCCGGGTGGCCAGTCTTCGGTCTGCCATGTGGCCATTTCCTTGCCAAGCCCACACAAAGTCCTTAGCGCCTCCCCACGGCGGCCACCCGGTTCTTGCCAGTCCTCTTGGCCCGGTAGAGTTCGGCGTCCGCCGCTTCGACTAGCTCTTCAAGGCCTAACGTATCTTCGGTGAGAGGGGCTACGCCAACAGAGACTGTTAGCGAGCTACCCAGGGAGATCTCCTCTCCTGTGACGCTCTCGAGCTGAACCCTTTCGCGCACGCGTTCCGCGACCTTGATGGCGTCTTCGACGTCACCGCCCATCAACACGACGAACTCCTCGCCCCCGTATCGGGCCACCAGGTCGTCAGCCCTTGCGGACTCACGCAGCACGCGCCCTACGCAGCGCAGGGCTCTATCGCCGCTCCCGTGTCCATAGCGGTCGTTGTAGGACTTGAAATCGTCCACATCGAGTACGGCGCAGGCGAGGGGCAGACCGTTTCTCCTGTACAACTCCATCCGGCGCGCCGCCGCCCGACGGAAGTAGGATCTGCTACGCAACCCCGTCAGGTCATCCACGTTGGCGGCCTTTCTCAGGGAGGAGACCTCCTCTTTTTCCGCCCGGCCCATCAGGCGCAGTGCCAGGCCTAAAGTACATACGGCAAGCAGTTCGGCGCAGTCTCCGACAGCATCCTTTAGCGTGCTTAGTCGCGAGAAATCCGCCCACACCTCCACCGCTTGTGAAACGACGATCATGGCCGCAGCGCCGATCGAGATCCACAAGGCGCGCCGATGGGCGAAGAGTCTTAGCGTGGGCGCCACTCGCAGCGCCAGGAGGAGCACGACCGCCCCGCTGCGACGGTGAGCGAATCGAAGGTAAACTCGAGCAAGTGCGGCAAGGTCAATGCATCAGCCATCCTGTCCCCATGTTAGCAATAGTGCCCGAGCGGCGTTGCATCAACGATCGCATCTGGCCCAAAATTCCGTGCTTTGCAGATACTGGGGAGCGCTTGGAAGGAGCCGAATCTCCGACCGGCGGTTTAGGAAGCTACGAACCGTGCATCGGTAAGAATAGCCTAGA
>JBBPYN010000141.1:0-29076 GCA_038199875.1 Rubrobacterales bacterium
GATACTGTTGGTTTATTCGTCGGTGGGGCTGCATACTCCGGGAGGTAGTTTAGACAGCCAGCTTCTCGGAGGGCAGAGTCATGTCCATGCGCCCGGAGCCGATCGCTCCCGTTCCTGAAGACACCGCCCGTGTTGCTAAAGCCGCCTTCCCGAAAGGATCGACCTACATCGAGATGCGCAACGTGCTTGGGACCATCTACGATGATGAGGACTTCTCAGAGAGCTCTTCGAGGTGCGCGGACGCCCTGCCATCGCGCCGTGGAGATTGGCTTTAGTAACGGTGATGCAGTTCTCCGAGGGGCTTTCAGATAGGCAGGCAGCAGAAGCTGTACGCGCCCGTATAGACTGGAAGTACGCTCTGGGCCTCAAACTGACTGACCCTGGCTTTAATTTCTCGGTGCTCTCGGAGTTCCGCACTCGCCTGGTTGAAGGCGGCAAGGAGAGGTTACTTCTTGAGAAGCTGCTTGAGGGATGCAAGGAGCGCGGCTACCTCACAAGGTGCGGGGCAAGCAGCGCACCGACTCAACTCATGTACTGGGCGCTCTGCGCCTCCTGAGCAAATGGGAGCAGGCTGCGGAGACGATGCGGGCTGCTCTGAATGCTCTGGTGGCTGCTGAGCCCGAGTGGCTCACAGAGCACGCCGATCCCGAGTGGTTTGAGCGTTACGCTCGGCGTATCGAGGACCAGCGGCTGCCCAAGGGCAAGGAGGCGAGGGAAGAATTCCTCAAGACGGTGGGTGCCGATGGCGAGCGGCTTCTGGCACACCTTGAGGCTCCTTACACGCCCCAAAGCCTCAAAGAGCTTGCTGAGGTCCAAATACTGCGCCAAATCTGGGAGCAGCACTACGAGATAAGCGATGGAGAGATACGAGTTCTCGACCCAAAAGAGATGCCTGAAGGGGCTCGGCGCATCGAAAGCCCCTACGAGGTGGAGGCTCGCTACTCTACCAAGCGCTCGATGAATTGGGTCGGCTACAAGGTGCATCTCACGGAGAGTTGTGACGAAGGATTTCCTCATCTGATCACGGACCTCCACACAACCGCGGCCACCGCCACGGACGTAAAGCAGCTTTGCGCCATCCAGGAAGGGTTAGAACGAAGCGGGCTTTTGCCCGCCGAGCAATTGGCAGACGCCGCCTATGTCTGCGGGAGCAACCTCGTTTCGAGCCACGCCCGCCATAAGATCGACCTCATCGGCCCACCCTACAAAGACAACTCCTGGCAAGCGAAAGCCGACGAAGGCTTCGACGTGGCAAACTTCCGTGTCGACTGGAACAACAAAACGGTAATCTGTCCTGAGGAACGCAAAAGCATCCGCTGGTCTGAGACCGAGACCGCTCGGGGACGAAGTATGGTCCACGTCGAATTCTCCCCATCCGATTGCGCCGCATGTCCGAGCCGTCCTTTGTGCACCCGAGCCAAGAGCCTTCCACGCGCCCTCACCCTACAGCCAAGATTAGAGCACGAGGCCATCCAGACGGCCAGAGAGCGCCAAAAGACCGAAGAGTTTGCGAGCCTCTACTCCGATCGAGCGGGCATCGAGGGAACCTTCTGGCAGGGGGTTCTCGAGCCTTCGGGCTGCGCCAGGCTCGTTACCGGGGCCTTAAGAAGACTCACCTGCAAGAACTTGCCACTGCCGCTTCGATCAACGTCGGTCGGATAACCAAGTGGCTAAACGGCGTTCCTACCGCTGCTACCCGACGCTCTCGATTGGCAGCTCTGGCTCCAGCATGTTGATCGTGCCTCTTCAGCGAATAAACCAACAGTATCAATTCGGGACTTGACCAACAGCTAACCGCTCCGGACTGTAATATGCGAGGAGAACCTTCTTTAACTCTCAAAGGGAGTAGCATGACCTCAGACCTACAGCAGCAAAGAAGCGACCAGATACTTAAGTTCCTCACTTCCAAAGGCTTACAGGGGTGTCCGGTTTGCTCCCAGGGCCGATTCTCGGTCGGGCCCCTGATCTCGGTTGTCCAGGATAGGGAGCGCTGGGTCCTGCCCTTCCCATCGGCGCAACTACTCGGATGTATGTTCCAGCGCTGGGAAGTAGAAGTATGTCATCGTCAATGCAAGTTCAACTTCGGGGATCGGGAGATCCAGTGCTGGAGTAGGAGCGGGGCGATCTCGATACCGCCAAAGTCCAGGGCCTGTACCAAAGTACAGGCCGAAAACCGTCCCTCCTGACGTTTCCAGGCAGGGACAGGAGCGATACCTTGTATTCAACCAAGATCGGGAGGGAAACGAATGAACGAAGAACCATCACGACACGCGGCGCTCATCACCGGCGCTTCACGCGGCCTCGGCCTGGCGCTAGCTCGTGCCCTGGCCCAAGCTGATTGGACCCTGATCATCGACGCCCGTGGCGAAGAGGCTCTGGAGAGCGCTCGCTCGGAGCTATCCACAGAGACCAGCGTAATCGCCATCCCAGGTGACGTCTCAGACCCTGAGCACCGGGCCGCGCTCGCGGACGCGGTACGCGAGGCCGGCGGTCTCGATGCACTCGTCAACAACGCGAGTATACTCGGCCCGAGCCCGCAGCCGAACCTGCTCGACTACCCGCTCGACGTACTCGAAGAGGTCTACAGGAAGAACGTGATCTCACCCCTCGCGCTCGTCCAGACACTGGGCCCCGAACTGAAGCGGGGAGCGCGCATCATCAACGTGACGAGCGATGCCGCGGTCGAGCCGTACGAAGGCTGGGGCGGATACGGCTCGAGCAAAGCCGCGCTGGAACAGCTCTCGAACATACTCGCGGCCGAGAACCCACAGCTGCGCGTCTACCGCGTGGATCCCGGCGACATGCGTACCAGGATGCACCAGGAAGCCTTCCCTGACGAGGACATCAGCGACCGCCCTCTCCCCGAAGAAAGCGTGCCTGGTTTTATGGAACTCCTTACGGGAAATTTGCCGAGCGGCCGCTATGAGGCCCGCGCGCTGGCCACGAGTACGACCACAAGAGACTGAGACAGGGACCTTCAGTACAGGCCTGGCAGAGATCGTACTGATAGTAGAAGGAGAAGACCTTGACCGGCACTATTACACGAGCATTGGATAAGACAGACACCTTCCTAGACTATCCCGAAGCACACGACCCAATGCACTTCGAGTTACCCTCGGAACTGGAGGCCGGCGAGCCTCCTGAGGCGCGAGGACTGCGCCGCGACGAAGTGCGCCTGATGGTCTCATACCTCGGCGACGACAGCGTCGTCCACTCCAGGTTCGCCGATCTACCCGAGTTCCTGGAAGCCGGCGACACCCTCGTTGTCAACACCAGCGGCACGATGAACGCCGCACTACCCGCAAGGTACAGCGACGGGAAGCCCCTCACCGTGCATCTCTCGACTCACCTGCCGGCAGACCTGTGGGTCATCGAGCTGCGGTCATCCTCCGGAGATGAACCTGTGCTTGACGGTAAGGATGGAGAGGTTCTGACGCTCCCTGAAGGCGCGAGCATCGTCTTGCAAACGCCCTATCTATCGGACCGGCGGGATGGGGGACCGAATCGGTTGTGGATCTCCACCCTGAACCTGCCCGTGAACCTCGATGAGTATTTGGACAGGCACGGGTCTCCCATTCGGTACCGCTACGTCAGGGAGACCTGGCCGTCGAGTTACTACCAGACGGTCTACGCCACGGAGGTGGGTAGCGCCGAGATGCCTTCGGCCGGAAGGGCCTTCACCCCCGAGCTCATCACGCGCCTCGTCGCGAAGGGCGTACAGATCTTGCCGCTCGTACTGCACACGGGCGTGGCCAGCCTCGAAGACGACGAGCCGCCTTACGAAGAGTTCTACCGGGTCCCCCCTGAGACCGCGGCTGCGATCAACGCGGCACGCACGGCGGGACGAAGGGTAATTGCCGTCGGGACTACCGTGGTTCGCGCGCTCGAGACCGTCACGGATAGGGATGGCGTGACCCATCCAGGCGAGGGCTGGACCGACCTCTATATCACCCCTGAGCGCGACGTGCGTTCCGTGAACGCGATGCTGACAGGATTGCACGAACCCCGCTCGACCCACCTGTCGATGCTGGAGGCGCTCGCCGAACACGCCTCAGGGTGTCCGCTCGCCACCACGGGAAGGGGTCACCTCGAGGTCGCCTACTCAGAGGCCCTTGACAAAGGTTATCTCTGGCACGAGTTCGGGGACCTGCATCTGATCTTGTAGCCTGAAGCCTTCCTATGCGCACGCGACGACGGCCTTACCCGGCTTCCAGCCGGGTGGGTCCTTACACAGCCAGTTGGTTGCCTCGCGGTTCGAGCGTTGATCCCCGACCTTCATATCCATTCGCCAGGCGAAAATGCGGCGGTTCGTGCAGTTGATAGACCCCTGGCCCGACGCTATGTGTGCAGTTCCGCCGAGGTCCGGTTCGAGGTCTCTGGCGTTCCGGTTGAGGACGTAGATGAAGCCGACGTTATCATCTTTGCCGAGCAAACCCGTCTGCGTCAGGCTTACCTTTAGCAACCGCAGTCGCTCCCCCTGTTTGTGTCTCATGGCGAAGTAGTCGAGTAACTCGCCCTGGTCGTAGGTGACGAAACCGTTCACTATCTTGCCGCCGGGTTCGATCTCACCGACCGTGTACCAGGACCACAGATCGTAGGCACTGTCCGCGTAATCAGGGGGACTCGGAGCTTCCGACAAAAAGAAGACGCGTGAGAGAACCGTTTGATCCCCTTTGTTGAAAGCATCGACGAAGGAGATCACCAGGTCGGCCACCTGGCGCGGGTGGCAGCCATCTGGAAGCGAGGCGTCGTCGCTGGTCACAATCACCCGCGTAGGCTGCTCGTAATCAACAGGTTCACCAGGCCTGTCCCCGCCACCAGAACGCGACCCTCCTGTATCCCCGTCTTCTTCGCACCCGATCAAGAGGAACAGAAGTGCCAGTATGGACAAAGTCGTCGTCTTCATAAGGAAGCCCGAGGTCGCCCTGCCTTCCGCCACCACTCGTGTTCATCCCCATTCTATACCTGCAGCAATAGCCACGCCTCAGCAAAGAGCGATACGCTAGAAACGAACCCAAAAAGCTGAAAGCGAGGGCCGCAAGGCCCGAAGCGTGCTGACAAGTGAAAGCCGCTAGGCTTGAACGTGCTGACAAGGCGCCAAAGGCGCCGTGCTGACAAGCGGAGCCCGCAAGGGCGCAGCGTGCTACAAAGAAATCAACCCGTGTCTGGCGCCCTGGCTTACGGCCTCGGCGCGGTTACTCACCCCTAGCTTGGAGTAGAGCGAGGAGATGTGGAACTTGACCGTATGCTCGCTGATGTGGAGCTCGCGGGCGATCATCTTGTTGGAGAGCCCGCCTCCAAGCAGACCAAGCACCTCGCTCTCGCGTGCGGTCAGCGGATCGGAGAGTTCTTCGACGGCCGCCGCGGGCTCGTCGAGCAGCCGGTCGGCCAGGGTCTTCGGGAGAACGGTCAGGCCCTGCGCCACTGCGGCGACGGCGGCCCCGAGCTCTTCCGAAGGGGCGTCAGGCGGAACGACGCCCCAACCCCTGAGAGAGAGGACACGCAGCCTGGACGTCGCGCCCTCGTCATCCGAGAGCAAGAGTAGCGACTGCGTACCGTCCTCGGAAACGGAGAGCGCGGTCTCTTCCATTAACTCCTCGTCAGCTACGAGCACCACGTCGGCCTCGGAGAGCTGGGGCTCGGGGACGGGTCCAGCGGGCAGACCTGCCTCCCCCACCACGAGCAAGTCCGCGGTCTCGACGGCCGCGAGCATCGAACGCAGCCCCGCGCGCAGGGTGGGCGTCGGGGCTACTACGAACACCCGCGTCTGTGTCATGCGGCGCGTCGCGCCTCCGCCAGGTCTACTTCCATGACCACGATTTTACCGCCGCGCATTAGGCGAACGGAGACTGCTTCACCGGCACGGGCGAGTGCCTCCAGGAGGGTCTCCGCCCGATCTAACGGTTCCCCCGCGACGGCGAGCAGGACGTCGCCCACAAGCAGGCCGGCCCGGTCGGCGGCACCACCGGTCTTGATGTCGGCGACGACGAGCCCGCCCAGTCCGGCTTCCGGATGCACAGATACCGGCAACTCGACCGGCAGGACTCCTATTCCCAGCCGCGGACGGCGTTCCGCGGCGATCCAGGCACCAGCCGCGTTGCTTGGGATGGAGAGCGCCATACGGCCAAAGATCATCGCGTTGATGGCGGCAACCTTGCCGCGGGCGTTGAGGAGCGGCCCACCTGAGTTTCCAGGCGCCATGGTTACGTCCGAGCGCACGTAGCGAGCGGAGGAACCCTGGCCTGGTCCGCGCAGCTCGCCCACCCCGCCTATGATGCCCACGCTTACCGCCCCGACGCTGCCCCAGGGGTGACCGATCGCATAGACCAGCTCCCCAACGCGCAGCGCATCGGAATCTCCTACAGGGGCCGCCGGGAGTTCCAGGGCATCGCCGTTTAACCGGAGCAGCGCGAGGTCCAGGCTACGGCTGCCCTTCACCATCTCAGCGTCGAAGGTCCTGCCGTCGTGGAGCGCGACCGTGACGCTGAGGCGACCTCCGGCGACCACGTGATAGTTGGTCAGGACGAGACCGTCGGGGCGCCAGATCACACCAGCCCCGATGCCCCGGCCGCCGCTTCGAACCTGCACGACGCTCCTCTGCGCGTCTGCGATCATCCGCGCTCCGGCAAGGACGGCTGATGAGTCTCCGGATAATTCGGCCATTCGGGGCCTCCTAGCCGCGCTCGCCAACGGTGATCTCGACCTCAGCAAGCTCGCCGCCGCGCACGAGCTTGACGGGCACGGGTTGCCCGACCCTCTCCCCGGCCAGCAGCACGAGCAGGTCGTCCGTATCCTCGACGGGCTGGCCATCCAGCGTCGCGAGGATGTCTCCGACTATGAGGCCACCGCGCCCTGCGGGGCTGCCTTCCTCGACGCCGACGACGAGCAGTCCACCCCCCTGCGTCAGCCCGAGACGTTCACCGTCGGGGAGCCGTACCGGCTGGCTCAGTATGCCGAGGTACCCGCGCTTGAGGGAACCCCGCTCAGAGAGCGTATTCGCGGTACGCCAGGCGACGTCGGCCGGTATGGCGAACGCCGCGCCGCGTCCCCAACTCGAGACCAGGACGCCAAGCACCTTGCCCCGCGCGTCGATCAGTGGTCCTCCCGAGAACCCGGGGTAAGGGGTCGCGTCGGTCTGGATGTAGCGCTCCAGCCTCGGTCCCCGGCGGCTGCGAACCGGCCCTCCGACCGCGCTTACCACACCGAGCGTGGCCCTGGGTCCTTCACCGTGGGAGTGGCTGCCGACCGCGAGTGAGATCTGCCCTACCCTCGCGTCGCCTTCAGCGGGCGTGGCCGGCTCGACGTCAAGGCCATCCACGCGGAGCACAGCGAGGTCGGTGGAGTGATCCCTCCCCGCGAACCTCGCGGCCAGGGTCCTCCCGTCTGCGGTTACCACCGACAGGTCCTCCTCGCGCTCAAGCACGTGGCTCGCCGTCAGCACCATGTCCTGCGCGAAGACCACGCCGCTCCCGGAGCGTCGTCTACGTCCGTTCACGCGCACCACCGCTGTGGCAACGCTCGCTACCGCATCGGCCATACCGTCGGATAGTGCACCCAAAGTATCTTTCTGTTCCATGATCCTCTCCTGATCCTGTTGACTGATACGAATACTCTATCCCCGGGCACGAAGACGGGCATCACCCGTCCGGCTAGTCTTTGCCCGGAAGAACGACTAGTCAAGAGAACGCTCGCCGGGCGACTCCAGGCCGAAGGTGCCGTGGGTAGAATAAGTATGGAGCGGAGAAACGTGTTGCCGCCTGCGCGCACATCTGGAAGGAGACGGCATCAGGATCGTCATTACGACGGCCGGTTCGAGGGGGGACGTGCAACCCCGTGCGTCGCCCTGGGAGTGGGACTGAAGCGGTCAGGCCACGTGGTAACCGTGGCGACCTGGGTGCCATTCCGAAGGCTCGTCGAGGGATCTTGCTGGCGCGTAGCGGCGACGCTTTCGGATTATCCGACGACATCATAAACATAGCAGGAGAGGTGCCTTACGGTTGGCTCTTCCGGCGGGTCGCGGTGGCCGTGCACCACGGCGGCGCAGGAACCACGGCCGAGGCGTTGAGGGCCGGCGTGCCGTCCGTGGTCATTCCTCTGGGCCCGGATCAGGAATTCTGGGGCTGGCGGGTGGCCGCCCTCGGGGTTGGACCGGAGCCGATCCCACCGAGACGGCTCACAGCCGAACGCCTCGCCTCGGCCATCCAACGAGCCGCAACAAACGTCGAGATGCGCAGGCGTTGCAAGGAGCTGGGAGAGAAGATCTCAGCCGAAGACGGGGTGAGCAAAGCGGTCGAGGCTTTCGAGGAGCACGTCGAGAAGGGCGGCGTGCCCCAAGCTCGCTAGCTACGCCACGAACCCTGCTGATGCCTGCAGACTGCAGCCTTGGTCACGCTTCGTCGTTCTGGCCCGCGGCCCGCCTGTCGGCGGCGGCCTTCGCCCTTTCGTAGTTGCGACCAAGGATTTTGAGCACGGACGAGACGTCTTCGCTGTCCTCTACCGGGTAGCTAATGTAGCCCTTCGAGCCTGCCCTGTGCGGCCTCGCCCTGCCTTTCGACAACACTTCCTCTCGCATCTCCTGGGTGACGGGGAGATCTGCTATGCGGTCGCGGTGGACGTGTCCGATCTCACGCTTGCCGTAGCGGAATGCGACGGAATTGAACCTGCCAGACTCCGAAGTCGTCCCAGGCCAACCGAGCACCCCCCGCTCGACCTCGGCAAGCAGTTCGTCGTCCATCAGGATTCTCCTCTCGCGGGATGTTGCTTTGCACGTAGCTATATCGTGCTCCCATACTAGATCGCCCACGGCCCTCTCGCTTCGTACGGAGGTACGGTTTTTCGACCTGTACCTCCGTACGGGGCACAGGTTTGCGAACCCCCGGCCCGGTCTCCTGGCAGTGTTACCAGGCGACCGGGCTTCGGTCCCTGAAGAAGCCGCCTGTGGGGCCGCTGTTGGGGAGTGTCGCGGCCCAGACGAGCGCTTCCGCCCCTTCTTCGACGGTGCGGGTGGCGCCTGATCCGCCCATCTCGGTCTGCACCCAACCCGGGTTGACCGCGTTGACGAGGATGCCGCTACCGCGCAGCTCGGAGGCCAGGATGCGCGTGAGGACGTTGAGTGCGGTCTTTGAGACGCGGTAACCAGGAGAGCCGCCACCCATATCCTCGAGGGCGGCGAGGCCCGTCGAGACGTTGACGATCCGTCCGTAGCCGTTACGCCGCATCAGGGGTATGGCCACCTCGCAGAGGCGCCAGGCCCCGAACAGGTTCGCCTCCAGCGCCTCCTTCACCCGGTCGAGGTCAGCGTCCACGCCGCGCTGGCCATCGTCGTTGGAGATGGCGGCGTTGTTCACCAGGACGTCGAGCCGCCCGAACCTGTCTTCGAGGAACGCGGCCATTCGGTCCACGCTCCCCGCATCGGCCACGTCGAGTTGATGAGGGACCACGTTCCCTTCGAACCCCTCCGCCGCGGCTCGGCCCCTCTCCTCGTCGCGGGAGCCGATGACGACCGTGACCCCCTGCTCGGAGAGCTGGCGGCAGACTTCCAGCCCGATCCCACGGTTTCCCCCGCTTACAAGCGCGACCCGTCCGTTCTCCATCTTGCGACCTCCCGTTCTCCAGTTTTATGGCCAACGATACTAGAACTCCTACCCGTCGAGAAGCCCGAACGCCACCTCTACAGCTTCCCGCGGCGAGGACGCCGCGATCACGTGTTCCCCGAGATCCCAACCTTCGACAACTACAACGGGTCGCCCGACTTTTCTGGCAAGTCCTATCTCCGAGAGTGTCCCGTACTCGCCACCGATGACGATAACAACGTCTCCCGAGCACACCACCGCAAGGTTCCTCGCCTGCCCCACACCCGTCGCCACGGAGTACGTAAGGTACTCGTTCTGCCTCTTCCTGTCCTCATCGGGCAATATGCCAATGGCTGTGCCACCGGCCTCGGCGGCTCCACGGGCCGCGGCCTCCATCACGCCGGAGAGCCCGCCGCAGACGACGGTCGCTCCCCTCTCAGCGACGAGCCTGCCGACTTCGCGCGCCTTCTCATAGAGTTCGCCCGACGCCGTACCTGAGCCGACGATGGCCACGTACATGCCGCCGGTCATACGGAATCCGGTAGAAGGCTTGTGGTTGGAGGTGAGGAGTGCTTGCTGCCGTGGATTCCCGCTTTCGCGGGAATGACGGTCAGGATGGGAGCGAGGCGGTAAGGCTTGCCCCCAAGTTCTACAGCGCGGAACTGATCATACCGATCCCGAATCACAGTGTCGGGTAGCGGCTGGTCTGTCCGAGCAGGTAGCGGAGGAAGCTGACGGCCCCGTCCTTGCTCAGTGGCTCGTTCCAGTTACCGCACTTGGGGGATTGGATGCAAGCCGGGCATCCCTTCTCGCAGGGGCAACGAGTTATGACGCCTAACGTGTCGCGGGCCAGGGACTCGAAGGCGTCATAGCCGCGCCTGGAGATGCCGACCCCGCCGGGATAGCCGTCGTAGACGAAGACCGTGGGGAGGCGGCTCTGACGGTGTACGGGAGTGGAGAGGCCGCCTATGTCGGCGCGGTCGCACATCGCGAACAGTGGCAGGAGACCGATCATGCCGTGCTCCCCTGCGTGCAATGCTCCCCCGAAGCTCTCGAAGCTTGGCCTCGCCTCTCTCGGCAGAGGGGGAAGCGTGACCCAGAGGGCCTGCGTCTCGAGCGTGACGTCAGGGAGATCCAGGGGGTAGACCCCCACCTCCTTGTCGTCGGCGACCCTGACCTTCTTGAAGTAGGTTACTGAATCCGTCGTCCTCACCCTTCCCCAGTGGAGCGCGGCCCCGTTCGCCAGGTCTCGGGCTTCTATCTCCTCCAGGATCTCCACGTCGGTCTCGACGCGAGGCCTGGTGTAGTAGCGGTTGGGGACGCGGCGGGCAATGGCCCTGTGGGAGCGCAGATCCAGGCTCTCCACCTCGTAGGCGGTCCCGCGGTGGAGGTAGGTCGCCCCTGGATGCAGCTCGCCAGGGGCACGGGTGGCTTCCGCCGTACCGATAAGCTCCCCGTCACCATCGGCTATGAGGACAGTCTCGGACGAAGCCGAGCGCAGCGAGATGTTGCGCGCCGGGGTGTCCCCGCCGACGTAAACGAGCCGGCCCCCGCTCGAAGCTAATGCTCTAGCCTCCATCATCGACTTCGCCACGCTCCTGTATGCGGGCCCGAAATACACCTCGTCTTCGGCGTCGAGCGGCGCCTCGTGGGCGGCTGCGAGGAGGTGCGGGCCGAGGATGTATGGGTTCTCCATCGTCACCCTGGCGGCCTCGACGCGGCGTCCAAGGACCCTCGGCGGGTTCTCGAAGAGGAACTGGTCGAGCGAGTCCCGACCAGGGATGTACACCGCGAGGGCGGGGTCCTTGCCGCGTCCGGCGCGGCCCCACTGCTGCCAGATGGAGGCGACGCTGCCTGGGTAACCGCAGCAGACGACGGCGTCCAGGGCGCCAACGTCGACCCCGAGTTCTAGCGCGTTCGTCGAGACGACGCCGAGGAGGTCGCCCCTGAACAGGCGGCCCTCTATCTCCCTTCGTTCTCTGGGGGTGTAGCCGGCGCGGTAGGGTGAGATCCTACGCGCCCCTTCGACGCCGAGCCTGTCAGCAGCATAGCGGTAGATTAGCTCCGCCGCCTTCCTCGTCCTGGCGAAGGCTATGGTCCTCACGCCCTGCGAGACGAGGTTGGCGAAGACGAGCGCCCCTTCGGTCAATAGGCTCCGCCTCTCCCCCTTCTCCTTGTTCAGCAGGGGAGGGTTGCGGAAGACGACGCGCCGCTCGCCTGTAGAAGCGCCGTCGTTGTCCACGAGGGCGAAAGGCAGGCCCGTGAGGCTCTCGGCGAGGTCCTGGGGGTTGGCTATCGTGGCGCTCGTAAGGACGAACTTCGGGTCGCCGCCGTGCAGCCGCGCCGCCCGCCTAAGGCGCCTTAGGACGGCCGCCACGTGCGAGCCGAAGACGCCGCGCAGGACGTGCGCCTCGTCGACGGCCACGATCTCCAGATTGCGCAGGAAGTCGGCCCAGGCCTCGTGGTTGGGCAGGATGCCGATGTTAAGCATGTCTGGGTTGGTAAGGAGGATGTTCGACCTGCGCCTTATACCCGCGCGGAGGGCATGGGGCGTGTCACCATCGTAGGTCGCTGGATGCACGCTGCGCAGCCCGAAGGCTTGGATCTTGCCGAGCTGATCCTGGGCCAGCGCCTTCGTCGGATAAAGAAAAATGGCCCGCCGGCTAGCCTTGTTCAGGGCGTTCTGGAAGGCCGGGATCTTGTAGCAAAGCGACTTCCCGCTAGCCGTAGCCGTGGCTACCACGACGTTCTCGCCGGCCCGAACCCGCTCGTAAGCCTCCAACTGATGCGAATACAATCTCGAAGCGCCCATCTTGCGCAACGCCTCCGAAAGCTCGGGCTCGAGATCGGGCAACTTCACGAGCGTCGCCTCCCGAGGCGGCAGGCTCACACCGGTATCCCCGAGCGACTCCACCGCCCGACGACTCATCCCTGCCAGCGAACTCAGTTCGTGCGTCTTAGCCATGGATCTCCTGCAAAGCTATCGGCACAAAACCAAAAACCTGAAGCCGCGGTTTGCAGAGCAAACTGCTAGAGTTCGCGTCTTCCGGCGAAGGCCCGTCCCAGGGTCACCTCGTCTGCGTACTCGAGGTCCCCGCCGACGGGGAGGCCGCTCGCGAGCGCCGTGACCCTGACGGGCAGGTCCTTGACCTCCTGGGCGATAAACAGCGCGGTCGCCTCGCCTGTTGTGTTCGGGTTGGTCGCGACGACGAGCTCTGTGGTGCCTTCGTTACGGACACGCTCCAGAAGCTCCGCTATCCGCAGGTCTTCTGGTTCTATTCCGTCAAGGGGAGAGAGGGCTCCGCCGAGGACGTGATAGAGGCCGCGGTACTCGTTCGTGCGTTCTATGGGACCGATATCGTAGGGGTCTTCGACCACGCAGATAACCGACTGGTCCCGGCGGGCGTCGCGGCAGATATCACACTCTTCGGCCTCGGTCAGGTTGAAGCAGCGCCTGCACGGTTTGATCTTCTCTTTGACCTCATGAAGCGCCTCGGCGAGCCCTATAGCGTCCTCTTTCTTGCCCCTGATGACGTGGAAGGCTATGCGCTGCGCGCTCCTCGGCCCGATGGATGGCAGCTTGGAGAGCTCCGTGATCAGCCGCTCGACCGGCCTCGCGTAGGTCGCCAAAGAACCCTTACAGGCCGGGCAAGTTCAGGCCGAGGTCCCCGAGACCGCCAGTGATCCCACCCAGCTTCTTGTTGGCCAGCTCCTGCGAGCTAGTCATCGCCTCGTTTACAGCCGCGAGTACCATATCCTGCAGCATCTCGACGTCCTCGGGGTCAACGACCTCGGGGTCTATCTCGATGGAGACGAGTTCCATCCCACCCGTCATCGTCGCCTTCACGGCCCCGCCGCCGGCGCTCGCCGTCACGGACTCGTTCGCGAGTTCCTCCTGGGCCTGCTGCATCTGCTGCTGCATCTGCTGCACCTGCTGCATCATCTTGTTTACGTTCTGTCGTGGTGACAAGCCTCTTCGCCTCCCAGAGTGCTGAACACTATCCTGATCGGGTCCTCCCTGGTCCTCGCGGCCCAGACGGTGACCCCGAGGGTATTGTACACGGCGCGACACTGATTCCCGTCGGCCTCTTCCAGCGCCTCCGGCACTGCGTCACGGTAGCGAGTGAGCGCGCTCCGAGGCAAAGAAGCACCGGTGGGCGATCCCACTCCGGCTTCAGTACCGAATTATTCGTCCTGCAAGCCCCATCGTGAGGGCGGCGACAACGGCCACCGTGGCTGGCAGGGCGTAGAGGCTGGCCGCGAGCGCTGACAGATCGTAGAGCGCTGAGGAGAGAATACTCCCGGAGCCTGTTCTTAGAAGACCGATCAAGAGGATCCCGCCTCCAAAGATCAGCAGCAGCACAGGCAGACTCGATAGGTCTTCTCGGCTTGGCACGCTACCCAGCGCCAGGCTTAGAGACAGGTACGCCCAGATGGCGGCCAAGAGTGGGGTATCGGTTAGAAATCTGCTTGCAAGGATTCCCTCTACCATAACCTCGACAGAGGGGTTAGCGACCTCTTGAAGCGTGATGGGCGTGAGCAACGCGGTGACCAATATGAGCCCCAAAGGGTTCAAGAGCACAGGCGCGAGCCCGATAATCGCCCCTACGGGGAAGGCGCGGCGCTCGTGACGGACGTAGCCAAGCACGAGGCGGCCATCGTTCGATCTGCCCGGCGAGAACGGTGCGAAGCGGGTGACCCTGGTACCGGTGAGAAGGCACACCAGGAAGTGGGCGCATTCGTGCAGAACCACACCAGGAAACACCAGGAGATAGAAGGCCACACGCCCAAGGACACTACCGCCACCGAAACGCGAGATGCTCATCAGGCGGCCCATCACGTACGAACCGGCAGCGTATAACATGGCCAGTTCTATAGCAAAGAGGAGCGGGGCTCCGATTGCTAACGGTGGAGCGGCGCGGCGCGTCTCTCGGCCCGCCTGTCCGCCTCTGGAGGGTCCAGTTGCTGCGAGAGCGTAAGCTGCGCCCCGCACTCGCAGCCGAAAGAGGTGCTCCCAGAGCTCCACACCGAGAGCGGACCGCCTAGCACGATTCTCTCCCCGCACCCCTCGCACTGCAGCACAACGTCCTTGACTGAGTCTTCCAATGCCACCCTCCTCTCCGTTGGCAGCGGCTAACTTCGCATACACGTGTCCCCGTTACAACGTGAACCTGCTTCGACCCGATTGGCGCCGTGCTTTAGCTGCGGGGATGCTAAGTCTTGAGTTGAGATTCAGGCTTGCGCAGGCTCCGGAGCGTGAGCAAATAGACTCGCGCCGGTTCTAGTCTCGCTCGTTCTCGTCGAACAGGTCGAACTCGCGCGCCATCTCGAATACTTCGCTCTGGTTGCGGATTACATCGTTCCCTGGCGCTTCCTGCTCGGGAGCGCCGTTCTGGGCGACCGTCCCTCCCGACCCGTTGGGACTCCCCGTCTCCGGCGGACCATCTTCGGGCGCCGGCTGCGGCTCGGGGACGCTCCGCTCCGCCGGTATCGGGGGAGGCTCTTCTGCGGTGGTCGTGGCCTGCGCTTCTGTGCCCGCAGCCGTGATTTCCAGGTGCGGCCTCGACCCAAGGTGTTCTTCGAGGACTGCGCCCAACTTCTCGATGTGCCCCTGTTCCCTGGCCATCCCGACGTGGAAGCTCTGCTCCTCGGGGTAGACGAGCCGCAGTACCTTGCCGTCGAAGCTCTCCACCCGCGCCTCGCCGTAGACCGCGGCCGTGAGCGCCTGCCTGCGGCGCTTGAGCTCGCCCATGATCCCGGACCACCCGGAGACGAGGTCTACCCCAACCTCCTGCC
This sequence comes from Rubrobacterales bacterium, assembly GCA_038199875.1. GTDB lineage: Bacteria > Actinomycetota > Rubrobacteria > Rubrobacterales > Rubrobacteraceae > Rubrobacter_D. Next base: position 15,369 of record JBBPYN010000141.1, read on the forward strand.
GGTCACCGGGTTCGTCCAGCACAGAAGCTTCCTCAGACGACGCCTCCGGCTCCACGGCCGTCTGCGCGGGCTCGGCGGACCGCGGCTCCTCCCGCACGTCCTCCGTAGCGTGCGTCGCCGTAGACCGTGAGGGTTTCGCGGCGACGATGCCAGACGCGACGCCTCCGTTCTCTACAGCCTTCTCCAGCGCCTCAAGACGGCTGAGGAGTACTTCCAGGTCGGGTTCCGTGTAGTCGCGAGTCAGCTTGAGGAAGACGAGCTCCAGCTCCAGCTTCGGGTCTCCGCCGCGTCGTATGCGGTTCAGGGAGTTGCCCAGCGCCTCGACGAGCCGCACGACCTCGGCCGTGGGGACGGCGTTCGCCTGCTCTTCCAGCGGGGGCCGCTCGTCGGCCCCGATCCCGGCGAGCGCGACCTCGGGGGCGTGCGGGAGGAGCATCAGATTGCGGAGGTGCGCGAGGAGTTCGCCGACGAACTGGCCAAGGTCCTTCCCCTCGTTGGAGAGGCGGTCCACCATACGCAGGGCGTCGGCGGCCCTCCGTTCCGAGAGGGCGTAGGTAGCCTCGATCAGGGCCTCAGGCCCGACGCCGCCGAGCAACTCGCGCACCATGGAGGCTGAGATACCACCCTCCGCGAAAGACGAGAGCTGATCCAGAAGCCCCTCCGCGTCCCTGAAGGAACCCCTCCCCTCGCGCGCGATGACGGTCAGGGCCTCCGGTTCGACCTCGATGCCCTCAGCATCAGAGATCTCCCCCAGCTTGGCCACAAGCGTCTCGATGGTCGGCCGCCTGAAATCAAAGCTCTGGCAGCGGCTGATAATGGTCGGCAATACTTTGTGCTTCTCGGTCGTGGCGAGCACGAAGACGACATGCTCTGGCGGCTCTTCGAGCATCTTGAGGAGGGCATTGAAGGCCTCCGTGGTCAGCATGTGGACCTCGTCGATGATGTAGACCTTCATCCGCCCTGCGACGGGCGCCAGGTTCACCTTGTCCCTGAGGTCCCTTATCTCATCGATCCCACGGTTGGAGGCGGCGTCCATCTCGAGCACATCCATCGAGGAGTTGCCCATAATCGCTCTGCAACTCGCGCACGTCCCATCAGGCTCTGGCGTGGGCCCCTGCTCGCAGTTCAGTCCCATAGCCAGTACCTTCGCCGTACTCGTCTTTCCTGTTCCCCTCGGGCCCGAGAAAAGATAGGCGTGCGAGACACGATCCGTCTCGATAGCACGCCTGAGGGTACGCACTACAGGCTCCTGACCCACGATCCCGCTGAAAGCGCGCGGCCTCCATTTGCGGTAGAGCGTCGTGTGTTTCATACAGAGTAGCGTCGGTTCGCCTGACTCACGCATCTAGTATACCGGACACTTCAGCACTTCAGCTTTTTGTACCAGCGCGACTCTTCCCAAACTACAAACTCTGATGTCGGCGGACAGTCGAAGAAGCCGCTAGAAGATAGAGACTGCCACCGCAGCAAGCCAAGCTGACGGCTGAAATGCTGACGTGCTGACCAGCTAAATTGCCGCGCACCCCGCCTTCGACGTGACCGCATCCGGCGAACTTCCGGCCGCCGACTCCGGTCCGGCTACCCCGTTGCACATGAGGTTACCCGCTTAGTGCTGCTACCTTTCGGTCCTGACACGGTTCACGGGGCCCCATTGCCCGGGACCAGGCCATCAGCGCCTGCAGCACCGGTTTCAACCAAACCCGGTCTGCGCCTCGGGCGGGGATTTAGGCCCTGCTAGGCGATCGCAGGTACAGGGCATCGCCAGCTCCCCGCTTAGCGCGGCCCGACGATTTTAGCACGCTACGCCCTTGCGGGCTCCGCTTTCAGCACTTCAGCATTTCAGCACGCTTCGGGCCTGCGGCCCTCGCTTGTCAGCTCCTTCAGGTCTCGCGTACGCAGGGTTCGGCTGAAGTGCTGACTAGCTGATCGCCTTCTCTTCCTCTCTTTCGTTGGCGGCGAGGACTTTCTCTACCAGGTTTGGGGGGACTTCCTCGTAGTGGCCTGACTCGACGTGGAAGTTGGCGCGTCCGCCCGTTATGGAGCGGAGGTCGCGGGCGTAGGTGAGCATCTCGATCTGGGGCACCTCGGCCTGGATGACCTGGCGCTCGCCGCGCTGCTCGACGCCCATTGGCCGCCCACGACGGCTCGACAGGTCGCCCATGACGTCGCCGACAAGTTCGGAAGGCACGAGGACCTCGACCTTGACGTAAGGTTCGAGGAGGACGGGATTGGCCTTCTCGATGGCGTTCTTGAAGGCCATCGAGCCGGCGACCTTGAAGGCCATCTCGGAGGAGTCGACGGTGTGGAAGGCGCCGTCGTGCAGGCGCACTTTGACGTCGACGACCGGGTAGCCGGCGATGTTTCCGCCTGCCATGGCCTCGATTATTCCCTTCTCCACGGCGGGGATGAACTGCCGCGGGATGGATCCGCCGACGATGGCGTTCTCGAACTCGAAGCCAGAGCCGCGGGGGAGCGGAGAGAGCTCTATCCTCGCGTCGCCGAATTGTCCGCGGCCACCGGTCTGCTTCTTGTAGCGGCCCTGGGCCTGGGCTGAGCCCGTGATCGTCTCCATGAAGGGAACCTTCGGCGGCCTAGCCTCGACCTCGACCCCGTAGCGGTGTTCGATGCGCTCCAGCGCGAGCTCGACGTGCATCTGGGCGAGGCCGGCCAGGATATCCTCTCCCGTCGCCTCGGAGCGCTCCAGCTTGAGCGAAGGGTCCTCATCGACGATGCGCCTTATCGCGTCGAAGACCTTCTCCTCCTCGCCGCGCGCCTTCGCCCCGACCGCGAACGCGGACGTCGGCTCGGGGAGCTCGACCGGCTCGAAGAGCATCGGCTTCTCGGGCTTGCAGAGCGTATCGAAGGTCGCGGTATCGCGGAGCTTGCCGACGGCTATGATGTCGCCAGCGACGGCCTCGTCGACGGGGTCGCGCTCCTTGCCGACGAGGTGTGAGATCCCACCAAGCCTCTCCGAGGAATTCGTGCGCGGGTTGGTCAGCGCCTCGTCCGAGCGGCAGCGTCCGCTCACGATGCGCAAGACGCTGAGGCGTCCGGCGTAAGGGTCCACGTAGGTCTTGAACGCGTAGGCCGCGAAGGGATCTTCAGGGTCGCAGGGAACCTCATCGCCTTCCTCCGTGATCCAACGCGAGAGGTCGGAGGGGCCAGGGGCGCTGCCGGCGATCACGTCAAGCAGGCGGTCTATCCCGATCATACGCTCCGCGCTCGCTGCGAGAACGGGGATTATGAGGCCTTCTGCTATCCCTTTGCGGATGCCCTCGAAGGCCTCCTCTGTGGTGATCTCCTCCCCTTCGAGGTATTTCTCGAGCAGGGTATCGTCGCTCTCGGCGATGGCCTCGAAGAGCTGCGTCTTGGCCGCGTCGACCTCATCCTCCATGCCTGCGGGGATCTCCGTCTTCTGCTCCCCGTCTACGAAAGACGTTCCGCTGAGAAGCCCGTAAATTCCCTCCAGGTCGTTCTCCTGTCCGATGGGCAGGTTGAGCGGGGCTATGGCCTGGCCGAAGTGGTCTCTGAGTTGCTCGACCACGACCCCGAAGTCAGTGCGCTCCCTATCCAGGTGGTTGACGACGATGACGTGGGGGATGCCCTCCTTCTCGCCGCGGCGCCACACCCGCTCTGTGACGACCTGTATAGGGTCCTGGGCGTGGATCACAAGGACCGCGCAGTCGGCTACTCTCTGGGCTATAAAGGCGTCCCCGACGAAGCCCCCGTCCCCGGGGGTGTCGAGTACATTGACCTGGCGCCCCTTCCATCCGAGGTGGGCGACGCTCATGCCGAGCGTCATGCCCCGCTCGGTCTCCTCTTCTGTGTAGTCGAGGACGCCGCTCGTCGGGGCGTCTCGTCCCGAAGAGAGACCGATCATACCCTCGGCTATCGACGTCTTGCCGCTCCCGCGGTGCCCGATCAGGCACACGTTCCTAATGGTCTCCGTCTCTACGGCCACGGATTCCTCCTTTCGTGAGATACACCCCTTCCGCCCGTTCCCGCGGGCGGGGCATGTAGCTTATCGCAGAGAGGTCCTCCGCGCAGGCAGGGGCAGACCCGCGAAGGCCGGCAGGCTTTCTCGTCGGCTGCCGCAAAAGTGCTAGACTCAGGGTCCGGGCGGCCAGAAATATCGCCGCCAGAACCTCTGTTGGAGATTTGATCTGAGCACCGGGTTGGAGAAAAATCGCGCGGTCGTAGCGACGAAAGCGTTGCGGGGGATGTTCTCCCTCGCCTTCGGGCTCGTCCTCTTCGGCCTTCTCGTAAACCTCTTTTCCAGGGAAGAGGTCTACACCAACCTCGAGTACGGCTTTCCGCTGCTCGCTTTCTTCGGCGCTGCCGGCTGCATCGGCCAGCTCACGGTCAGCATCTCCCGGCGCTCCGGTGCCCTGGCCTCGGCCTGCTGCATCCCTGCAAGGGTTCTTCGGGCGACGGTCGCAGGGGAGGGCGTCAGGGGCGGGACCAGAGACCTTCCCGTCCTGATGGCGCTACTTTTCGGTCCGCTCGTCGTTCTGCTGGCGGGCCTCGGCGGCTGGGTGTAGGCATCGGTTCCCCGCCTGATGGCGGGACCGCGCACCACACACCTTTAGCCACGAAAGAGGAAACGCCGATACATGATCGACTTCTTGCGGAACCTTCTAGACCCGCTGTTCAACCTTATGGGGGCCACGCTCTCCACGTTCCACGGTTGGGGCGCGCCGTGGTGGCTTTCCATCATGATGCTCACCATTATCGTGCGCACGTTGCTCTTCCCCATAACCTACCGCCAGGTCAAGAGCATGCGCAGGATGCAGGACCTCAAACCGGACATGGACAGGATCAGGGCCGAGTACAAAGATGACGTCCAGACGCAGCGGGCGGAGATGGCGAAGCTCTACCAGGAGCGTCAGGTCAACCCGCTCGGGGGATGCCTGCCCGTCTTTATACAGCTGCCGATCTTCCTCGTCCTTTACTACACGATCCGTCACTTCGACAAGCTCGAAAGCTTCAGGACCGGCGGCCTCCTTTGGTTCCAGGACCTGACGCAGCCAGACCACCTCTTCATCCTACCCGTCCTCTACGTCCTTACCATGATGGCCTCCCAGGAGATCACGATAAGGAACACGGCCTCCCAGCAGAAACAACTCATGAGGTTCTTACCCATAATCTTCGGGTTCTTCCTCGCCAGGTTCCCAGCCGGGCTCTTCGTCTATTGGATCACCTCCAACTGCATCACCTTCGCCCAGAACTACGTGATCTACTACGTCCTCCCGCACAAGAAAGTGGAGGTCGAAGAAGAGAAGTCCCCCACAGAAGCCACAAAGAAGACAACCCCCGCCGCGAAACAAGAGCAGGAGAAACGACCGGCCCCGCAGGACCAGAAGAAGAGCGGCCGAGCAAAAAACAGAAAGAAAAAGAAGGTCGGTAAGAGGAAATAATGTAGGGGCGGGTTTGCATAGGGGCGGGTTTGAAACCCGCCCCTACGTCTGATGCCTGTGGCCTGAAACCTCTACACCATCAACATCACGGGGTTCTCGAGCACCCTCTTGACCTCGGCCATGTACATGGCGCCGTCGCGGCCGTTGGCTATACGGTGGTCGGCCGAGAGGGTCAGCTTCATCATGCTCGCTGGCACGATCTCGCCGTTCTCGTCGTAGTCTGGGCGTCTTGCGATGCTCGAGACGGCGACGATGGCGGCCTGCGGCGGGTTGATGATGGCGGTGAAGCTCTCGATGCCGAACATGCCCATGTTGGAGACGGTTATGGTGCCGCCCTGGTACTCGTCTGGCTGGAGCTTGCCGTCGCGCGTCCTGGTCGCTAAGTCCTTGGACTCCTGGGAGATGGCCGCGAGGCCCTTGCTGCCGATATCCCTTATGACTGGGGTTATGAGCCCCTGATCCAGGGCCACGGCCATGGCCATGTCTACCTTCTCGTGCAGCTCGACCCCGCGGGTGGTGTAGAGGGCGTTGAGGTTCGGGTAGCTTCTGAGGGCGACGGCGCACGCCTTCATCACGAAGTCGTTGACCGAGAGCTTGACGCCCTCTTCCTCGAGCTGCTCGTTGAGCTGCTTGCGAAGGGCCATCGCGACGTCCATCCTGACCTCGACGGTGGCGTAGAAGTGCGGGACGTGCTGCTTTGACTCGGTCATCCGCTCGCCGATGACCTGCATCATCCGCGTCGGCTCGACGAGCTGCGTCCCTGGCTCTTCTGTCGGCTCGGGCAGGCGGGCTGGCTGGAAGCCCTGCATCTCGGCCTGCTCCTGCTGCGGCTGCTCGGGCGCCGACACGTCTTCTTCCTGCGCCCCGTCTTCGTCCCTCTGGGCCGTCCCGCTCTCCATCGCGGCCCGCACGTCGCGCTCCACGATGCGGCCGGCGGGGCCAGATCCATCGATCTTCGCGAGGTCGAGGTCGTTCTCGCCGGCCAGCCTGCGCACTATGGGAGAGGCCCTGTAGTGCCCGTCGGCGCGGCCGTCGGCCTCCTGTCCTCCGGCCTCTTCCTCTGTTTCCTCTTCCTCGGTCTCCTCCGTCTCGGTGGCGGTGGCCTGAGCCCCGCCGCCGTCCTCCTCGCCTCCCTCTTCGGCCTCCTCTTCGGCTTCCCCGCCTCCCTCGCTGCGTTCGGGTACATCCTCGCCCTCGCCCTGGATAAACGCTATCGCCTCGCCGACGGGCACGTCCTGGCCCTCGTCCGCGATCAGCTGCGCGAGCGTTCCTTCGTCCTCGGCCTCGAGCTCCATCGTGACCTTGTCGGTCTCGATCTCGGCTATGGCGTCCCCCTCGGAGACATCGTCGCCCTCACTCTTGAGCCACTTGAGGAGGGTGCCCTCCTCCATCGCGTCGCCCATCTTGGGCATAATGACTTCAGGCACCTTACTTCTCCTCCTCGTACAGAACCCTGCGGGCAGCGTTCGCAACCTGCTTCTCGCTCGGGAATGCCATCAACTCCAGGTTGCGCGCGTAGGGTCCTGGGACCTCGGCGCCACTCACCCGCTCCACGGGGGCGTCCAGCGAATCGAAGGCGCGATCCTGAATGATCGCAGCAACCTCGCTCGCCACCCCGAACCACCGCCACTGCTCCTGGACGGCGACGGCCCTGTGCGTCTTCTCCACCGACTCGACGATGGTGTCCTCATCGAATGGCCTCAAGGATCGCAGGTCTATAACCTCGGCCTCGAAGCCCTCCTCGGAGAGTGTGTCAGCGGCTCTCAAGCACAGGTTGACCTGCCTGCCGTAGGCGACGAGCGTGACGTCGGAGCCCTCGCGGGCGATGCGGGCCTTGCCGAACGGTACCGCGTTGTCCCCGTCTTCCACCTCGCCTTTCGTCCCGTAAAGGGCGCCTGCTTCCAGGAAGATCACGGGGTTCGGGTCCCTTATGGCGGTGAGCATCATGCCCTTGACGTCGTTGGGGGTAACGGGCGCCACGACCTTCAGGCCAGGGAAGTGGCCGTAGAAGCTCTCCAGGGAGTGGGTGTGCTGGGCCGAGAGCTGCACACCGCCGCCGTTGGGGCCCCTTATCACGAGGGGCACCTCCACCTGTCCGCCCGAGAAGTAGCGCACCTTCGCGGCGTTCTGGATGATCTGGTCAGCCGCCAGAAACGAGAAGTTCCAGGTCATCATCTCGACGACGGGGCGCATCCCCATCATCGCCATACCGATCGCCGCCCCGGTAAAGCCGTTCTCTGAGATGGGCACGTCCATTATCCGCTTGGGCCCGTACTCGTCGTAGAGGCCGTCGGTTATGAGGTGGGTCCCGCCGTAGACGCCGATGTCCTCGCCCATGAGGATGACGTTCTCGTCGTTGTCGAGCTCGTAGACCATCGCCTCCCTCAGAGCCTCGCGGTAGGTCTTTGTCTCGGCCACGGCTTACGCCTCCCCCATATACTCGTCCTCGCCGGAGTAGACGTCGGTGTAGAGCTCCTCCTCCGGCGGCTCATCGCTCTCCTCGGCGAACTCGACGGCCTCGTCTATCCGCTCCTTGGCCTCGCCCTTTATCTCCTCGATCTCGTCCTCATCGAGCACGTCGTTCTCTATGAGCTTGTGCTCGACCATCCCTATAGGGTCGCGCTCGCGCCACTCGGAGACCTCTTCTTTGGTGCGGTACTTCTCGAAGAAGTCGGCCGCGCCGTGCGGGGCCGTCCTGTAGGTGAGTGCCTCGACCGCGTAGGGCTTGCCCGTCTCCCTTACCTTCTCGGCCAGCCTCTCGCCGGCCTCGACTACGGCCTCGACGTCCATGCCGTCTACTTTCTCGTTCTCGATGCCGTAGGCGTCGAACTTGGCGGCGAGGTCGGTCATCGCCGTCGTACGCTCGACCGACGTGCCCATCCCGTACTGGTTGTTCTCGACTATGAACAGGCAGGGGCACTGGCCTTCCTTGCCCCACAGCCCCGCGAGGTTGGCGGCCTCGTGGAAGGCGCCCTCGCTGATCGCACCGTCGCCAAGGTAGAGCTGGCATATGTGGTCGGTCTCGTGGTAGCGCATGGCGTAGGCGACACCCACTCCAACAGGAATATGCCCGCCGACGATGCCGTAGCCGCCCATGAGGCCGCGCTCGACGTCGAAGAGGTGCATGGAGCCGCCCTTGCCCTTTACCAGGCCAGTACCCTTGCCGTAGAGCTCGGCCATGATCTCTTTGGGGTCGCTCCCAAGCAGTAGCGCGTGCGCGTGGTCGCGGTAGGCCGTTATGATCCTGTCGCCCTCCTCGAACGCCTGCAAGAAGCCCGTTGCGACGGCCTCCTGCCCGATATAGACGTGGAGGTAGCCCCCGATCTTACCCTGCCTGAAACCCTTCTGGCACGCCTCTTCGAAGGCCCGTATGAGGGCCATCTGGCGGTACAAATCTACGAGACGCTCCGAACTGGTCGCTATGGCACCTTCCTCACGGGTCTCTACGCCCCCGTCTTCTGCGTGCTCGTTATCTGCCGACATTAACGGCCCCTTCCCTCTCAGAGGTATGAACTAAGAGACAGAATACCAAAACCACGCGTTTGGCATGCAATCCCCATGACATCATGTACCCCGCTCTTACGCTTTTTCTAACCACCCCCGTACGGACCTGAAAGCCCGCGCCCTGTGAGAGTCCACGTTCTTGCCTTCGCCCATCTCGGCGTAGGTCATCGAAGACCACCCAGGGACGAACACGGGATCGTAGCCAAACCCGCCTTCTCCCCGCGGTTCGGACGCGAGCTTCCCATGAACTTCACCCCTGAAGGTGCATACGTTCCCGTTCGCCTCGGCGAGCGCGACTACGCACACGGCCCTCGCGGATCGGTCCCCGCCCGGGGCGAGCATCCTGAGCAGGCCCTCGTTCCCGACGCTCTTCATGAGCCACTTGGTAAGCGCCCCCGGGAACCCGCCCCACGCATCGACCATAAGCCCCGAGTCCTCGACGAAGACGGGAACGTCAGGATCTCCCAGAGCTTCCCTAGCCGCACGGGCCTTCTCTGCCGCGACCTCGGCCGGGTCGATGGCCTGTATCTCGGGCAGGTTGAGATCCGCACTCTCCAACGTCATGCCGAGGATCTCCTGCACCTCTCGACGCTTGTGCTCGTTGGTAGTTACGAAGATCGCTCTCATGGCCGTAAGAGTCTACATAAGGGATGTTCTTTGTGATACAGTCGCCTATTACTATGCTGGAGTTGATGGTGGATTGCCTCGACAGGCTGGAGGCACACGGGGGCTCCTCGCGCGTCCTCGCACTATCCGCTTCGAACTGCCGCCGGGGCTTGGCTGGAGAGACGTTCAGACTATTGCTACAGGGAGATAACCTTTGCCGCTCGTAGACCTCGATCGATTCGATTTCCTCTATGCGACCAGGGTCAAGGGCATGAAGTCGGCCGCGACCCGCGATCTTATGGCGACGCTCTCTCGGCCTGGCATCATCTCGCTGGCTGGTGGCTTCCCAGACACCAGGGCCTTCGGCGAGGAGGCGTTTCGTGAGATCTCACGCAACATCGCATCGGACGCGGCCCAGGCCCTGCAGTACGGTCCCACAGCCGGCCTCGAAGCCATAAAGGACGTGATAGTCGAGGTCATGGGCGCCGAGGGGACGCCCGCGCGGCAGGAGGACGTCTTCGTCACAACGGGGGCACAGCAAGGACTGGACCTGATCGCCAAGGTCTTCCTCGACGAGGGCGACGCCGTCCTTTGCGAGGGCCCAACCTACGCGGGGGCACTCAACGCCTTCGCCGCCTACAGGCCGCGCATAGCCCACGTCCCCATGGACCGCGCCGGCATGATACCCGTCGCGGCCCGCGAGACCTTGAAGAAGGCCAGAAAGCAGGGCCTCCACGTCAAGTTCGTCTACACAGTCCCCAACTTCCAGAACCCGGCTGGGGTGACGATGGTCGCGGAGAGGCGCAGGGAGCTGCTGGAGTTGGCGCGGGAGTTCGACCTGGTGATCGTGGAGGATAACCCTTACGGGATGCTCCGCTTCGAGGGCGAGCCCCTCCCTTCGCTTGCGGCGCTGGAGCAGGAGGAAGGAGACCTCGACAGGGTCGTCTACCTCGGGACGTTCTCCAAGATCTTCGCTCCCGGCGTCAGGCTCGGGTGGGTTCATGCGCAGCCGGGGATACTGCACAAGATCAACGTCGGCAAGCAGGGCGCCGACCTCTGCTCCTCGAACCTGTCGCAGATGATGATCTCCTCCTACTTCCAGAACGCGGACTGGCGCGCCTACGTGAAACGCCTGACCGTCATGTACAAGGAGCGCCGCGACGCGATGCTCGACGCCCTGGCCGAGTTCATGCCCAAAGAGGTCCACTGGACTCACCCGGAGGGCGGACTCTTCGTGTGGGCCACCCTCCCCTCGTACCTGGACGCGACCGCGATGCTGCCCCGCGCCATAGCGAGGAACGTCGCCTACGTGCCTGGAGAGGGATTCTACGGGGGTGCGCCTGGGACGGGCAAGAACAACATGCGGCTCAACTTCTCGTTCGTGGAGCCTGAGAGGATAAGGCGCGGCATAGAGTTGCTCTCCGAGGTGATCAGGGAGCGCAAGGAGCTGCGCAGTGACCTGGAACGCGGCTCCCACAGGGGCCACGGCTCGGTGCGCGGCACTGCCACCTTCGCTCCCGGCGCGGACGGTTAGGGACCTCGTGGCGCGCCTGGCTGTCCTGCGCGGCGGACACTCGATGGAACGCGACGTCTCCTTCCTTACGGGAAGGCGCGTCCAACACGCCCTCGAACGCCTCGGCCACGAGGTTCATTCCCTCGACATAGAAGACTCAACCACGGGGACGCTTATGGAGATCTCACCCGACGCCACCTTCGTCTGCCTGCACGGCCCAGGCGGCGAGGACGGTACCGTCCAGGCGCTCCTCGAAACTTTAGGCATCCCGTATACGGGGAGCGGACCCCTGTCGAGCATCCGCTGCATGGACAAGGACTACGCGAAACGCGCGCTCCGCGCCGCTGGCATACAGACCCCAACCTTCCGCACGTTCCTAAGGAAGGCGATGAACGAGATGGGCGCTTCGGCGGCACTCGACGTCGCCGCCGATGACCTCGGTTACCCGCTCGTCGTCAAGCCGGCACGCGAGGGTTCGAGCTTCGGGCTCTCGCGGGTCGAGAGCCCTGAGGGGCTACTCGACGCTGTGTACGAGGCGCTAGGCTACGACGCCAAGATCCTGCTTGAGAGCTGGGTCGAAGGGGCTGAGATCTCTATCCCCATCATCGAACCAGCAGGCGAAGAACCGAGGGTGCTTGGACTGGTCGAGATACGGCCCCGCGAAGGCGCCTACAACTTCGAGGCCAAGTACACCCCAGGCGCCACAGACTTCGCCATACCCGCAGAGATACCGCAAGAGGCCGCGTCCCTCGTAGAGGAGACTGCGCTCACCGCCTACAAAGTCCTAGGCTGCTCCGGCTTCGCCCGCGTGGACACCATCTTCACCGAAGGCACCCCCTGGGTCCTCGACGTGAAGACCATCCCAGGTTTCACCGAGACCTCGACCTTCCCCCTCGCCGCTGAGGCCGCCAACATCACCTTCGAGAAACTCGTCGAAACCATCCTGGACGCCGCCCTGCAGACGGAGGCCGCAGCCAAGCTGTAGCGACCGAGACATCAGCAAGAACAAAAAGCCGAGAAGCCGCAATTTTGTTCGCGTGAAGATGCTCTCCCCCTGCGTTTGCCTTACTCCAATTCCGTACGACGCGGGGGGGGTGCCTGGAGCACAAACGAACGAAAAGTCGCGCCCCAGACCACAAGCGGGCCGAGAAGCCTATTTTCGCGACCGCGCCGCCGAAGCATGCCCGACAAGGTCGGCAAGGGAGCGGAATATCCACTCGGGGCTTACTGTCTCCGCCACGAACTCCAACCTTCGGGGCGATGTGGCCATCGAGGTCTACGAAAACGGGACCCTCAAGTCGCAAGACTCAGACTCGACGGGTCTGGCTCAGATAATCTGCTAGATCAGGGTTCGACTCCAACGCGCACGTTGATCGGGTAGACGGAGAATTCCGATCGACGGTAGGTCAGTGTAAATCGAGCGGCCGGGCTCGAATAAGGAGGGGGGATGATACCGGCCTGGCTAACCTTACTTACGTGGCAACGCGCCGAGAGTTTCGCACGACGGAGATCCGGTCTCCGAACAGTCACAGATAGACGCGTCCTCGAAGCTTGCGTGAGGATGCAGCGCTGTGGCTATACTTTCTTCATGCAGACTGCGCAGCCGAAGGGTAGACCCCACCGCAACCAGGGCCTGTTCTCCGATCACTACCTGAACGTAACGCTGCCAGCGAGGCCCGACTGGAAGGCTCTGGCCGACGAAGCCCGCCCTGCGATGGAAGAGATAGCGAGCCTCCTCGGCACTTACACGCCGAGCGAGAACGAGGCGCAGGTGGAGGAGGAATTGGTGCGCCCGATCCTACGTCTCCTCGGCCACACCTTCGAGGTACAGCCCGCGCTCGCGACCCCGGAGGGCACCAAACGTCCCGACTACGTCCTTTACCGGGACGCCAGATCGGTGGCCGCAAACAAGGGCAGGACGCTTACCGACGAGCTTCTGAGGGACCGCGCCTTCGTGGTCGCCGACGCCAAGTACTGGGAGCGTCCGCTCGACGTGTCGCTGAGGGGAGGCAAGCGCAACGCCTTCTCGAACAAGAATCCCAGCTTCCAGATCTCCTTCTACATGCAGCACTCGGGGACGGAGTGGGGCATCCTGACGAACGGGCGGCTCTGGAGACTCTACCACCGCGACACGGCCCACAAGCTCGACCGCTTCTACGAGGTGGACCTGCCGGACCTCGTGGCGTCTTCCAACGTGGAAGACTTCCTCTACTTCTACGCCTTCTTCCGGCGGGCGGCGTTCGAGGACGACCCTCTTGGCGTCGGGGCACTGCTCGGGGAGAGCGCGGACTACGCGAGGAGCGTCGGCGACTCACTCAAGGCTCAGGTCTACGAGGCCCTGCGGCACCTGGCGCAGGGCTTTCTCGACCATCCGAAGAACGGACTCACAGTGGAGCCTATCACTTTACGGGAGATCTACGACAGTTCCCTGATCCTGCTCTACAGGCTCCTCTTCATCCTCTACGCTGAATCTCGCGACCTCCTCCCCGTCCACGAGTCCGCCGCCTACCGCGACTCCTATAGCCTCGCTGTTCTGTTTGCAATCCAACCGGACCGGCCGGAACGACATGATGGACGACCACCTTGTTGCCCTCGACCACGATTCGGTCCACTACCAACTGCAGAACCTGCTGCCTGGTCTCGAACGAAGGATCTTCTAGCGAGTCGC
>JBBPYN010000142.1:0-11927 GCA_038199875.1 Rubrobacterales bacterium
CACGAACTGAACACGGCGACGGAAAGCAGGTACGTGTTGAACGAACTGTACGTATCCCTGGCGGCTGTGGGAGGGTTGCTCCTGGTGCTAGGCATGCTCGGGGGCCTTCTCAAAGAGCGTACCCTCGTCTCTGAGCCGTTGATCGCCCTGCTGGCGGGGGTGCTTGTAGGGCCGGCCGTCCTCGGGTTACTGGACCTGGCGAACCTGGGCGACGAGACGGCCATCCTGGAGGAGGCGACCCTGGTCACGCTGGGCGTCGCGCTCGTGGGCGTTGCCCTGCGCCTGCCTGTGGGCTACACCAGCCGAAACTGGCGGCTTCTCCTCGTCCTGCTCGGCATCGTGATGCCGCTGATGTGGATTGTCTCGGGGCTCTTGGTATACCTGGTCCTGGGGTTGCCCTTCTGAGTGTCCGTGCTAGGCGTCACGGAGCTACTACATCTAAACGGGGTCCTGGCGGCCTTCATCGCAGGGATAGTCTTCAACTTCGCCGGCTCGAGCGACCCCAAGGAGAGTCAAGAAGAGATACAGGAGGCCATCTCGCGCTTCTTCGACCTACCCATCTTCGTGCTGCTAGGTATGGCGTTGCCGTGGGGAGCGTGGCTGGAACTCGGTTGGGCCGGGCTTCTGGTCGTGGCTGCAGTACTTCTGCTCAGGCGTCTGCCCGCGGTGCTGGCCCTGAGACGCCTGCTCGGTCCGCTTCGTCCCAAGGGCAAGGATGTCCTGTTCCTCGGCTGGTTCGGCCCTGTGGGCGCGGCGGCGCTCTACTACGCCGCCTTCTCCTTGCGGGAGACCGGCATAGAGGCGGCGTGGACCGTCGGTAGCCTAGTCATCTGCGCCTCCGTGCTGGTTCATGGAGTAACCGCCACGCCACTTACCAAGCTCTACGGAACGCTGCCCCGCAACACCTGAGCGCCCAGCAGTCCTCAGCCGACCAGGATAACGTGCACGTCCCCCGGTCCGTGCATCCCGACGAAGAGCGACATCTCGATGTCCCCGGAACGGCTAGGCCCCGTGTGAAAACAGACGTTGGCCGGCAACCCTCCGCCCTCGCCGCCGGCGTACTTCCCGATGGCCTCCGGCACCGTCTGCAGGATCCTGTCCACGGGTACCACGGCCACGTAGGTCGGTGGCAGTAGCGTAACGGTGCGGCCCATCCCTGGTCCGCCCTCCAGAACCAGGGTCCCTGTCTCGGCTATGGCCCACGCCGCCGTAGAGAGCCCGATGTCAGCCTTGCCAGCGACCTCCCTGAAATCCGTGAGATCACGCCACACCACCACCTCGACCCCGGCTTCGCCAAGCGGTGCGTCCACATCAAGCGCCTCGAGCTCATCGACGTCCCACCGAACGAGGAGCTTCGCGTCCCTATCGGTCGCCAACTCGAGCACGTACTCGCGGGCCTGTTGCTGGCTCTCGACCCGCTTGCCGTGACCACCAAGGGCTTCGAGCTCCTCGATAAAACGGGCGGGCGGGTCTTCGATAGGTTCACTTTCCGGGGTCTCTCCCTCTCTGGTCCAGGCGACGTCGGGGGCGTTGGTTGGCTTGTAGCGTCCCGCCTGGGTGCGGTGGCGGATGGAGGCGAGGAACTCGGCCCTGGCTGGCACCTAGATCCCCTCTTTCCACAACTGCCGAAAGGACTTCCCGGCAAGCGGCGGCATCTCGCGGGAGTCCGTCCAGGCACTCAACGGCCCAGGAAGTGGTCTCACCGAGCCGTTCTTCTTGAGCGGTTCCTGGGCCAGGCGGCCTGCCTTCGAGGAGATGTTGTAGAGAACGGGCCTCTTCATAGTGCTCTCGAAGCCCTTGAAGGCGATCTCCTGCGCCTTGCCGGCCAGCCCCTCCTCGACCTGCTGGTTGCGTAACTTCAACAGCAGGTCGTGCAGCGGGATGCCGACGGGGCACGCCTCCCAGCAAGCGCCGCATAGCGAGGAAGCATGTGGCAAATCCTTCGCCTCGTCGTTGCCCTTGAGGAGGGGCGTTATGACGGCCCCTATGGGACCCGAGTAGGTCGAGCCGTAGGCGTGGCCGCCCGTCTGGCGGTAGACCGGGCAGACGTTCAGGCACGCGCCGCAGCGGATGCAGTAAAGTGCCTCCTCGAACTCCGTGCCGAGCAGCTTCGAGCGGCCGTTGTCCATGAGGATAAGATGAAACTCTTCGGCCCCGTCGAGTTCGCCCGTCTGCCGGGGTCCCGTGATGAAGTTGGTGTAGACCGTGAGCTTCTGCCCAGTGCCGCTACGCGCCAGGAGTCTGACGAAGACCGAGAGATCTTCGAAGCGTGGAACGAGCTTCTCTATACCCATCACGACGACGTGGACGGGGGGGACGCTGGTGACGAGCCTGGCGTTACCCTCGTTGGTCACGGTGGCGACGGTCCCCGTCTCGGCGACCCCGAAGTTGGCCCCCGTAATACCGATGTCGGCGGTCAGGAACTTCTCGCGCAGGCGTTTGCGTGCGAAGGAGCCGAGGGCCTCGACGTCCGGCGGCAGCTCCTCGCCCGCTGTCCTGGAGAGGACCTCCGTTATTCGTTCGCGGTTCATGTGCAGGATTGGGCCGACGATGTGCGATGGCGTATCGCCGGCGAGCTGCGCGATCCACTCCCCAAGGTCCGTCTCGACGATCTCGAGGTCAAGGTCGGCGTAGTCCTCTTCCAGCCGGCGGTTCAGTTCGATCTCCTCTGTCGCCATGCTCTTGGACTTGGTGATGACCTTCGCGTCCCTGTTCCGCGCGAGGTCCCCGATGTAGCGGACGACGTCCTCGCCATCCGTCGCAAAGAACACGTTGCCGCCGCGCGCCTCGACGGCGCCGGCCATCTGCTCCAGGTAGCGGTCGAGGTTGGCCATGGTCTCCTGCTTTATGCGGTAAGCCCGCTCCCTGAGCTCGGGCGCCTCGGGCAGAGCGTCAAGGACGGCGTTCCGCCCGGCCACGGACTTGTGTGTAAAGAGCTCCACGGAGTCGTGGAGTTGCTCGTCCGCGATGGCCCTGCGCGCCCTATCGTTGAAGCCCTCTACGCCGCTGGTAAGTCCCTCCTGGCGACGATCTTCCGTCTCGCGCTTGCGGGCCGGCTTCCTGGTCTCCACGCTCTCAACCAGCCTTTCCGTCGTCGAGCACCTGGGCGAGATGGAGGACGCGGGTGTCGTGTCCGGTGCGCCTCAGGCGTCCTTCCAGGTGCATCAGGCAACTGGAGTCGCCTGAGATCAGGGTGTCAGCCCCGCTCTTCTGAAGCGCCTTTATCTTCTCGTCAGCCATCGCCGTCGATACGTCTGGCATCTTTACCGCGAAGGTCCCCCCGAACCCGCAGCACAGCTCCTCGTTCTCCCAGTCCACGAGCTCGAGTCCATCGACGTTGCCGAGCAGCCCGCGCGGCTCATCGAGAATCCCGAGCTCACGCCGCTGGTGGCATCCGCAGTGGAAGACGGCCCTCCCTTCTAGCCGCGCCCCGAGGTCCTCTACGCCCATCACGTTGACAAGGAAGTCCGAGAACTCCCTCACGCGTCCCGCAAAGGCCTCGGAACGCTCGCGCTCTTCTGGCAGGTCCTTGAAGATGAAAGGATAGTAGTGGGAGACCATGGTGGTGCAAGACCCTGAGGGACAGACAACGTAGTCGAAGCGTTCCCCCTCGAAGACGTCGAGGAAATGGCGTCCTACGGCGCGGGCCTCGTCGAAGAAGCCCGAGTTGAAGGCGGGTTGCCCGCAGCAGGTCTGGCCTTCCGGGTAGATTACGTCGACGCCGAGCTTGCGCAAGACGCGCACCACGCTTACGCCTACCTCGGGCGAGATCAGGTCAACGTAGCACGGTACGAACAGGGCCACCCTCAAACGTCCACGACCTTTCCACCGAAGGACTTCCCACACGAAGTATAGCAACGCCGACGGTCCCGGCCCATAGGTCGCTGTTAGAATAGTTGCTGGTACCGAGAAGGGGAGCATAGAGATGAGCGGTCCCAACGAGGGTGGGTGTTTCTGCGGCAGGGTGAGATACAGGGTGGACGGGGAGCCTCTGAGGTCGGCCGTCTGCCACTGTGTCTCGTGCCGCAGCACCTCTGGGGCGCCTTCGGTCGCGTGGCTTACCTTTCCTTACAGAAAGTTCTCCTTCGTCTCCGGTGAGCCTGCGGACTTCCGGTCTTCCGACGAGGTTAGCAGGACCTTCTGCCAGAGTTGCGGGACGTCGCTAACCTACAGGCAAGATGAGGATCCCGACTGTATCGACGTGACCACCGCGAGCCTGGACCGCCCCGACGAGTTCCCTCCCTCGCGCCATATCTGGCTTGAAGACAAAATCGCCTGGGAGGACTTGGGCGATGGTCTGCCGCGTTTCGAGCAGGGCGGCCCACCGGATTAGCGTTGCAAATACGATCTCCACGGAGGTGACGCGTTGCAGACAGAGAACCCCATCTACGAGGAGATACAGGAGGTGCTGCGCCCTGTCGAACTCCCCCGCGTCGCGCTCGTCGGGCAGCGGATAGATACTCCGCCGGCCCTGACGAACATCCGGGATGGCGTACGCGAGGCGCTGGATGCCGTGGAGCTACCTTCTGGCTCGGTGGCCATAGGCGTCGGGAGCCGGGGGGTGGCAGGGATCGGGGAGGTCGTCGCCGCGCTGGTCGAGGCCCTGAAGGACGCCGGGGCCGAGCCCTTCGTGGTCCCCGCGATGGGGAGCCACGGCGCATCGACCGCGGAGGGCCAGGCGGAGGTGCTCGCGCACCTCGGGATGGGTGAAGAGGAACTCGGTTGTCCCGTGCGGGCGACGATGGAGACCGTAAGGATCGGGGAGACGCCCTCGGGCATTAGCGTGTACATGGACCGAAACGCCCACGAGGCCGACTCGGTCATAGTCGTCAACAGGGTCAAGCCACACACCGCTTTCAGGGGGACGGTGGAGAGTGGGCCGACGAAGATGCTCGCCATCGGGCTCGGCAAGCAGCGGGGGGCGCACTCCATCCACTCCGCCGGCTGGGAGAACATCCACAAGACCATCCCAGAGGCGGCCCGCGTAGCCGTCGAGAGCGGCAAGGTCGCCTTCGGCCTCGCAACCGTCGAGAACGCTCACGAGGAGCCGTGCAAGATAGTCGCGATCCCCGCCGGGGAGCTGGAGGAAGCCGAAGCACCGCTACTCGAGGAGGCGAAGAAAAACCTGGCACGCCTCCCTTTCGACGACATCGACGTGCTCATCGTCGATGAGATCGGGAAGAACATCTCCGGTGACGGCGCCGACCCGAACGTCACGGGCCGATATCCGACCACCGCCGCCTCTGGCGGCCCTTCGGTCGGGCGCATGGTCTTCCTCGGCCTGACGGAAGAGACCGGCGGCAACGCCAACGGCCTCGGCATGGCCGACGTCGTCACCGAGCGCCTCGCCGGATCTATGGACCGTCCCGCCACCTACATGAACGCCCTGACCTCGACCACCCCGGCGCCGGTAAAGACGCCCATGGTTATGCCGACGGACGAGATGGCGATTTCCGCAGCCCTGACCATGTGCGCCGGCGTAGAACCGCGGGAGGCCCGCCTAGTCCGCATCGAGAACACCCTCAAGTTAGGGAGGATCTGGGTCTCCGAAGCGCTGCTTCAAGAGGTCAAGAAGAATGAGCGGCTGGAGATCCTGGAAGAACCCCGGCCAATGCGCTTCGACCTCATCTGAGATCAGGGCTCTCTACAGTTCGATCTTGTAGCGGAGCTTCTGCCGCTCTCCTTTTCGGTACGCGGCGGTGTATGACGGAAGATCGACGGTCTCTACGAGTTCGGCGCCGAGTATCTCGCAGGTTCTTCTCGAGGCCACGTTGTCAGGGTTGCACGTGATCCAAAGCCTCGACATGCCGTGCTCGCGCGCCAGCGGCAGGAGAAGGGCGCAACTCCTCGCCGCGTACCTGTTGCCCCTGTGCCCTGGGAGCACCGAGTAACCGAGATGGCCTATATACGTGACGAGGTCGTGCGTATCGCCGACACGGAGCTCGACGTTTCCAACATGCCTTCCCGTTGCAACGAGCCTCATCTCGAACCTGTATGAGGGCAAGCGCCCGTGTGCCGGATCCCCACCCGACCTTCCGGCAAGCACGAGCCCAAGGTCCCCCTCGACCAGACGCCCAGGCTCGAGAAACACGAACCCGTAACGTTCCCTGCTATCCGCGTTCACTGGCTACCAGAACCTCGGGGCCAGCTCAGCCCTGGAACCCTAGGCACCGAGATATCTCGGTGGCGGCACTCTTGGACAGTTCGCCGATCTCGGACAGATCAGCGGGTGACAACCGGAAGGCCGGTCCGGAGACGCTCACCGCGCCAACGAGCGCTCCGTCGGAGGAGCGAATCGGTGCCCCGACCGCGTTCAGCCCGGTCTCCAGTTCCTCGACGGTGTAACCATATCCTGCGTCCCGAATCTCCTTTATGTGGTCTCTCAGGCCTGCCTGGTCCACGATGGTATGCTCGGTAAAACGCTCCAGCGGTCCTTCCAGGACGCGGAGGAGTTGATCCTCCGGCATGTACAGCAAGAATATCTTCCCTGCGGCCGTGGCGTGCAATGGCGTGTGCCGTCCCGTCCAGTCGACGTTGAGGGCGGATGCCCGCGAGAGGCTCTGATGGATGATGACCGCGTCATCACCCTCGAGGACCGCGATGGTAACCGTCTCCCTGGTTCGCTCGCTCAAACGCTCGCAGACTGGCCTGGCGCAGCGAAGGATGTCGAGGTCGGCACTCACCGTCCTCGCAAGTAGCACCATCCCAAAACCGAGCCTGTACTTCTCGGTCGCCGCGTCCTGCTCGACCAATCTCCGGTCTCTCAGGGTCGTGAGCAGCCGGTATGCGGTGGACTTGTGGATATCCAACTCCCTGGAGACCTCGGTCACCCCAGACCACCCGCGGCGCGCCAGGAACTCCATAACGGTGACGGCCCTGTCAACCGACTGTACCGAGGGACTCTTGCGTACTACGGCGCACATAAGCGCAGATCCTACACTACCTTCCGTATCCCGGCCCGATCAGGGTGGGCCCACGGCTACCAGAACGTCCTCACGTCCTCCGCACGCGGAAAGGAGCGGAGTCGCCCGTCGAACTGCTCCGCCTGTACATCGCGGACCGGCTGGCGGCCGTTCTGTCCGGCCCGCTGCCCTCCCGTAAGCCGGTCTAGTCGGAAGAGGTTTATGTCGTGGCGAGTAAACCCCTTCTCGGCCAGGTCGGCCATGATCTCACCGACGACGCTGGCGAACTTGAAGCCGTGTCCGGAACACGGCGAGGCGATGGAGACCTGCGGGTAGTCGGGGTGCACGTCTATGACGAAGTGGTGGTCTGGGGTGTTGGTGAACATGCAGGTCTGGAGGTCCATCGTGGGCCCGCAACCGTCGGGGAAGTACCGCTCGGCGAAGCTACGGAGCAGCCGCTCGTCGTAGTCGTGGGGCTGGCGGTCGATCTCGTCGGCATCGCCGGTCTCGCCCAGGTGGAAGTACTTACCGAACTTGAAGCCTGGCACGCCGAAGATGGGGAAGCCGTAGAAGCGGCCCTCGTCCACGAGCAGGTTGAAGACGGGGAAATTGTCGGGCTGGAAAAGATCCGTCCTGGTCGGCTGAAGCCAGGCCAGGACCTGCCTCTCGGGCACGGCGAGCCCTTCGAGGACGTCGAGTAGATCCCCATTCCAGGCGCCGGCGGTCATCACGAGCCTATCGGCCTCGTACGTGCCGCGGTCGGTGCGAACGCGTACCCCTCCCTCGAGCGGGACCCACTCCAGGACCCGCTCGTGGCCATGAATCTCGGCCCCCAGTGACTGCGCCGCCATCACGTAGGAGACGATGCAGCGCTCAGGCGCGAGGAATCCTCCCTCGGGCTGGAGGAGCGCGAGGTGCTCGGGGGGAAGGTGATAGCCGGGGTAGCGGCGTCCGAGCTCCGCGCCGGTCAGCACCTCGTGCGGGAGGTCGTGGAGCTTGCATGACTCCCACGAGCCCTTGAAGACCCAGGATTCACCGGGTCCGGCGTCTATGGAGCCCGTGACGTGCAGGAGTTTCTCACGCGCCTCGGCCTGGATCTCCCGCCACAGCTCGAAGGCGCGCCTGAGAAGCAGCACGTAGGAGGGGTCTTCGTAGTAAGCGAGGCGGATGATGCGCGTCTGCCCGTGCGAGGAGCCCATCGCGTGCGGGATACCGAACCGCTCCAGGCCAAGCACCCTCTTGCCCCTTCGGGCGAGGTAGTACGCCGTGGCGCTGCCCATACCTCCCACGCCGACGACGATGACATCGTAGCGGCCGGAGTACGTGTCGGCCACTATCTGGCGTTCCCGTTCGGAGACTGTCTCGTGGGGACCCTCGCGTTCGTCAGCCGTGCCGGCTCGGGGTCCAGTTCTGAGAGCCGGTCGTCTTCGTGTGGCCTGGCTCTGACGCGGGCGTTCTCGGGGTCGAAGAAAGGCGTCTGGGCGATCCTGGCGGGGACGGGCCTGCCGCCAGACTCGACGATCAGGTTGTTGCCTGGCCAGGAGTGGGCGGCGTCCACGTAGGCCATGGCCAGCATCCTGCCCACCGTGTGACCCATGGCGCTCGAGGTGACGCGACCGACCTGCCTTTCGCCAGGCATGAACTCGTCCTCCTGTTCGCCCGCCTCGGCCCCTGTCTCGACGACTTCCCTGAAGGTGGCAACATCGGCGATGCCGTAGACCCCGGCGCCAGGGGCGGCAGGGACCTCGCTCTCCAGGATCAGGCCGACCCAGCGCCTCTGAAGGCCGCGTTCCTGGACCCGCAGCAGAGCCTCCCGGCCGACGAAGTCGCGCTTCTCGAAGCGGACCCAGCGACCGAGGCCCACATGGAATGGGGTGTCTTCCTCGCTTATGTCTGGGCCGTAGAGGGGCAGGCTCTTCTCGATGCGCAGGGACTGCATGGCCTCGAGGCCGTAGGGCTTCAGGTTGAATTCGCGGCCCGTCTGCAAGATATGCTCCCACAACGCGGCGGCCTGATCCGCCGGCGTATACAGCTCGTAGCCCAACTCACCCGTGTAGCCCGAGCGTGAGATGAGCAACTCCACGCCCCCGATACGACAAGGCGCGAACCGGAAGAACCTCAACTCGTCGAGATCCACACCTTCGACCACGGTCTTGAGGTAGCCGCGCGAACGCGGCCCCTGAACCACTGGCAGGGCAATGGCTGCTGTCAGATCGGTCACGTAGGCGCTGGAGCCAACGGCATGCTCGGAGATCCAACGGTAAGCCTTTTCGCGCGGCCCTGAACCGGTGACGATCATGAAGTGCTCGTCGTCGAATTTGTAGACGGTGACGTCGTCTACGACACCACCGTCCTCGTTGCACATCGTCGAGTACCTGAGTTGCCCTGGCTCCATGTCCTGAACTTCGTTCACCAGCAGCCGCCTTACCAGCCGCTCGGCGCCTGGCCCCTTGATGTCAACCTCGCCCATCGTCGAGAGATCCTGCATCCCGACGTTTCTGCGCACGTTCAGGTGTTCCTCCAGGGATGAGGCGTATGAGGTCGGGAACATGAAGCCCCCACCCCCTTTGACCAGGTTCCTGGCCGAACGGCTGTGGAAATCGTAGAACGGCGTCCTTCTCTCAGACATTGATTACACCCCTCTTGTGAGACCTTGTTTGTAAACTATACTGTAAGCTCCTGCCACGTTCATCCTCGTCCGTCCTCACCTCTGGCCCGCCGCACGGTCGCGGCTGTCTTCTCGACGAGTTCGTTCGCCCGACCGAGGCGGTCGTCCTTCACGTTCGCTGAAGACAGGTTGATCTCGGCCAGCGCCGCCGCGGCGCGAACGCCCGCGTCAGCGAGCAAGACCGCGGCCATCGCGTCTCCCTCCAGGTTGGGGTTGCCCTCCTTCACCAGCCTGGCGGCGATACCGGCGACCTCGTTCCCGATCTCGGCGACGGTCAGCGGCACGTCGGCGGCCCCTGAGAGGGCATCCCTGATACGCACCGTACGGGTCTCGGAGTCAGGCTCACGGTATGCGTCGAGCACACGCCCGTAGGACTCCGCGTCTGCCCTGGCCAGGGGTGCGACCCTCAACCTCGAAGCGTCAGCCCGTTCGGCCAGCCCTGGGGCCTCGGCCAGTTGGGCGGCGGACAGACGAGCGGCCATGCCTGCCAACCCCGCGGCGAGGGCAACGGCAATGGCGGCAACGGAGCCTCCGCCGGGAGCAGCCTCGTCCGAGGCCACGCGCTCGAGGAATTCCCCGACCGAGAGATCCAGGTAGTCCGATGTGGTGTTTTCTGGAGTATGCAGAGGGACAGCCTCTCAGAACAGCCCGACGACCTGGCCATCATCGTCGATGTCGATGTTATGGGCGGCCGGCGCCACGCTCAAGCCTGGCATGGTGCGCATGTCGCCGCAGATAGGATAGACGAACCCGGCCCCAGCCGAGATCCTGGCCTCGCGAACAGGGAGCGTCCAGCCCTTCGGCGCCCCCTTGAGCGAGGGGTCAGAGGAGATAGAGAGGTGTGTCTTGGCCATGCAGACGGGCAGGTTGCCGAAGCCGTTCTTCTCGTAGGAGTCGAGCTGGCGACTCGCGCTCAGATCGTACTCCACCCCATCAGCCCCGTAGACCCTGGTCGCTATGGCTTCGATCTTCTCCCTCAAGGGAGCCTTATCGGGGTAGAGGAAACTGAACGAGGAAGGCTCCTCGGCCGCCTCAGCGACGGCCTCGGCCAGCTCGACGGCACCCTTGCCCCCCTGCGCGAAGTGGTCGCAGACGGCCACCCGCGCCCCCATCTTCTCAGCGACCTGCCTGATGGCGTCGTGTTCAGACTCGTGGTCCGTGGGGAAGGCGTTGATAGCCACCACGGGCGAGACCCCGTGAAGCCGGATGTTCTCTATCTGTTTCGCGAGGTTGGCTGCGCCAGCCAGGACGTCGTCAGGGTTCTCTTCGAGCATCTCATCGGAAAGCGGTCGCCCCGCCCTGACCTCGTAGCGTCCAGAATGGTCCTTCAGGGCCCGCACGGTCGCGACGAGCACGGCCGCGTCCGGTTCGAGGCCCGAGATGCGGCACTTGATATTGAAGAAGCGCTCGGCACCCATGTCCGCGCCGAAGCCAGCCTCGGTTATGAGGAAATCTCCCACGCGGATGCCTATCAGGTCGGCCACCACCGAGGAATTGCCCGTCGCGATGTTGCCGAAGGGACCGGCGTGGACCAGGGCCGGGGTGTTCTCCAGGGTCTGCATCAGGTTGGGTTTGATCGCCTCCTTCATGATGACGGCCATGGCACCAGCGGCCTTCAGGTCCTCGGCCGTGATGATGTTCCCATCGGTGTCGTTGCCGACCACGATCCGCCCGAGACGTTCGCGCATGTCCCTGAGCGAGAGGGAGAGCGCCAGTATCGCCATCACCTCGGAGGCCGGGGTGATATCGAAGCCCGTCTCGCGGATAACGCCGTCGACCCGCTCGCCGAGGCCGGTGATCACGTTCCTCAGCGCCCTGTCGTTTATGTCCATGACCCGCCTGAACCCGACGCTGTGCCTGTCGACGTTGAAGAAGTCGTCGTTGTGGTGGATGTGGTTGTCGATCATCGCCGCCAGCATGTTGTGGGCGGCGGTAACGGCGTGGTTGTCGCCGGTAAGGTGCAAATTGAAAGTCTCCATGGGCACCACCTGGCTGTAGCCACCGCCGGCTGCGCCGCCCTTGATCCCGAACGTCGGGCCCATCGAGGGCTGGCGGATGGCGACCGTGGCCCTCTTGCCGATTTGCTTGAAGGCCTGCCCAAGGCCGACGGTGGTGGTTGTCTTGCCCTCGCCAAGAGGCGTCGGGGTTATGGCCGAGACCACGACGTATCTGGCCTTCGGCCTGTCCGCAAGCTCCCCGAGGGCTTCGAGCTTCACCTTGGCGACGCTCTCCCCGTAGGGCTCGAGGAGGTGCTCTTCTATACCTATGCCCGCTGCGATCTCTTGTAGCGGTTCGAGCCTAGCCTTCCTGGCTATCTCGAGGTCTGTCGGGAATGCCATGCTCTCTCCAAGCTCCTC